>JAIPFU010000103.1 GCA_021736505.1 Spirochaetia bacterium | reverse complement strand
ATATTATACTGTATCCCATAAATTTCCTTAGTAGATATTGGGAATATCTATAAGTAAGCTCTGTAGTCTTTCAGAAAAATCAGGATTCAGAGCACTTCCTGAAAATCCGTGACTGCGTTATTTATGCAGCCAAAGCAAAATCTGCTTGATTATTATTGTCAGCAGTTAAATTAATAGCCAGTTTAGGAGTTAGCTAGCTCCGCTTGCATTCATTACCTGTTCATACCATCAGTCGAAACCTGAACACCCCCTGTGTTTACTATAATATAATAAGAATAATAAAAAAAAACAATGGATCAAGGCTTTTTGGTCGGCTTTTTATATGAACTTACTAGTTTTGGCAAATTTTATAACCTTTCCCGTGTATTGTTTTAAATATAACACTATCAGGTTCAAATTTTAGCAAAGTTCTTACTTTTTTTCTTAGCTTAAACATACATACGTCTAAACTTCTAGAATTCTCTTTTATTCCCTTTTTACATATTTGTTTTTGAAGAAAGCTTCTACTTATACATACATTTGGAAAAAATGAGAAAATTTGAAGCAGTTCATACTCGGAATTTGTAATATCAATAGTATTATTCTCAGTAAATATACATTGACGACAGAAATAGAATCGTGTATTCAAAATATCAAAATATTTTTTTCTTCTATATTTATTAATTTTGTATAATAACTCATCTGAAGTGCATGTTGAAAGAGCGGCATCAGAAAAATTGAAGATTTCGCATAACTTAAACACAGATGAATTCCCAATGATAATACAATTTGTATTAGTGTTCATTGAAATAAAATTTAATGACGTTTCTAGTAAATTTTCTGATAGAATTATTAAATCAAATGTATCTTCAGAATTTGGGGTTTTTGTAAAAAAAAAATTTATTTGGGAATTATCTTTTGCTATTGCAGAACTTAAATGTTTATAGACGTATGAATCACCTATCCATAAGATGGGTATAGAAACACTCTGATTTTTATTCATACATTCCACTCCATATTTTTATAATCGGACATGATAGAATCAATATCCTCTAAAGAAATAACGGGCATTTCAATATTTTCTATCTCCTTTTTAATAATTATTCTTTTTAAAATAATAAATAATTCTCGAATGTTTCCAGGCCATTTATATCTTGTTAAGCGATTTAAAGCTTCACCGCTTAATTGGATATTACTGTTATTTTTTTTTATGAAATGATTTGCGAGAATTGGTATATCGGCTTTTCTTTTTCTCAAAGGGGGAATATGTATATGAAGAACTGAAATTCTATAATATAAATCTGAACGAAAAAGCCCTCTCTTCATTTGTTGAGAAAGATGCTTATTAGTTGCAGTTATTAATCTTGTATTAATATTTATTTTTTTAGTTCCTCCTAATCTGGTAAATGTATGGCTTTCAATAACACGTAATAGTTTTGCCTGAATAAATTTGGGCATATCACCAATTTCATCAAGAAATAAAGTTCCAGAATCAGCAATTTCCAAATACCCTTTATGAGTTAAATCAGCACCTGTGAATGCACCTTTTTCATGTCCAAAAATTTCACTCTCCACAAGGGAACTAGGAATTGCCGTGCTGTTTACTGGAGAAAAATTTTCTTCATATCTGGAAAGATCATGCAGCAATCTTGCTGCTACATCTTTTCCCGTACCTGTTTCACCTGTTATTAACACTGGTTCGCTAAGTCCGGCATAGTTTTGAATTAAGTTTTTAACTTCAATAGCTTCCTGGCTTAAACCAATAAATCTTTCTCTAATTTTTTCATTTAGTTCTATAGTTTTTTCATTCTTAGGAATAAAAAAACTACTCAGACATTTTTGCAGTGTTTTTTTAAATACATTTAATTGAAGAGGTTTTTTGTTAATAAACACTTTTCCAAGACCAGAAAGATTTAATTCTTTATCATCTGGGAATTTATCGATCACTAAAATCAATGGGGGATGATTTACCGACTTTATAAAGCTTGAAATAGCTGCATTAAAAGACATTTTTTGCATGCCAATATTGAGTATAACTAGATCGAATTTGTTTTTTTTAAAGCTTTTAAGTCCAGATGCATAATCAAAAAATGATTTACAGTTAATATTGTTGAAATAATCTTGGGAAAAAGAATGTGTCTTAGGATCATCATCAATTATTAAAATAGAAGGTGTCACAAAATTCCTCTCATAAATAAATTTATGATTATTATAAGTAACAAAACTCCTAAAGGGAATCACTCTTAAGAATTAGCAAGTTTTAAGTATATGAAATGAGTACTTAATATTAAGTATATTTCATAGACCTTTCTGCATCTCTTTTCATATCTCTTTCTCGAATGCTGTTCCGCTTATCATGCATTTTTTTCCCTTTTGCCAAAGCAATTTCTATCTTAACCAAATTTCCCTTAAGATAAACTTTGATAGGGACTAATGTTAGTCCTTTCTCATCAACTTTTCTTTTCAGTCGTTTGATTTCTTGTGCATGTGCTAAAAGTTTTCTTTCTCTGTCCGGATCATGATTCTCAATTGTTGCCTGTTCATACTTTGAAATGTGGAATCCTACAAGCACTAACTGCATATGCTTAGTTAATCGTATATATGAATCACTGAATGAAAACTTATTCAGCCTTATAGATTTTACTTCAGAACCCTTTAGTTCTATACCACATTCAAGTGAATCAATAATCTCAAAATTGTAAAAAGCTTTTTTATTTTTTTGTAAAGTCTTAATGGAATCTTTCATGTATTATTTCCTGATTTGTAAAAAATGGTGAAATCAAACAAAAACTATTAATCTTTTATTAATATCGGACGAAATCCCACAACGGGTGAACAGGTTTCTTGGGAAAGAGATCCATTTGTATATGGGGAAACTGTCCCCTTTTTGTCAATTTTTGAACCACCCTTAACGATAAACTGACCATGTAAGTCGAAAACATTTTCAGTCGCTTGGAAAGAAGCTCTATCTTGTGAAAATGGTGAAGAGGGGTAGAAAATACTATTTGTCCATTGCCATACGTTATAAAAAAAAGTTTCATTCGACCTTTGGCCGGTTCCGAGTAAGCTTGCTGATTTTTCCCATTGAGAAAATTGAGGAAGAACAACTGAGTATTCAGGGTATTTCTCCTGAACAATAGAAGTCAGCCATTCACAATATGCTGAAGCCGCAAATTGCGATACATAAGTTACAGGATTGCTGCTCTCAGAAAAAAAATCCTGTAAATACTGATCATCTACTAGACCAGAAGCAATAAGTTCACTCTTATTTGATTTAAGCCACTCAGGATTCTTCTCAAGAAAATCAGAATACATTTTTTGAGTGACCACAGACTGCAGCACATAGAAACCTTCGTGATAAGCTTTTGCAGGGTAAGAATACAATGGTGAGTTTGTTGAAAAATCCGTATCACCGTAAATGAACTCACCACTGTCAATGTATGTAAAAAGAAGATTTAAATCGGTAAAATATAAATCTGAACTTTCTTCTTGTTCATTTTCTGCCTCTGGGAATTTATTTTCTTCATCAGTAAGATTTTCTTCGAGTATACTCTTATCACTAATAAACTTTTCAATAGCACTAAGTTGTTTGAGTATTTCTTGTGAATCGCTGCCGCTGCTGCGCAGTATTTCCTGGTTTTTTATAAGGTTCTGCAAATCAGCATTTATCTCTTCTGAACTAGAAAGATATGAGAAAAACCCAATAAATGTTTTCCATAAATCTGTAGAAAAAACTTCCGGAATATGTTTTAAATCTTCAAGTATCTGTTTCCCAATATTAGGATATACATAAGAACTGCTGTAAGAATTAATCAAAGAATAATTATAGAGTTCCTGCAAACGCGATTCAAAATACTTTTTCGGATCAGAAAGCTGTAAACTAAATTTCTGAGAAGCCTTCTTCTTAAAGAAGAGACTGCCGAAAATTCTTCCTTCTATTTCATACTCATCAATGGAAAAGTCTGTGAAATACGGCTTTTCTATTCTCAATGCATGCACTCCCTTTTTAACAAAAACAGTGCAGGGGGTACTGCCGACATACAAATCATCAATATACACAGCACTATTAGCTGGTTCTGAAGTGAAACTCATATATGTTCCATTATTGCGAATTCCGGGTAATAGTAATAGGAGAAACAAAATAATACATATAATCAGGATAAGTCCGATGAGTATATATAATCCGGGGCGAATGCCCCATAAAGGTTTTAAACTAATATTTTTCATAGATCAAAGATTACCTACGCTTATCAAACTTGTCAATGGAATGATATTATGATAGTAATGTTTATTATGAATTCAAATATGGTGAAACTTCTCGATACAATTGAATTGAAAACAGAGTTACTTTTAGAAAAAAGAAAACAAAGAATAGAAAAACGTAAAGAAAAGGAAGCGAAAAAGGGTGTGATAAAAGAGTGGATTGAAGCAATACTCTGGGCTGTATTTTGGGTTCTACTGATCAATCAATTCATTTTTCAACTTTATCAAATTCCTTCTTCTTCCATGGAAGATACTTTAAAAATCGGTGACAGGGTTTTTGTAAATAAATATATTTTCGGACCTGAATTATATCCTGGCGGACCAAAAATATTTGACAAAATTAAGCCTCAAAGAAATGAAGTTATAATTTTTGAAAATCCAGCATATGTTTCCAGAGGCCCTCTTTTTGATATTCTTAATCGTGTTGTTTATATGATAACCCTCTCTTTAGTTAATATTGATAAAGATGAAGACGGCAATCCTCGATCACAACTCTATGTAAAGCGTGCAGTAGGTGCTGCAGGAGATACTGTCTCAATTGTAGATGGAGAGGTATTTATTAAACCACAAGGATTTAGTAAAGCAATACCTGAGAAAGAATTCCGTAGTATTGCCGGAGATAATTTTACGACAAAGCGAAGAATATCAGAAGAAGACTACGATGTGTATCATGCATCAGGACTTGCCAGGGCATATCGGAACGCCGGTCTGCGGGTTCCTACGGAAATTGATGAGAACTCTCAAAAGCAGACTACGACTACCCTTATTGATTATTATGAAATAAGCCGTCACTATTATAAGCAGTTAAATGCCCTGTTTCCCCAAAATCAACAAGCCTTATCAGAATATATGAAATATGAGAACGGTATCTATATTCCGGAAAACCACATATTGCCAATTGGAGATAACCGGGATAACTCTATTGACGGAAGGTACTTTGGACCTGTTTCTAATCAAGATGTACTTGGGAAAGCTATTTTTAAGTTTTGGCCCATTTCTCGAATAGGTATGATTCAGTAATGCATCTTACATACACATTATTTTGTATAAAAAAATGTTAAATCACATGACCCTCCAATCCTTTCTTCATACATATGCTGCAAACCAGGAAGAAATATCACTATATATTCATATCCCTTTTTGTGCTCAGAAATGCGATTATTGCGCTTTTTATTCTGAATCAAGCTGTTCTAAGTTCAATATAGATAGATATGTTTTTATATTACACAGAGAATTAGCATTTTTTCTGGAAAGATATACTGGGAATATTGATACTGTTTATATTGGTGGCGGCGATCCGGGACAGTTGTCTCCTGATAACCTGAAAAAAATCTGTAATTTATTAAAAAAATCACGATTTATTTTTTCTGAATTTACTATTGAAATAAATCCAGAATCCTTAAATGACAGTATAATTGATATTTTGCTGGAAATGGGCGTTACACGGATTAGTCTAGGAATTCAGACTTTTGATGAACAGATGCGATCCTACATTGGAAGAATCGGAAATCTTAAGACTCTTAATAAATATGCTCCAGAGCTGCGTAAAATGCAGAATACTAAAGGAATTGTTATTAATACCGATTTGATTACGAGTATTCCATATCAGAATAAATACGGTACAAGAAATGATATACTTACAATAATGGATTTAATTGCACCTAAACATATCTCTATCTATGATCTCAGTATTGAAGAAGGCACGCCTCTATTTAAAAGAATTAATCACTTTCATAATAAAAATGGTCTTAGTGACATAGATTATATTGAAGATGAAGCATTGGAGATATCCTGGCAGACAATGAAAGAATTGGGGTATCGCCATTATGAAATATCAAATTTCTGCAGGGATAATAAGATTTCTAAACACAATATGAATTATTGGAAAATGAAA
>JAIPFU010000009.1 GCA_021736505.1 Spirochaetia bacterium | reverse complement strand
CTGGAAGTTTCGGTATACTTCCATACTGCTTAAAGCTGCATGAAATATCGCTATGCTTCTCAAATTCCTGGATCTGCCATCTGATGGCTTCGGCTATGGTTAAATGGTCCAGTGCCCGAGGACGAATCCTCGAAGAGAGAGCTTTTACAGATTCAAGACTCTGATTCAGCAGATCCACCAAACCCGATGATTTTTCTTCCCGATCCGATACGCTCCCTTCCGGGTGCTTCTGCAGCCAGTACGCATCCATTTTCATAACCGTCAGAAGCTGACCAAGCTCATCATGCACATCCCTGGCAATAATGCTCCGCTCCTCCTCCCGGGCATTCTGTATGTGCGTACCGAATTCCCGATACATAGCATTCCTTCTCCTCAAATTACGGGTTCGCACGTAGAAGAACAGGGTAATCAGCGAAAACAAAAGCAGTGCCATGAAGAACCAGAACACTGGAGTCTGCCAATAATACGGCAGCACTTCAACAGGAATCGATAAGCCCTCTTTATTCCAGATCCCATTGCTGTTGGATGCAATAATATTTAAACGATACATCCCTGGAGGCAGGGATGTATAGGTAACCTTCCCATTGTTGCCCAGATAAGACCAATCCTGTTGAAAACCGAAGAGCTTGACCGCATACTGATTCATTCCCGGGGCAGTAAAACTCAGAACTGAGAAATGAAAAGTGGCCATCAGATCACCAGGCTCTAGAATAATCCCCTCCTGCCTGCTTTCTTCAATTTCCTCCTCCTCAAAGACAGAATACATTCGTGAATCATCCGACATCTCACTTGAAGAGTCACTTAAAGAACCGCTTGGGGAATTCCAGGATAAGCCGCGCATTGTACTTTGTCCTTTCCCGAATTCAGGAAGGATAACTTCTCTCTGAGATGAATCCCGATTAGTAATACTGACACGGGTAACCACAATATCCGGAACAATCTCCGGCTCCTTCACCGCCTCAGGATAGAAACTGTTCATCCCATTGGGTCCACCAAAAAACAGCTCACCGCTGGAGCTCTTTAAAAAAGCATTCCTGGAAAATTCATCCTTCTGAAGTCCATCAACTTGTCCATAACGAATAAAATCACGCTTATCCGGATCCATCTTTGCTAGCCCCTTATTGGTGCTGATCCAAATATACCCCTGATCATCCTCCACAAGTCCAAAAACATTCTCTCCGGGAAGTCCATCCTCCCTGGTAAAATGAGAAAAAGTTTTCTTCTCCCTATCGAACAAATCCAAACCCGCCCCCGAAGTCCCTATCCATAATCTGCCGGCCTGATCCTCAAGCACCGCATTAACACTATTATCACCTAAACTGCGTCTGTCGTTCGGATCCCGTTCAAAGGTAAACAACTCCATCGTATCCAAGTCAATCCTACTCAAACCTCCATCCCAGGAAGCCACCCACAAGATCCCTTCTCGATCCTCAGTGATATAACGAATGGAATTCCCCATGATACCGCCCTTTACATCCACCAATTCACTGTACCGGTAAAAACGATCTTTCCCATGATCGTACATATCCAGACCGCCGCCCTCCGTACCAACCCACAAACGCCCGTCTGAATCAGCAAACAAAGCCCAGACGACATTGCTGCTGATGGATGACGGATCCTCAGGGTCGTAATAGAAACGTGTCCATTCATCAGTATCCGGGTTATACCTATTGAGCCCCTCCCCATCAGTACCGATCCAAATATCCCCGAAAGCATCTTCCACCACCGAATATACCTGATCACTGCTGAGGGATTGGGCATTCAGGGGATCATGGTGAAATTCAGACAGTTCTCCATTCTCAGATATCCTGTTGATGCCTCCGCCGTCGGTAGCAACCCATATATTTTTTCGGGAATCCTCATAAATCTGCCGGATATTATTATCACTCAGTCTGAAACCGTGCTCCGCATTCTTATGGTAGTGAGAAAAAACCGAAGAATTCGGATTATACAGGTTAAGACCTCCGCCCTTTGAGGCAATCCAGATAAGTCCGTCCCGGCTGTTGTAGATATGTCGGATATTATCACTACTGATGCTTCGTTCAGAGAATTCTTCATAGGTGATATGGACTAATTCCTCAGAACCGTAACTATCGATAATGAATATTCCATTGTCTTCAGTGCCGACCCATAGTTGCCCTCTTTCATCTTCATTTATGGTACGGATGAATTCATCCTGCAGGGGAAGATAATGGATAAATCCATCTATGTCTGAATCATATCGATCCAGACCGGCATCAGTACCTACCCAGACATTTCCCCGGGAATCCTCAAAAAGACAGCGGACAACGTCTGAAACCAGCGCGCTGCCTTTACCATCATCTCCACCCCCTAGATCCTGTTCAGCATCATTCTGCACAATTTCTTCACTAACATTACCCAGTTTGTTTTCAGTACTTCCCGCTTCTCCATCTTCAAATCTATCTGCAGCACGATACGTAATAAAATCATCCGTTTCATAGCGGTATCTGGACAGTCCTCCGCCCTCTGTTCCTATCCACAATCTTCCCTGTGAGTCCTGCATAATACTGCGGATAATATCACCTTCCAGCCGAAAAGCTTCTTCAGAATCCTTTGGATAGTGAATAAAGC
Source organism: Spirochaetia bacterium (assembly GCA_021736505.1). The sequence goes on along the minus strand of JAIPFU010000009.1, from coordinate 25,902 downwards.
CTTCCAGTTCCGTATCATAACGATTCAAACCGCCCCCAGCGGTCCCAACCCAGATATTTTCGCGGTCATCTTCGTATATGGAAAACACTTTATCACTGGACAAGGATAAAGCTTCATCCTGATGATGCCGGTAGTGACTGAAACTGTCGCTTTCGGGATGATAGAGGTTCAAACCGCCGCCGTCTGTACCTATCCAGAGACGCTTTTTCGAATCTTCAAATATATCAAAAATGAGAGACCCCGAAATACTTTCGGGTACCTCAGCCACCGGTTTGTAACGCTTCAAAGAGCTCCCGTCATACCTGTTCAGACCACTGAAGGTACCGAACCACATAAAACCCCGACTGTCCTGATAGACGCAGTAGACGGAATTGCTGGAAAGTCCATCCTCCAGGGAAATCTGGGAAAAATTAAACTCCTCCCCGACAAGAGGAGAGGAACACAAGAACAGGAACAGTATAATACAGAACGCAGCACGAACAGACAGCCTCACATCTGCTGTCCATAAAAACCCAAAAACTCGGTTTCGAGGGGTATTCGCTGCATACGTTCCTGTGGAATTATCTTCAAAATGAGAACGAAATAGCATGAACTGCTCCCTATGTGTCTGCATATTTTCCAAATCTGCACTTCATCCAGGCATTTCCACCCAGATATTTCCATCCAGACATTTTCACCGGTTTTTACAGGATATTTCCCCCGCAGAGACGGCATACATCCCTCATCAATCACTCAATTGAATTGCAAAGATTTCCTGTTGTCAAGACTTCGGCTGGCTATTTTTTTGTGATTTTTTTTGATGCTAAACTATTATTTTTAAAAATTATACTTTTATTTTAGCTTACTAATAAACTGATCGAAAACCATCTTCTTTTCCAATGATCGGAAAAAGATAAATTACCACACTTTCCGATACACATATTAATAAGAAAACTTTCACAAATACTTCTTTCAAACTATTATATCTTTATATTGCATAAACATACCAGAAGACATAAAAAGAATTTACGGCAGATTATCACACTTGTATACTAATAAAAACAGCAGTATAGAAATTTTCCCAAAAAAACGAGCAGCGCAGTTGGACAAAGTCATGAAATCTGCAGCTGCCCCTCTTGATTAATTGTCAATTTTTGTTTAGTATACTAATTATTACGTCACATATATATTTGGAGGAAATATGAAAAATCGCACACTAGCTTTAACAGGAATCATAATAGCCCTGCTCATAGCTGCAGCTCCGGCTGCACTCTTTGCACAAGGCCAGCAGGATACAGCTGATACCATATCCTTTGCCGGTTCCGGCGGATACCCGCCCTTCAATTTCATCTCTGATGATGGAGACGTCATCGGTTTTGATGTAGATATTGCAGCGGAAATAGCCGACAGAATGGGAAAAGAGCTTGATTACAAGACTACCGCCTGGGATGGAATCATTGAAGGTCTCCGTGCAAAACGTTACGATGGAATTCTCGGCAGTATGGGAATCAACCCGGAACGGGAGAAAATTGTAGACTTCTCAACTCCCTATTACTACTCCGGACCGCAGCTGATTGTTCGAAAAGACAGTGATATTTCCGGTCCTGGAGACCTGGACGGCGATTCTACCATAGCCTTGGTAACAGGAACAACCTTTGAGAGCGATGCACAGAAACTCGGCGTACAAGTGAAACTCTATGAAGATGATAATCAGACCCTTCTTGAACTCCTGAACGGGCGTGTAGACGGGGTTCTCACTGACAGGATCGTAGGACTCAATGCCATCGCCCAGCTGAAGCAGGGGGATGACCTCCAACTGGTAGGCTCCGTACTCAGAACAGAAAAAATGGGCGTTGCCTTTCATGCTGACGACGACGAACTCAGGGAAGAGGTCAATGCCATCCTTGCAGACATGCGCGCTGATGGAACCATGGCCGAAATCAGCGGAGAGTGGTTCAACGGTGAAGACATTACTGTGGAATAAAATATCCCGACATTGCGGTGGAATGTAAAACTGCATAATGCAAGGTATCAATACCCCAAGGTAAGTCCTGGACCCACAAGGATTTGCCTTCTTTGCCGCCCCAAGGGGCCCCAAAGGGCGGGGTATTTCACCTTGCGATCCCAGCACTCGCTCGGGAATGAATGAGCCGGTACTGCTTCCTTCAGGGAGCCTGCTGGCTCTTTCTCATGCATACAGCCCTCTGCAGATCGAGAATAGGAGAAAACATTCGTGAATAATATAATCCCCTGGGATTTTACCGTAATCCCTGAGAAGTTCTTCTTTTTTGCCCAGGCAGCCCTCTATACCCTTGAGATCACTACCCTAGGAATCTTAACGGGTCTTGTTCTAGGGCTCATCGTGGCATTGGGCAAGCTGTCCTCAAACAAAGCCGCATCGGGAATCTCAAATGCATATATTTTTGTGATCCGTGGAACGCCTCTGCTTCTACAGCTCTTCATCATCTACTACGGGCTGACCTCCATAGTCACTATCCCTCCCTTCCCCTCGGCTATTATTGCTCTGGGGGTACATAACGGAGCGTATATTGCCGAAATTTTCAGAGGCTCCATCCAGTCTATTCATTACGGCCAAATGGAAGCAGCAAGAAGCTTGGGAATGCCCCAAAAAAAAGCTATGAGAAGGATCATCCTACCCCAGGCATTCAAACGGGCTGTACCGCCCCTGGGCAACCAGTTCATCATTGCACTGAAAGACAGCTCCCTGGCAAGCACCATCGCCGTACCGGAACTGCTTTTACGAGGACGCCAGCTCGGCTCATCATCATTCATGTATATGGAAATGCTGATTATCGTAGCCATTTGGTATCTCATTATGACCAGTGTACTTACTTTTGCCGTACACCGGGTTGAAAAACGATTGAGGGTAAGTGACCGTGACTGAAACAAATAAATCACCTGAAACAAAACAGACAGAAAATGAACGTACAGCCGCTGCAGAACCCATCCTGAAGATAGATCATCTCGGGAAATGGTACGGCGACCTGCATGTACTGAAAGACATTGACCTGGAAATCCAGGAAGGAGAAGTGGTTGTGGTAATCGGCGCCAGCGGTTCAGGAAAGAGCACCCTCCTCCGCTGCATCAATGCCTTAGAGGAGTCCCAGAAGGGATCCATCTACCTGCAGGGAAAAAAGATCGAATTCGAGAATCAGAAAGCCCTGAACCATGTTCGTCAGGATCTCGGCATGGTATTTCAGCACTTCAACCTGTTCCCCCACATGTCGGTCATAAAAAATGTAATGGAAGGACCAGTCCATGTAAAAGGTATATCCAAAAAGAAGGCCCACAAAATGGCCTACGAGCTGCTCCGGAAGGTGGGACTTGAGGATAAGGCAAACACCTACCCCTCCATGCTTTCCGGGGGGCAGAAACAGCGGGTTGCCATTGCCCGAGCTCTAGCAATGGAACCGAAGGTCATGATGTTCGATGAACCGACCAGCGCCCTGGATCCGGAACTGGTGGGCGAAGTCATCAGCGTTATGGAAGACCTTGGCAGAGAAGGGATGACCATGATCGTCGTAACCCATGAAATGTGGTTTGCAAAAGAAGCTGCCCATAGAGTTATTTTCATGGACGAAGGCATCATCCTGGAAGAAGCGGAACCGGAAAAGATGTTCTCCTCCCCGGAACATGCCAGAACCCAGGAATTCCTGCGGCAGATTCTCCCTCCGGATGAGTCCAGCAAGTCCAAGAATGCTGAAAAAAAATCCTGAAAACCGGCTATGCTTTGAAATCAAATATGCCTAACTGCTTTGCATACATTGCTTATATCAGAACCAGCAACGGTCTTTGTAATGAGGTCAGCAGGACTCTCTTGCAAAGACCTTTTTCCGCGGGTACAATTATCTAATCTCTCTCTTTTCTTTTCTGCGGGCAGTTTTATAAACCCCCTGAAAGAGAATCAGATGCATGCAAGGAGCAGTAATTGCTATGTCCGTTACCTGTCATTTTTATCGCTTATTCATAGATCCTCTTCTCAAGCACCTCAGAAAGGATATTGCAGAAATGATTCCTGAAGGAAGCAGCGTCATTGAGCTTGGCTCCGGCACGGGCACTCAGTCACTTCTATTTTCCGAGACCTGTTCCCGCGTCGTAGGGGTGGATATCAACTCAGCCATGGCAAGCTGCGCATCTTCCCGTCTTAAAACAGGCAGCCACGATCACATCTCCTTTATACATGGGGACGGCAGGAATCTTCATTTTGCTGATGCTTACGAATTCGATATCGCTACTATCAGTCTGGCTCTGCACGAAATGCCGGAGGAATACCGCCTTCCGATACTGCTGGAGATGTCCAGAACCGCTGAACGCCTGATCATTGCCGATTATTCAAGCCCCCTGCCTAACAACATGCAGGGAAAGGGGGCATTCATCATTGAACGCCTCGCCGCGGGAGACCATTACCGGGGCTTCAGGAACTATCAGCGGAACGGCGGCCTGGAACAGCTGATAGAGGCGGCCGGCTTGAAGCTCCTGCAGACGAAAAAAAGCCTCAAAGGCGTCATCACCATAGCCGATTGCGCCGGCAAGAACCCAGATACCCCTCCGTCCGGTGCAGAAAAAGCGCAGGAAGGCGTACAGGACAAGACTTCATGAAACTATTCGGAAAAGTTCCGAAGCGATCAGCAAAGGCAAATCTCACGGAAGGCAGGGTTGCGCCGCTTCTCATCAGAATGACCATACCGATGATCTTCGGCATTCTCAGCATGGGAATGTACAATATTGTCGATACCTTCTTTGTCGGCCAGTTGGGAAAAGAGCAGCTCGCCGCACTTGCTTTTACCTTCCCCGTGGTTCTGGTAGTGCAAAGTATCGCCCTCGGCTTGGGCATGGGAACTTCGGCATTGGTATCCCGCGCCCTAGGGGCCGGAAATCACGCTCAAGTTAAACGGCTTGCCACTGACAGCCTTATGCTCGGCCTGATTGTCGTGGGAATTTGCGCAGGGATCGGTCTTGCCACCATCAACCCGCTGTTTCGGCTTCTCGGCGCAACCGAAACAGTGCTGCCCTATATCCATGACTACATGAAGATCTGGTACTGGGGAATGATTTTCGTCATTTTCCCCATGATCGGCAATAACTCAGTCCGGGCAATCGGAGATACAAAGACCCCCGGCATGCTCATGGTCGTCGGTGCTTTAGTCAATGCAGCCCTGGATCCGCTTCTCATCTTCGGACTAGGACCTTTTCCCCGGATGGGCATCTCCGGAGCTGCCACAGCAACTCTTCTGGGTAGATCCGTTACCTTCTGCATCATCATGTATGTGCTTCTGGTCAGGGAGCATCTGATCAGTTTCGATAAGCCGCCATTTTCAAAAATAGTTGATTCCTGGAAGCAGATACTCTACATCGGCGTTCCCAATATGGCTGCAAAAATGATTGTCCCCCTCGGGGCTGGCGTGGTCACCCGCATTTTGGCGGAGTACGGCCCGGAAATTGTAGCTGGTTACGGAGTAGCAACTCGGATTGAGTTTTTCGCACTTGCATCGGTCAACGCCCTCTCCAGTGTCATGGGTCCCTATATCGGACAGAATATCGGGGCACATCTCATTCACCGGGTTAAGGAGGGTTTTCAGAAGAGTGAAATTTTTTCGTTCACCATCGGGGCAGCGGTTTTTGTCCTTTTCCTACTTTTCGCAAACCCCATATCCCGGATATTCAACGATGATCCCAGCGTTTACCGCACCACGGCTATGTACCTGAAAATTGTATCCCTGGCCTATGGTCTGCAGGGGATCTTCATCATTGTCTCCGCCGGGCTGAATGTGCTTCGTCAGCCGTTTAAGGCGGCTTCTCTCAGCCTGCTGCAGATGTTCGGCTTGACAATTCCGCTCGGCCTGCTCGGCTCTCTGCTCTACGGCCCCATTGGAGTTTTTATCGGCATTCTGTTCAGTTACTCTATTACTGGTCTCACTTCCCGCTGGATGCTTTTGCGAGAGCTCAGAAGCTATGCGTCAGCATCACCGTAAATCATAGAAGCTCAACTATTTACGGATTCACCGATTCGTCCTGCATCAGGAAGGACGACAGGAGTTTAATCACTGTAAGGAGGTCTGATATGCTGGAAATACTGCTTATTATTCTTGGAGTTCTTTTTCTCATCGTCGGTTTTGCCGGCTGCATTATCCCGATCATTCCGGGACCGCCCATTGCATACGGAGGTCTCGTGCTGCTGCATCTTACGGAATCACACTCCTTCAGCACCCCTTTTCTCATTTTCTGGGCGGCTGCTGCAGTGGGAGTGACAATTCTGGATAACTTTATTCCCCTCTGGAGCACCCGAAGATACGGCGGGAGCCGGCGCGCCGTCTGGGGCAGCGCAATCGGCCTTCTGGCAGGGCTGTTCATCTTCCCGCCCTTCGGCATCATCATTGGTCCATTTTTCGGTGCTGCTATCGGTGAATTCACCGGCGGCCTCTCTTCCCGTGAGGCACTTCGCTCCGGATTCGGCGCTTTCATGGGCTTCCTCGGCGGAGTCCTGCTCAAGACAGTGAGTACGGGGATGATAATCTTTTATTTCTTTCAGGAACTCATCTAAGACATGGCAAGAAACAGGTATAAGCTCATTCAAAAAAGCTGATTAGTATGCTAGTCTTTATAATACGGTACTATGCATAATGCCGGTATATGAGAAAAACACAAATCATTTTGACTTCAGGGAGGAGCAGATGAAATACAGAAGATTTCCACAAGCAGAAGATTCCCTTTCGATTCTCGGCTTCGGCTGCATGCGGCTGCCGCTGAAATCAGCGGATTCAAAGGATATCGACAGGGAGCAGGCTACTGCTATGATGCGCAAAGCCATCGACAGGGGGGTCAATTATATTGATACAGCCTATCCCTACCACGGCGGAGAGAGCGAACCCTTTACAGCGGAGGTCCTGGCGGACGGCTATCGGGAAAAGGTGCATTTGGCCACGAAACTGCCGAGCTGGCTGGTTTCTTCCCGTGAAGATTTTGACAAGTACCTGAATGAGCAGCTGAAGCGTCTGCAGACCGACCATATCGACTACTACCTGCTTCACGCTCTGGACAAGGATCGCTGGGAGGAACTTAAGAAGCATGGGGTATTTGATTTTATGGATACAGCCCGTACCGACGGCCGTGTCAGAAATATCGGGTTCTCATTTCATGATGACCTGGACACATTCAAGACCATAATCGACGCTTATAACTGGGATTTTTGCCAGATTCAGTACAACTACCTGGATACCCATATGCAGGCAGGAAGTGAAGGGCTTGCCTATGCGTATGACCGGGGAATTGGTATTGTGGTGATGGAACCGCTGCGGGGCGGCGGGATTGCCGGCGACCTTCCCGAGGATATTCAGCAGGTGTTTGATCGTGCTCCGAGGGACTGGACTGCGGCGGAGTGGGCTCTGCGCTGGGTCTGGAATGATCCGCGGGTCAGCGTAGTCCTCAGCGGCATGAGCAGCATGGCCCAAACTGATGAGAACCTTGCTGTAGCGGAGAATGCCGAATCGGGAGCCCTGTCCAAGGAAGATCTCTCCGTGGTGGAGGAGGTCAAAGGAATGTTCCTGGATAAGATCGAGGTCCCCTGTACTTCCTGCGGCTACTGCATGCCTTGCCCCCATGACGTGAATATCCCCGAGGCGTTCCGCTTCTATAATAATGCCCTGATGTTTGAGGATACCGAAGGCTGGAAGGAAAACTACCTCAGCTCTTTTAAGGGACATACAGCGGATATGTGTATCGCCTGCGGGGAATGCGAGCCCCAGTGTCCGCAGCACATCGCCATCATCGATTCATTGGAGGCTGTTTCCGACCTTTTCTGCAGATGATCTTCACGAAGTTGAGCTTGAACTTTGCATTGGCGGCTGGAACCGAGCGCTTAGCCATCAGCCTGAATGATTCATGAGAAAATTCCGCATGTCCCGGATTGTTTCGAAGTAATAGGTGCAGGCTGATCGCATCTCCTCTTCAATTTCCGGGACCTGTATTCCCCAACCCGCTGCTGCAATATCTACGCCGGAAGCCCTTGCCATGATGACCGCTGGTTTCAGGTCGTCAAGGATGAGGGCTTCACTGCGCTTGAGTCCGAAGGTTTCGAGGATTCGGTTCACTGGGTAGGGAGAAGGTTTACGCATCTCCTTTTCATGCTCCCAGCCGTAAACTGCCTGAATAAGATGTTCTGCCCCGGCGGCGGCATAGTCTTTGAGGATATTTTCTTTAGTGGAATGTGATATGACTGCGAGGATCCCCCCGTTTTCATGAAACTCCTGCAAGGTCGGTATGAAGCCTGGAAAAAACTGCGCCGGCTTATTCCGTACAAACTCCTGCCAGATTTCGTACTCCTGCTGGACCTCTTCGGGGCTGAAGCCTAGTTCATCTTCCAGGTACGAGAGGATACCGGGGGAGAAATTCTTACGCATCCACTCCTCCAGGCTCGCCGGTTCGGTTCCAGGACGCAATATCTCCATCACCCTGCGATGGGCAGGATAGTGAAGCAGGGGAGTACTGTTTACCGCTGTATCATCATGGTCGAGGATCAGGCATCTATAGCGCACAGGCACTCCTGAAGAACCAATATCCAAATGCATGGGCGGCATGGTTTCGAGGACACAAGTACATCATAAGAATTAATGAGAATAAAGAAAAAACCGTACACGCTGCATCATGTACGGTCCATCTGACAAAACACAAACTGCAGCAGTCTTTCTACCACCGCGAGAAGGTTTTTTTGTGATACCTTGAGAAAAAAGCACAAAGGTCAAATTACATTTCGTTCTTTTTGTCCTGAATCTCTTTTCTCTCTTCTTTTGCCAATTTGCCGATCTCTGCCAAAGCTTTTCTTGCTCTGGTAGCTGCCACTTTCACGCCGTTTTCTTCGAACCTTTTACTTTCGGCAATATAGATTTCAAACTGCTCTGTAATTTGATCACGTAAACTCATAATAGCTCCTTTCTTAATAGTATTTAGAATAGACGTATTATACCATATACTTGAGATTAATTGAAACATAAATCGTCATTTAATTGCTTAAATCAATAATTTGGCTGTAAAATCTTAACTTTTGTATGCCGCTTTGATAAAAATCAGGTTTTTTTCAGCCTTTTTTTCAGGTTTTTTTCAGTAAGCCTCAGTAAGGCCTGGTTTTTCAGCCCCTTTTCTCAGTCACCTCAGGCCTCCTCGGTCTCCTCGACATCCTCAGTCTTTTCCTGGCTCCCCTAGATAATTTTCCAGCTGCCGCCGCGCCTGCTGATACCCTTTCTCAACAACTTCAGCACCATGGGAAAACTCCCAGAGTTTCGTTTCCGTTACATCGATAACAAGTTTTATATCTGGATCCGCTATTTCCATCTCACGATATCCTGATCCAGTAAGCATGATACTGACTGCTTCAATGACAATGCTTGTGGATATGGGGACATCTTTATTGGGAAACAGCTTATCCAAGTTGAGGGTATTTTGGAGAACCTCCAGGAAATTTTTCGGATCATACTCGTTTTCCTCTTCAAGGGCAGCGTGAATTTCAGTAAATCGAGGAGTTTTTGCCATATTTCCTTTTTTCAGGATAGAGACGCCTATGGTAATATCCGGATCATATGCCGGCAGGGCCTCCAGAGGAATTGTACTGCGGATTCCACCGTCAACAAGCAGTGTTCCATTTGCTTTGTAAGGAACAAAGACCCCAGGTACAGAAATACTTGCCATAATCGCATCTATCAGCGGCCCTTTTGTAAAATAAAGCAGTTCCCCGCTGTTCAGGTCAACGGCAGATACGATAAACGGGATGGGCAAATCTTCTATCCGTACATCGCCGATGATGTCGTGAATAAACTTCTTTACCGCTTTTCCGTCAATCAATCCGCCCCGATGAAGGGTCGGGCGAAATAAGGCAGCACTTTTTTTGGCATCCACTGACCGAGCTATAGCATACATCTCATCCATACCGATGCCGGTGGAGTAGATTCCGCCTATCAAGGCTCCGGCACTGTTGCCGCTCAAAATGGATGGCCGTATATCGAACTCTTCAAGAGCCCGAAGAACACCAATATGGGAGACACCAAGAGCGGCTCCGCCCCCCAAAGCAACAGCAGTCTTTCCTTTAAGTTTTTTCCGAAGCGCTGCAGTATCGTGCATAGTCTTTTCCGTATCCATAAGCACTCCTCCCGATATCCTGCTTTCAGCAGTAATTACTAGAGATACTAGTATACACGATTTTTTTCCCAAATTCACTCAATTTTTTCTTCACTGATATCTGATATTCACTGATATCCGTATTAGGATCTATAAACAGGAAGGCCGGTTCCAGGTCGATTCAGTTCAGTAAAGGTGACTCAGCAAGGAGGAATCAGTACGGCGGAATCAGTACGGCGAAATCAGCCGTTATTACTGGACTCTGCCCAAAGATTGATATGACCTTCCACGGCGAATGAATCAATTTCCTTCAGTTCGCTATCTGAAAAATCCAGATTATCCAGCGCCGCTACATTTTCCTGAATCTGTTTCGGCGAACTTGCCCCGATAAGTACCGACGTGATCTCCTTTCGACGCAGACACCAAGCCAGGGCCATCTGCGCAAGACTCTGCCCACGCTTTTGTGCAATCCTGTTAAGTCCCTGAATACGTTCAAGGTTTTCCTTCGTCAAGAACTCCTGGGTCTTAAAATGGCCGGAAGTTTTCGCCCTGCTATCTTTGGGAATCCCATTAAGATACTTATCCGTCAGCATCCCCTGGGCAAGGGGTGAAAAACAAATTGCCCCCATGCCGAGCTCATCCAAGGTGTCCAGCAGTTCATCCTCAACCCATCGATTCAGCATGGAATATGAGGGCTGGTGGATTATCACAGGGACATTACGCGCTTTCAGAATATTCCAGGCTTCCCTGGTTTTTTTAGAAGAATAGGAAGAAATCCCCGCATACAGCGCCTTTCCCTGCCGCACCGCTGTTTCAAGAGCCCCCATGGTCTCTTCCAGAGGCGTATCAGGATCAAACCTGTGGGAATAAAAAATATCTACATAGTCCAAGCCCATCCGCTTAAGACTCTGATCCAGACTTGCCAGTAAATACTTTCGGCTGCTCCAGTTTCCGTAGGGCCCCGGCCACATATCGTATCCCGCTTTTGTTGAAATAATCAGCTCATCACGATACGCTGAAAGATCCTGGCGTAAAATCTTTCCAAAATTCAATTCCGCAGAACCGGCGGGAGGTCCGTAATTATTGGCCAAATCAAAATGAGTGATCCCAAGATCAAATGCCGTGTGAATCATACTTCGAGCATTATCCAGTGAAGTGACATCACCAAAATTGTGCCACAGCCCCAAAGATAGGGCTGGTAGTTTTAATCCGCTTTCCCCGCAGTAATTATAGCGAATCTTTTCATAACGTTTCTCATTCGGTACATACATTTCTGCCTTCCCCTTTGTACATAGAATTGTATTTTTTCTTCAGCAATCCGAAAATTGCATCAAGACATCATTAGCATTTCTGTCATACTTTAAATTGTATACCATCAGTAGAGCCCTTACAAGGCCCCCCAATTCGTTCAAGCGGCGTCATACATCTCATCTGTTCCCAATCCTGCTTTATGAATCATCCAGCGGGTTCATTTTTTCTGCAGTAAGCATATTCCATGTGATGCCTTCGCGCCCCATTCTGTCTGCTTCTTCACCACTACGGCTGAGTTTCAAGCCCGCTTCCTCCAGACTGCACTTGAGATCCTCTCCGGAACGTTCAACAAAGAGCCTCCCCTCTTCGTCGCGGTCATTTTTGATGCCGGGACGACCGAAGGAGCTGCTTATGATCACACGTCCCCGAGGTGCCAGCACCCTCCTTACTTGATCAAGCGCATCCTTAAGGGCAGCATCATCAAGATGCATAATTACCGCCAGCAGCAGGACCATATCGAAGCGACGGGAAAACAGGGACGATGCCAATAGGCTGTCAGAAAAGGGAAGCTCCGCAGTGAAGCAGCGACCTTTCAGCTCCGGATGATAGGTCTCTGCATGCTCTACCATACCGCGGCTGCCGTCCAGTGCAAGAACAGTATGCCCCGCTTTCAGGAGCAAAGCAGCTTCCCTGCCGGAGCCGCAGCCCACCTCGAGTATTCGCAGGGACTTCTTCTTCGTAATTCCCAGGCATGCTTCAGCCTCTTTGAAAATTTGACGCTGCAGACTCTTCGGCTGCACCGATTCATATCGCTCTGCTGTCTTCCCGGCATTTCTATTATAATAATCCAACGTCAGTTTATCCATACAGAACAGTGTATATTCACTCGGCACTTAGGGCAAGGCACTTCTTTACAAAACAGTTCGTGAAGCCTTTCATATACTATCAGAGGGGCTGAATCGAAGACAGAAGGCATGAACGGCACCATTGTTCCATCCGCCAAGATAGGGAGCTCCGGGCTCAAGGGTCCAGATAAAACTCCCCCGCCGCTTGAGTTCCTCTGTCAGGGGACGCAGCACCTCAATGCCGGACGCTATCCCCTGCTCCGCCGTACTTAGGGATTCCGGCAGGACACACCAGAAGGAGTACCCCCCGTCTCCAGGAATACAGATATCTTCTCCCAGACCAATATCACGACACACCGTTTTCAGGAGGCTGAAAGCCTCTTTGTACATCTCTGCGGCCCTTCTGTTCAAAGCACTAAGTCTCTGGGCATATTTTCCCGACTTGATGTAGCGGGCTAAGGCTCGCTGAAAAAACCCGGAACTGAAGAGATCCTGATCAATCTTCGCCGTGGATAAGGTATAGTAAACACTTTCCGGGCAGATGCAGCAGCCTATCCTTGCGCCGGGGAGGAAGGTATAGGAATAGGTGCTCAGAAGGATATGCAGATCTGGAGGAAAGTGAAACCGAGGAGGAGGCCCTGACTCACCGTGAAAATTCAGATCCCCATAGGAAGTATCCTCCACAATGTAGACCCCGTGCTGTTCTGCCAGCTTCGCAAGTTCCTCAGTCGCAGCAGAAGAATAGCTGCAGCCCGTGGGATTCTGAAAATTGGGCATGGTGTAGACCATACGTAACGGACGCGATTCAAAAATGCGTTTCAATTCTCGCGGGTCTGGTCCATACTGCCCCATGGAGATAGTCTCTATACGCGCTCCCTGCTCTTTGAGCATCCGCAGGGCAGCGGGATACGTCGGGTTCTCCACTAATACCCAATCGCCGAAGTTCAGCATGGATGAAAAAACTAAGTGCAGAGCCTGCTGGGTTCCTGAGGTGATGAGCACCTGCCGCCCCTTATCGACCTCGACGGATTTTCCTGATTCGTCGGATCCATGGTATTCGTCTGCAGCATAAGCTTTAATCGCCGTTTTTAAACCAGGATATCCCGTGGGATCCTCGTAAGAAAAAGCCGCAGCACCGTCTTCATCAATAATTCGAGCAAAAATCTCTTTCAAATCAGATGCGGGAAGAGCTCCTAACGTCTCATGCTTTCGGACAAAAACACCGCTTCCCGGCTTACGAATCACCCAGCCGTCACTGTCCAGTTTCTTTAAGGCATTTGTTACGGTAACCACCGTAGTCCCGTACTTCTCCGCCAAACTGCGGACCGTCGGCATCTTCTGACCCTCTGTAAAACGTCCCTCTTCTATCCCCCGCTGCATATCTTCAGCAATATCAAGATATCGTTTTTTTTTATTTGCCATGTACATACACTCCACGATCTGGCTTCACAAAATTATTCTCTTCGGGTATTGACCCCCGAAGATTTTATTGTAATAATACAATTATAGTAATAACTAAATTTATAGTTTTTGTTATATAACAATAAGTGGTTACGGTCAAGTTCCCAGCTTTCTAGGAAAAGCTAAATAAGCTGCCGTATCAATATCAAGTGACAAAAACTACTGATTATTAAGTATACAAGGAGAATCACATGAACGATAGGTACGAAATGAATAAAAATCTTGCTCAGATGCTGAAAGGCGGAGTTATCATGGATGTGGTCAACGCAGAGCAGGCAAAAATAGCGGAAGATGCCGGTGCTGCTGCCGTTATGGCTCTAGAACGCGTCCCAGCGGATATTCGCGCACAAGGCGGTGTTGCCCGTATGAGTGATCCTACCCTCATCCAGGAGATTCAGGAAGCGGTAAGCATTCCCGTCATGGCAAAAGCGCGCATTGGACACTTCGTGGAAGCCCAAATCCTGCAAGCCCTCAAAATTGACTACATCGATGAAAGCGAAGTGCTGACCATGGCCGACGATGAGAACCACATCAATAAACACCTCTTCTCTGTCCCCTTCGTCTGCGGCGCTCGCGATCTTGGTGAAGCGTGCCGACGAATTCGTGAAGGCGCTTCCATGATCCGCACCAAAGGAGAAGCCGGAACAGGAGATATAATCGAAGCAGTTCGCCATATGCGTACCATGAACAGGGAAATTGCACAACTGTGCGCCCTTGGTGATGACGAAGTAAGCTCTTTCTGCCGTGAGCACCGCATAAGCGAAGAGATCGCCGCAGAAGTGAGAAAAGCCGGTCGACTGCCGGTGGTTAATTTTGCAGCCGGCGGCATTGCCACCCCTGCTGATGCAGCCTTGATGATGCAGCTCGGTTGTGATGGTATTTTTGTCGGTTCTGGTATTTTCACCTCCGGCAACCCGGCTAAACGAGCAAAAGCCATCGTAACTGCCGCTGCTCATTACCAGGAGCCTGAAACCCTTGCGGAGATATCAAAAGATTTGGGAGAAGCCATGGTAGGCATCAATACCGCCGAAATTACTCAAGAGCGGCGTCTTGCAGCACGCGGACTGTAAGTCTGGGATGAAGCTTAGGGATACGACAGCAGGTAAAAGAGGGAAAACTGAATGAATCAATCTTCAGCCGTACCATCAGCCTCCATCGGCATACTGGCAATGCAGGGAGGCGTCGATGAACACGCCAGACATCTGCAGAGGTGCAGTGCAAGCCCCCGTCTCGTGCGCAATCCCCGGGAACTTGAAGGACTTTCAGGTCTGATCATCCCCGGAGGTGAAAGTACCTGCATCCGAAGGCTCATGAAGCAGAATAAGATGGATCAGGCAATAATTCAGGCGTACACAAAGGGAATGCACATTTGGGGAACCTGCGCAGGAGCAATCCTCTGTGCTGCTGAAATTGAAGGAGAATCACCGGTACTCGGAATCATAGATATCAGCATCAAACGAAATAAGTTCGGCTCACAGTTGGGCAGTTTTACAACAGAGGCAGTTGTGGAAGCAATTTCTCCTGAGCCGCAGAAAATTGTATGCATTCGAGCCCCGGGCATCACTCGCCTGGGGCCGGGAGTCCGATCACTTTTAAGCATACGCGGATTTACAGCTGCAGCACAATCTGATAGAGTGCTTGTCAGCATATTTCACCCCGAGCTTACAGATTCCTCAGTTTTTCATGCCTATTTTCTGCAGCGCTGCGGCATCAGCATGGATACGGAACCTTTTAGGGCGGTAAACAGGCTTGCAGCCTTTGATAATTTTTGCAGTCTTCGCTAATTTTTACAAAAACAAATCGTGATTCTCAGCAAATATTTCCAGTATATCAGGGTCAAAGTGTTCGGGCTGCACCCTGCCGTCGCCATGAACGATAATAGAAACTGCTTCTTCATGGGTCATAGCCTCTTTGTACGGTCGATCCATGGTTAAGGCGTCATAGACATCTACGATGCTCATTATTCTGGCGCAGAGAGGAATCTCTTCTCCTTTAAGGCCAAAGGGATATCCGGTACCGTCCCAGTGCTCATGGTGATACGTCGCCATCAGCTGGGCGTACTGCATGAACTCATAGGTCTCCATGTTGCTGGATGCTCTTCTCAGGATCTCCCCTCCGATACGGGCATGATCCTTAATCATATCATACTCCTGGTCGGTAAGCTGGCCCTTTTTTAGGATAATCCGATCCGGCAGGGCTATTTTCCCGATGTCATGCAGCGCTGAAGCCTGAATGATGAGATCTTTCTTTTCTGAATCCAAGAGCTCCGGATACCTGCTGGATAGCAGGTTTGCCAGAATCCCTACATACTTCTGCCCGCGCTTAACATGATCTCCGGTTTCCCGATCCCGATACTCCGTTACAAGCACAAGACTTTCAAGCAGGGCATCCTTTACATTCTCCAGTTCCCGGGTCCTGTGAGAAACCTTCTCTTGAAGACGGTGCTGATAATTGTAGAGCTCCAACTGTTTTTTTATTCGTAATTTTACAAGACTCGCGTTAAAGGGTTTGTTGATATAATCAGATCCGCCGACGTCCAAGCCCATCCTTTCATCGACATCATTGCTCAGGGCAGTGAGAAATATAACCGGGATATGACTGGTTGAAGGATTGTCCTTCAACTTAGAACAGACCTCAAATCCACTGATGCCGGGAAGAACAACATCCAGCAATATTAACTGCGGCAGAGACTGTTCTACCTGTTTCAAGGCATCTTCGCCAGTAAGCGCAACACGTATGCTGAATTCATCCTTCAGTATGGCTATCAGCATATCAATATTCTCTTTCATATCCTCAACTATGAGGATTGTCGCTTTTTTCTTCTTCATCTGCTGTAATACTCCCTAAAGCAGCTATAGCATTATACAATGCCAAGTTCTCACTAACATTTCCCGGATAAGAAATCCAGCGCCTCAGTGAATCGATAAGAACCGATATACTCTTCAATGATTACCCCGGTACTTGCATACCAGTGTTCAGACATGCACTTTTTCAATTTCTGCAGAAGACTTTTCGCATCCTCAGGGGCTCCTATCATTAAGGCATGCTTCAGCTCTGCCAGAAGCTGTTCCGAGTCAATGGATTCTCCATCAGCAGGTTCATCGTAAGCATCCCCAGCAGCCTCAACGGCGTTTTCCCTTTCAGAAGAAGAAGAAGAGAAAACAGAGGGATCAGTATTTATTTCAGCCTCTTTTCGTTCTTTATCAACTAAATTCAGAAACTCTTTACTACTGCTTATGCCGTCAGAGAATTGCGCTGAAAGTGACCCAAGCCTCTCCACCATGGCATCATCGTAGGCATAATGTTCTTTTAGGAACTGCTCAAAACCAAGCAGTGCTTCATATAATTCAGTAAATCCGAGATTACCGACCAGGCCGCGTACAGCATGAATACGCTTTGCTGCTTCCTGGAGTTGACTCATCTCAAGCTCAGACTGCAGCATCTGGATAAAATCGCTGTAGTCCATAAGAAAACTCTGCAGCAGTTTTTCATAGAGATCCACATTCCAGCCAACCCTTGCCAGTGCAGAAGGGGCATCAATATGATACAGCTTGGAAATCTCATCCGCTTTAGATTGAATTCTCCCAGCCAAGCTGTCTTCTGAACTTTCGGATTTTTCCTTAGCTGTCTCTCCTGTTCTCTTTTTCCTGATCCCATTTTCCCTGGTGTTCGATGCTGCAACTGGGGCGCCGCTTACGCTTGACCCGTCAGAGCTCTGTTCCAGCCAATAGGCTATGGATTCAAAGAAATACTGTGGTTGGATGGGTTTTGTCAGGAATCCGTTCATTCCTGCTTCCATACTTTTTTTGCGGTCTTTTTCCAGCACATGGGCAGTTACCGCTAATATGGGCATTCTTTGGGCTTGCTTTCTAGAGAGTTTCCTGATTTTTTCTGCTGTGGCATATCCATCAAGACCAGGCATCTGAATATCCAGGAGCATAAGATCAAAATCCATATGGTCAGCTAGCTTAACTGCATCCCATCCGTTAGTAGCCGCTGTAACATGATAGCCGGCTCCCTCCAGAAGTTCTTTCATCATCTCCCTGTTAACTTCATGATCCTCACAAAGGAGAATTGCATAGCTTATGTCTTCTCCGGAATCTTGATTTTTTCTCAGCCCTTCAGACTGAAGCTTTTTATTTGCTCTTCCTGTATTCTGATAGATCTGATTAAGAATTCTGCTCAAAGCTCCCGGCAGAACTGGCTTTCTCAGGATTTTAAAGGGATTATCACCCATGGCGCGGATAATGGCTGTTTCATCCTGAAGCACTGAAACCATGATGATTTTCGTACAGTATCTGCACTCTTCTTGAGAAAATCGGGATATCATCCATTTATGCTGCTGCAGTACCTCCCAGTCCATGAAGATAATTGTCTCTCTGTTTGCCTCATCACCCAGCAGATACTCATCCGGTACTATTCTAAGCTCTCCAGCTTCGGGATCTGCTCCATCGGCATCGCGAAGCAGGTCATCGGCATTAACTAAGGTAAAGTCAAATTCCAATTTTTTCAGCAAATTCCTGATTATTGCATCTTCATCTGCACCTTGCTGCACTCCCTGCTGTACTCCCTGCTGCACAAAGACCACTTGCTTCTCTTCAGACTGCAACTCCCGGTATTTATCAGTAAAGCTCTTTTTCTCCTCAACTCTGAAGGGAAGAATCAATCGAAACATACTTCCCTTGCCGGGGCTGCTCTGTACATGGATGCTGCCGCCCATGATTTTTACTAAGTTCCTGCAGATTGCCAAACCGAGGCCTGAACCTCCAAAATTTCGACTTATACTGCCTTCTGCCTGACTGAAGGCCTCAAACAGTTTGTCCTTTGTCTCCTGATTAAATCCGATTCCCGTGTCCTTCACGGAAAACTGAATGTGCACTGTCTCTTCGCTGTATTTAATAGGCGTGATATCTATAGATACACTTCCTTGAGAGGTGAATTTCACAGCATTACTAAGCAGATTCTGCAGCACTTGAAGAAGTCGAAAGGAATCCCCCTGCAGGAACAGGGGCAGGTCGAGTTCTAAGGAGACAAAAAAGTTCAAACTCTTCTGTGCCGTCGCAGAAGAGAAGGAGTTCACCAGTTCCTGGACAAGCTGTTCTAGAGAAAATCTATTCTGCTGAATTTTCAGCTTATTTGCTTCAATTTGAGAAAAATCGAGGACATTGTTAACCGTCTGCAGGAGAATCTGGGAAGCGGAGAAAATTCTATCAATATAGCGACGCTGCTGATCACCCATTCGCGTCTGCTGCAGCAGGGTATTCATGCCGATAATGGTATTAATGGGAGTTCGAATTTCATGACTCATGGTAGCGAGAAAATCTGATTTAACCCTTGTGGCATATTCGGCACGTTCCTTCGCCTTCTGGACATCATGCTCCATACGTTTGCGTTCACTTATATCGGAATGGGTACCGAACATCAGCACTGGTGTGCCGTCATCAGCCCATTCGATAACTTTACCTTTGTCCTCCACCCAAATATAATGTCCGTCTTTATGCCTGACCCTGCATTCACAGGAGTAATAGGGGATTTCACCGGAAAAATGCTTCTTTAAAAGCTTTTCACTCAATTCTCCGTCATCTTTATGCACCAAATTTTCCCAGGTTTCAATGGTGGTCTCTCCCAGCTCTTCCAGTGAGTATCCAATCAAGTTTGCCCAGCGTTCATCAAAGACCGTCTCCCCGGTCTGCACATTCCACTCCCAGGATCCCGCATTTGTGGCTTCCAGAATATTTTCCATCCGTCTGTTCTGCTGCTCAATACGCCGGCTCCAACGGATACGGTCAGAGATGTCCACCATGGTGGTCAGAAAATGCTGTTCCCCCTGATTGTCGATCAAGGTACCGGAAAAGATACCGTCGATGATTTCACCGCTTCTTTTACGTATTTTCATGTGCTCATTGATAATTTTTTTATTATTTTTTAGCTTCTCCCCCAAACGTCGGCGGTTTTCGGGCTCAAGAAATATTCCTAAGCTCTCTGCCGTTTTACCAATAACATCTTCCCGAGTATACTGCACAGCCTCCTCAAAGGCGGCATTAACATCAACCAATTCCCCGTTATCTGCCCGGCTGACCGCCATGGGGGTGGGATTGTTGTGAAAAAGTTTGTTGAAACGGTCCAACGAAGCCTGCTGTTCAGAAAGATCCTTGGAGATTCCGAACAATGCCTGCTCCCCATTCCATTCTCCAAACCACACCCTGGTCTCCACTGGGATATGCCCGCCGCCTTTTTCCTGCAGCGGTACCGGACAGTACTCCCGCTTCCCGGCAAACATGTCCTCTATGATCTGCTCAGCCTCAGCCTGATACTCCTTAGGATGAAAATCAAGGATATTCATTGATAATACATCATCCTGAGAGTATTTCAGCTTTTCCGTAACCGCCGGATTGGCAAAAATGCAGTTCCCCTGGAGATCTCCAATAAAAATAAAATCCTTAACCGTCTCAAAAAAAGAACGGAAATTACGTTCCCTCTCAATCAGCTTTTCCTGCATGCTGTTCTGCTTGTATTGCGATGAGATAATGCCTGCAATGATTTTAAGGACATCAAGCTCCTCCGGTTCCCATGGGCGATGATAACTGCATTCATCAAAGCCGATGAATCCGAAAATACTCCCCTCCTGCATAAGCGGGTATACGACGAGGGACAGTATGCCTTGGGGTTCCAAGATAGCCCTGATATTTTCAGGCAGCTCCTGTATATTTTCGGAGTAGATAATACCGTCATTCTCCAGCATATCCAGCCACTCGCCTATCATATCAAAGGGGATGCCCTGCAGTTCGTCCTTCTGCGCAGCTATCTCCGGTGCACACCATTCAAATGTGTTATTTGTTGTTCTGTTCTTGAAATCATGTTCAAAAATATAGGTACGGCTGACACGCAGGCGATTTCCCACCTGCTGCAGGATATGGTCAACTTTTTCTTGAAAAACTACTGTATCATTCAAATGCAAAGCTACTTCTGCCAAGAGGGACTGGTTCTGATGCAGGCTTTCAACTTTTTTTTCAAATGTATCCATGGATGCCCTTACTTTTTTTATTACCTAATTTATAAGAATTATCCCCAGAAAACACTAGAACAGCATAATTCTTCACAGCAATTCCTTTGCGGTTTTATTCGGCGCTCGAACCTTCAGGATCGATGCGCAGCTTCATACCATTCGGATGATCTTCGCGTATGTGTATATGCCGCAGAATGCTGTCTTTGTACCACACATAGACTTCACTGTTTTCAGGAATATCTATACTTCTGCTCATTTGCGCATCCAGTGTAAAGCGATGGATCACCCGGGAGTCTCCATAATTCACTGTCAGCTGATTCAGCACAAGAATATGATGGTCACAGCTATTGGTGATTTCTACAGAAACAAGATGGGTTTTCCCCCGTTTTCCCCTTCTCTTTTTAAATATCATATTTCTATCCAAAAAATTCAATTATAGCTTGTAGCCTTTCCGGTGAATTTTTTATTTAATTGTAAACAGGGTATCGTAAAACCTCACGGATATGTATGAATACTTTCGTATTTTTCCCGTTTGATATGAAGTTTTCACAAAAAATAAAGATGGAAGAGTTTGAAACCGGCAGCCAGGGGAAGGGGATGGTATTTATCTGCCAAATGATCAAATCTTTTACACTTTTCATACTGTATTAATTTACCACACTTTACGGTTTTAATTT
The DNA here is from genome assembly GCA_021736505.1 of Spirochaetia bacterium. The sequence goes on along the minus strand of JAIPFU010000009.1, from coordinate 4,558 downwards.
GCAGTATTCACTGTTGGAGCAGCACGTTCGGCTGTTCAGGGACAGCTGCTCAGCTCCAAAGTCTGAAAAATAATTACCATGTAAGGTACCGGTTCAACTCTTCCACCATTTTTATTTATTGATTTTTTTTACTAATTGCATTATCTAACAGAATTGCAGTTCCATGTTGTAGGTTATTACGAATTATCTGTAGGAAATAATGTAAATTACCCATAATTTTCCCATTTCCTCGCAGAGTACATGCTCTGAAAGGAAAAAACTTGACAGACAAGCCCATGGCATACATAGTATGATAGTTGGAATATACAAATAAAAGTACTACTTACAAAGGATCACAAAATTTCAGGCAAATCAGTCATGCAAGTTCAAAGCAGACTGAAGCAATTTTGTTCGCAGAAAAAAAACCGCTTTAGAGTGAGATAAATGAAACATCGAAAAAAAACAAAAACCATAGCTCTGGGCTATATCATAATTGACAGCGGGGGAAACATACTGTCAGACAACAGTGAAAGCCGCAGGATGCTTGATTCCCTCAGCTCTGCCTTCAAAACTGAGCAGGAAGGGGACGTCTTTTCTCACGTTTCTGACTTTCCTCACTTTCCTCACGTTCCGGAAATTGCTGACATAATCAGTTCTGTTGTCAATTCTGATACAGCAGCGGCAGCAACAGTTGAGGCAGAGAACGGTAAAGAGTATCTATTTTCTGCAGTTCCTTTCCATTGCGGAGGTAATAATAAAGAAAGCAATGATGGACACCAAGAAGATCCATCTCCCCATGAAAGAAAAATTATGCTAAGCATGATGGAAGAGAGTCCGGAAATCGAAACATCTCCATCAGTAAAAAAGCTTCAGCAGGAAATTGATCAGCTTAAAGAACAGCTTATCAGAAAAAACAGCGTAATCCGTGTAATAACCCATGATCTGCGCACTCCCTATAGTGCATTCCACAGCTTTCTCACCCTCCTGCAAACAAAATATAAAGGCCTGCTTCCGGATCAAATCACGCCGATGCTGGAGGAACTGTATGCTATTTTTCTTAAGGGAGAACTCCTCCTGAAAAACCTTCAGTATGTGTCTCATGATATCTATGGAAATACGAATTTCAACCGAAGCATCCTGTCCCTGGATGAGGTTATAGCATCTGTCCAGGATGAGTCAGCAGCAAGCATCCTTCTCACAGCAGAGAAGAAAGGTATCAGTATAAAGTGGAACAACGAGCAGGATGTCCTTATCCTCGGGGATTCTGAGATTCTGAGCACTGTTCTGCAGAACCTCTTGTCCCTTGCCGCAGCGTTAGGAGACAGCGGAAGTACCATAAATATCAGTACAGCAGTTAAAAAACAGTCAGTCAGGATGAGCATATGCTATACTGGCACTCCCATCGATCCCCGTTTATCCGACGCCGCGGTTCAGGGGAATTGGGGGGCATCTCCCGATGCAGATATCGGTATAGATACCGTCGGTTTTGTCCTTTCAGCCACTTCATGGTTTTTACGGATGCAGGACTGCAGCCTTGTGATTGACAGTAAGCTTAAAACCGAAGGCTGTTTCACCCTCAATCTGCTAAGGTTCAAGAAAAACGCTTAATGTATTAAGTAGAGTTGATATTTTTATAGAAAAACACTAAAATACCTGAAATGGGGTTAAAAAATGATATCCGTTGCAATTGTAGATGACCATCAATTAGTCCGTACGGGCTTAAAAACATTACTGGAAGATATCCCTGATATTGAAGTTACAGCCGACTTTTCCGGAGGAACAAAATTCCTTTCAGAGTATTCTCGACTTCAGAATCTGGATGTCCTGCTCTTGGATATTTCAATGCCCGATATCACCGGAATGGAAGTGCTGACGCAAATTCTGGACCAGCCAAATGCGCCTGCAGTCATTTTTTTAACCGTTTACCCCGAAGAATCATATGCTCAGCAAGCCATCAGCGCCGGAGCCAAGGGCTATCTCACAAAAAACTGCAGCCGGGAAACCCTGATTCAGGCCATTACTTCAGTAGCCCATGGCGGCATATATATTTCCAACAAAACCCGGGAGCTTCTTTTCAAGCAGAACGCAAAAGAACCGCTTACGCCTCCTCCCGAAAAAGATCTTCTCTCATCCCAGGAACTAACAGTCTTTACCCATATATGCAAAGGACTTACCATAAAAGAGATCTCTTTTACCATGAACATTTCTCCAAAATCTGTAAGCACATATAAAACCCGGCTCATGGAGAAGCTTCATGTAAAAAATCTTGCTGAATTGATACGAATAGGTCTTTCCTGGGGATTATCCTAATTATTATTCTATTTTAAAGAGTGATGATTTTTACATGGAGTCCAGCAGATTGATGCATACAGCATGCAAAATTTTCTTAAACACAGCATGCCGCTCCGGGGTGTTCTTTTGAAAAATACGTTTTACAAAGATAGTATCACATACGCACCCTTCGGTTATGCCTATCATAAAATAGTGTTTGATCAGCAGGGGAAGCCAATAGACTGCATCTTCATTGATGTAAACCCCTCCTTTGAAAAAATCGCTGGTCTTAAAAAAGAGGAGCTCATCGGCAAACGGGCGCTTGAGATTCTTCCTGAACTACATGAATACCCAAATTTGATATCCATGTATGCAAGCCTGGTAAAAAACGGCGGTAAATATACTTGTAAACAATACTCTGTACCCTTATCCAGATGGTACCATGTAAATGCTTACCCCGTGGGAAATCAGTTTTTCGCTACTGTGTTCTATGATGCAATCGGAGAGAAACAGCAGCCAGAGGAAGATGACAGCGAAAAGAAGACCGAAACAGCAGCACATACCGAAACTTTAGCAGAAATAACTTCACTCCAGAATGACCTGAAACGAAAAGCAGATTTTGAAATGCTCCTTTTCAACCTTTCATCCCAGCTCTTCAGCTCAAATGCTGAATCACTGGACGATATCCTGCATGAAACGGTAAAAACCCTAGGGGACTTCTCCAAGGCGGACCGGGCTTATATTTTCCAGTACACTGAAGATGAATCCGAGATGAGCAATACCCATGAATGGTGTCGCCCGGGAATTCCTGCAGATAAAGAAGCAATGCAGAATCTCCCTGTGAATATTTTTGCCGCGTGGATTTGTACACTGAAGGAAGGAAAAGAAGTTTACATAAACAGCACAGAAGAACTCCCGAATTCCTGGAAACATGAGAAGGACATTCTTCAGTCCAGAAAAATACAATCCGTCCTGATTATTCCAATTATCGGTAGTAATAAGAACTTCGGTTTTATGGGTTTTGATTCCCTTTCCAAGACCATGGAGTGGAAGCTGGAAGAAAGGCAGCTGCTGCAATTCTTTACCCATAATATCGGGGAGGTACTATACCGCATTGAGAAGGAGAAGAGGCTGCAGGAAACCATCATCCAGGCAGAGACCTACAGCGCCGAATCTGAACGGGCTAAGAAGGAAATTACCAGCTTTCTCGCTAAAATCAGCCATGAAATACGTACTTCAATCCATTCCATTGTCGGAATCAGCAGGATGCTCCAGAATACGGAACTTAATGAAACCCAGCACCGATATTCAGATATTATACGAAGCAGCAGTGATCTGCTCCTTACCCTTGTAAAGGACATTCTTGATTTCTCCCGCATAGAAGCCGGAAAAGTTGAACTGAAGAAACAGGGATTTTCCTTGGAAAAACTTCTAAAAAACTGTTTAACAGGCTTAAAGACCTCCATGGAAGAAAAGAATTTATCCCTGAGCCTTGATTTCAGCCCGGCTATTCCTGGAGAAATCATAGGAGATCCCTCTTTTCTAAGCCAGATAATCTGCAACCTTTTCGGCAACGCCGTCAAGTTTACAGATTCAGGGGGCATCAAGATTAGTGTCCGAGTTCAAAGCTATAAAATAAATACAGTTAATGTATCAATTTCCGTAGAAGATACCGGCCCTGGGATTCCGAAAAGTGAGCAGGATCGAATTTTTGAACCCTTTTACCAAATTGATGACACCTCCATCAGCAGTAACAGGGGTTCAGGACTGGGCTTGCCGATTTGCAAAAATCTCTGCACACTTATGCACGGCTCCATCACCGTAAACAGTGAGCCGGAAAAAGGAAGCCGCTTTACGGTTAAAATACCATTTGCACTTCCCCAGGCGGACGAAGGAGCCCTGAGGAAAGCTGAACAATTGCTCTCTGCCCATGAAACAGCCTTTAGAATCATAAGCCTGGATGCAGAAGAAGCAACCGTTGATGAAATCAAATCAGCGACGGATTTTTGGAAAATACCCTTTTATTCCATAGATTCCCATACCTGTATCCCCGAAAAAGAGCTTCCCTTCCTCAACAACATCAATGTGGAAAACGTCTCGAATGTGGAAAACGTCTCGAATGTGGAAAACGTCTCGAATGTGGAAAACGTCTCGAATGTGGAAAACGTCTCGGAGAAAAAATCCACATCGGAGAAAAAATCCACATCGGAGAAAAAATCCACATCGGAGAAAAAATCCACATCGGAGAAAAAATCCACATCGGAGAAAAAATCCACATCGGAGAAAAAATCCACATCGGAGAAAAAAT
>JAIPFU010000102.1 GCA_021736505.1 Spirochaetia bacterium | reverse complement strand
CTCAACTTCTTCATACAGCTACTGATGGAGAAATATATGGCCACCATGAACCCTTCGGAGATATGTGCCTGGCTGCTCTTATTCAACGAATATCCCATGATAAAGAGATAGAATTCACCAATTATGCTGCTTTTCTGGAACAGCATCCAGCAGAAATGAAGGCAGTACTAAAGAAAGGAGAAGCCAATAAAGGAACTTCCTGGAGTTGCTTTCATGGAGTATCACGATGGTACAAAGACTGCGGTTGCTCAACTGGAGGAAAAGATGGGTGGAATCAAAAATGGAGGACCCCTCTAAGGAATGGATTCAACGCAATAAGTGATGAACTGCTGAAAGTATTCAAGAAAAAATTGGGGAATTACAGCAAAGAAGAGCCCTACGCAATTCTAAAAAAGTACGGTGAAGTATTATCCGGAAGAAAAGATTATAAAACTTTCTGCGATGATATCCTAGGAACTTCCTGCACCGAAAATGAAAGAAGAGAGTTGCTGACCCTTTTGGAAGGACAAAAATATCGACTGTTCATGTTCACCTCCTGTGGATGGTTTTTTTCAGATATTAGTGGAATAGAACCTAAACAAAATATAAAATATGCACTTCAGAGTTTGGATCTGTATTCTGATTTCATGAAGGAAGATCTCTTCGAAAAACTTAAAACATTTCTTAATAAAGCAAAGAGCAATATTGCATCTGAAAAAAATGGTGCAGTTATTCTTCAGCATATTAAAGATAAGACACTCCCCTGCGGGCTTGAACCGTCAGTCTATTTCTCTTTAAATAGGAAATTGACTTCCAGTGATGAATGGGAAAATAGTTACGGTATGTTTTCATTGAAGGAAATTCGTAAAAATTCTTTAGGAGGAGACATTGTCTCCGTCAGAAAAGTGCCTACAGGACAAGTTTTTCAGTACACTATCATTTCTGAATTCGATCTTGAAAAGGGAATGCTCCTTCACTGCCGAATGAATATTCCGCATGATAGTTCCTATAATGCATTAACCATGGATAATTTAGAAGCTTTTGCCGTCTCAAAATTCTTTAAATGGATTGATAAATCCTTGGAGAGAGTAACTGATAATGATATGGATCAAATCTTTCTGGATATGAAATACTACACAGGAATAAGCCGGCAGGCAACCTATCAACCGGACAAACATTTCTATATTGCTAATATGGGTACTTGCATGAGAACACTTAATTCTCTTTTCAAACATGGTATCCCCTACTATGACAGAACTAAATTTCATTTAATAAAAGCTTTACTGGAATTTATATTCCAAAAAGGCGGACATGGTGAAAGGGAAACCACTAATGCAATTATATCAAGTTACATAAAGCAGATTGAGCAATCCATGACAGTGGAACATTCAAGAGATATCTTCAGCTTTACAAAAGATCTTTTAGTTCTTATTAGAGAATCCGGTTTTGTTCCTGACATAACACAGCTTCAAAATAAAATTTTTGAACTCCTTCAGTATTATGAACAATTTTTTGAGCAATATGAGCAAACAGATAAAAACAAAAATACCACCGATGAAGAGTTTAGAGTATTAAAATCTCTCGCTGTACAAGCTGGAATTGTAGTTGAAGATTTTTAAATCCAGGTAAGACTAAGCCTGAGCAATTAATGCTTTAGCATGGGTAACAGCCGATTTCTGTTCTGTATCACCGGATAGCATACGGGCAATTTCCTTAACTCTCTCATCTTCCTGTATTTCTCTAATTGTTGTCACTGTTCTATTTGCAGAAGTATTCTTGTCTACTACTATGTGTCTTTCAGCCTTCGCTGCAATGGAAGCGATATGGGTAATACAAATCACCTGGCGATCCTTTCCTAAGTCAGAAAGCTTATCACCTACGGATAGAGCTACAGCCCCTCCGATTCCTGAATCAATTTCATCAAAGATAAGTGTATTAATAGTATCTGCCTGAGCAAATGAACTTTTCAAGGCAAGCATAATTCTTGAAAGTTCTCCTCCCGAAGCTATCTGATTGATCGGTTTCTTCGGCTCACCCGGGTTAGGTGATATGGTATATTGGACAAGATCTGCACCTGTAGTATTGCATACTAAGCTACCTTGTTCATTTTTTCTTTGCTGAATATCTATTGCAAATTCTGCATCGGGCATTCCAAGGACATGTAAGTTCGAAGAAATTTTTTCTGTTAGTTCTCTGCTTACCACTCTTCTTTTTTCTGATAAGCTTTGCGCTTCCACCATTAAGGATGCAGTACAGTTTTCATACTGCTTTTCTAATTCCCTACGTTTTTCATCAGAATGTTCAAAGTCTTCCAGACGATTTCGAGCTTTTTCAGCATATAGAAGAATATCATCAACGGTATCTCCATATTTTTTTTCCAACTTATGAATCAACTGCAGTCGCTCGTGCATTTCATCCAACCTCTCAGGCTGGAAAATAACACTTTCCAGATAATGGCGAAGAGTATCATGGATATCCTCTACCTCATATATCTGCTGTTCAAGTCTTTGTGAATCTGTTTGAAGTTTCTGGTCAATGGCAGAAGCTCGGGATAACTCCTGAGATGACTTCTGCAGTAAATCAATTACTTTCCCGCTCCCTCCTAGCAATTTACGAATTTCCTGTATACTTTCATGAAGATGTTCTGAATTCTCCATAAGTTGAATTTCTTCCTGAAGCTGACTTTCTTCATCCTTTTTCAATTGTGCCTGCTGGATTTCTTCAACAGCATATTCAAGCATATCTTTTTCTCGTAATTTTTCACGTTCAGATTTCTGAAGATTGTCAATTTCCTTTTTTAGAGAAATGTTTTTTTTATACAGATCTTCTACAGTTTGTACTTTCTCTTCCAAATTTCCGAATCTGTCAAGTAAAAGACGCTGGCTGCTCGATTTGAGTAATGATTGATGATCATGCTGACCGTGGATATCAAACAGCAAAGAAGTTAATTCCTTTAATTCTTTGAGTGGCATTGGTACAGAATGTATATATGCATTCCCTCTTCCACTTCGTTTTACTGTTCTGCGTATAAATAGACGATCATCTTCAATCTCTATATCACGTTTATTCAGCCATTCCTGTATTAATTCTTGATTCTGCGAACCAATCAAAATGACTGCACTTACTTCTGCTTCATCTTTTCCTGTACGAATTGAATCTGTATCAGCTTTTTCCCCTAAAATGAGTCCTAGAGCTCCAAGGATAATTGACTTACCTGCGCCTGTTTCTCCCGTTAAAATATTAAGGCCAGGTGAAAAGTGTATTTCCAGTTGATCAATCAAGGCATAGTTTTTTATACTAAGGATTTCAAGCATACTTTTACCCTCCGGACCACTTAAGTTTAGATCGAACTACTTCATAAAAATTTCTTTTGTTTGATTTAATTAACAGTGCTCTACTGTGCGATTTTTCTATTGTAATAATATCGCTCTCTTTAAGTGAAATTACTTCCTGTCCGTCTATAGACAAATTTATCATAGTCCTCTGATCTTTCATAACTTCTATCGTAATTACATCATTACCAGAAATTACAAGCGGACGATTAGAAAGAGTAAATGGACAGACTGGTGTAAGAATCAAAGCATCCATATCACTATCTAAAATGGGTCCTCCGGCAGCCATGCTGTATGCCGTAGAACCTGTGGGAGTTGCTATTATTATACCGTCTGAACGAAAGTTTCCAAGGTGCGTTTCATTGACGCATAAACGAAGTCTTACAATTCTTGATAATCCGCTGCCGTTTACAACAACATCATTTAAACCATGAGATACAAACACTTTTCGCCCTTCTCGCTCAACTAGAACACGAATCATTACACGGTAAGAAATCCCTAAACGTCCAACTTCATACTCTTCAAAAGCTTTTTTCCATTCATGACGAGCTATTTCTGTTATAAACCCAAAAGTTCCCAGATTCACAGCTAATATGGGAATTCCCAGGTGTTGAATAATTCTAGCACAATAGAGTACTGTTCCGTCTCCTCCTAAACTAATGGCTAGATCTATATTTTCAATATACGGTAGTTCTTCATTCTTTTTATAGCTGTGCGTGAGCAGCTCAATACCCCTTTCCCCCATATATTCTTTTATATTCTGCGTGATCGAATTCGCTTCATCTTTATGGATATTTACTACGAGTAATACTCTTTTTATTTTTCTCATGAACCCCTCTACTAAAATTTGCCTACTGTTTTATGAGTCAAAACAATCAAGATTTACTAATCATGTTTAATCATGAAAATTTTTCTAAAACCCTGCATGCACTCTAAAATAATCAGGGTAAAGTTGACAATACCCGTATAAGTGTTTTCAACTGATCAGTTGGAAGCAGCGGATATATTGGGAAGTTTATGGTTCGTAAAACAAATGGAGCAGCATTAGGATAAGCACTTTTATCTTCAAAAGTTTGCAAAATACTATTATCAAAGGGCTTACCAATTTCAACTTTATATTTTCTTGTAAACTTCATTATTCCGCGCAGATCTGTTTCTATTAAAATGGGAAAAGTAGAACAGTTTCCTGAAAAATCATCACTGATTTCCACTAAAGAGTGATGTCTTGTTTTTAAAACAGCTTTTTGCATCATAAAAAAAATTTCTCGTCTTTTTTCAATAAATTCTTCAATTTTTTTTAGCTGTTCTATTCCCAAGGCTGCATTAAGATCAGCCATTAAATCATATTCAGAAAAAATCTTTTTAAATATTTCTTTGGCGGCTTTTTTGTAGACAGTGTTTCTCACACATACAGAAGCTCCTCCACCGGTTGTTATTATAGACTTTTCTTCAAACCCCTCTACTAATAAAGAACCAATTTCCCCAGATTTTGATTCATTTTTTTCAGATCCCAGGGATTCTGTGATATCTTCAATTAATGGAAAATCTAATTGTCCATACAAAGGGTCTGAGGGGACAACACCGAAGGGTTCATGGATTAGAGCAGCATGTACATCAATTTCTGATAAAGCTTTAGGATCAATTAATAGCGTGTTCTTATCAACATCAACAAATACAGGTTCAGCCCCGACTTTTTCGATTATTGACGCGTACACCAATGGTGAAAGAACTGATACAGCTACTCGCTTTTTATTATCTGTTTTTTTATTATCTGTTTCTGCCAAAACCGTTTTCAAAGCAAATTCAAGAGCATCCTGAAATGTTCTCAGGGCATACACCTTCTCTGCATCTAAATATTTTTTCAGCATGAGTGAAAATTCTTTATTTTTTTCCCCAGGGCCAATTTTTTCATCAACCATACAACGAAGAACTGAGTCCATATCTTTACGTTTTAGTGTAGGCTTGTATAAACGAATCATGTAAGCACACCTTTATCATATCTAATTCCTGTTCAGTATACTCGAAAATATAAATCTTACAAACTCTTTGAAGAGAATTTTCTTGTTTCAATTCGACTATCTATATTGTACTAATTAGGAATATTCGATAGGATAAAAGGAACAGCAGAAAAATTTTACATATGTTTTATGATTCTTTTTTTTTACTCATATTTATGTTCATTCTGCAAAAAAGAATATGAATTATTCTTCCAAGTTATACTGGAGTTCCCTATGATTTTCTCAGATCCTGAAATTGAAAAGTTTTTCGAACTAATTACTGATATCCATTTTAAATACCGTAAAATAATTACATCAGCATTAAAAGAAAATAATATTACTTATCCCCAGATGAGTGTTCTTTATGTGCTTTCAAAAAGTAGTAAAGAGATGACTCAGACAAATCTTGCCTATGAACTAAAAACTGACTCAACTAACATTATGGTTATTTGCGATTCTCTAGAAAAAAAACAGCTTATAACTCGTCTTCCCAAAAGAAAAGACAGACGATCAAACATTATTGATATTACAGAGAAAGGTGAATATGTTTTTAAAAAATCATATTCTGCTATATCTGAATCAGTACAATGTTTTGATTATTCTTTTTCCATCGAAGAGGTAAAAAAAACAATACCTATTCTTGAGAAGATGTATAACTCACTTTATAAATTACATTAAGAAAATACATTTAGATTAGTTTTAAATTTGTAACTCTATCCCAATTGCTAGAATATGAATTGCCAGAAAATGAATTGTTAGAATAGAATTGTTATAATATCAAAAGGCGAGAAAAAAAGAGGGCAAAAAAAAAAGCCTGGCAACGACCTACTCTTCCGCGGCGAACCGCAGTACCATCGGCGCAGGAGGGCTTAACTTCCGTGTTCGGAACGGGAACGGGTGGGTCCCCTCCGCTATGGTCACCAGACTTAG
>JAIPFU010000101.1 GCA_021736505.1 Spirochaetia bacterium | reverse complement strand
CAGCACCCGAAGGTGCCGACTTTTTTTCACTTAAATTTGTCCCAACCAGTACGTCTTTTGACGTTTATTGACTAGGAAGCCCTTACGCTTTCCTTATCTCTTCCCTTCTCTAATTCATTATATCAAAGAACATTGCAACGTTACGGCTTTTTCCGTAACGCGCTTGAGTGTTATACCAAAACTGCAGTGTTATGTCAACAGTTTATTGAATAATTTTTCTTAATCATTCTCATCTGTTAGAAAACTGCCGGCAATTAAATTTCCATGAAAACTTCATTCTCATAAATGGTTTAATGTGCCGTTTGTTTAGCCTCAATGCTTAGCTAACATACATAAATCTCAGTTAAAGGTCAATAGATAAAAAGGAAAAATTTATTAATAGTGCGGTCAGCTTGATAACCCTAGAAATTTGATGTTCTAATGAATATAATTCAATACAGAAAATGATACTGCAAAACAAAACATATTAATGAAGGAGAGAATGTATGCGTTTGATATTTTTAGGTCCCCCAGGGGCAGGAAAGGGAACTATCGCAGATATGGCTAAGGATTTTTTCAATATCCCTCATATATCTACCGGTGATCTATTTAGGAATAACATAAAAAATAAAACTCCCCTCGGTAAAAAAGTGAAATCCATATTGGATTCTGGCGGGCTTGTACCTGATGAGCTTACAGTAGAGATGGTTAAAGAGCGTCTTAAACAGAATGATACCGACCAAGGCTTTATTCTCGATGGGTTCCCGAGAACTATACCTCAAGCTGATGCACTTTCTGAATTTGCGGATATCCAATATGTTATTAATTTCATTGTTTCTGAAGAGAAAATAATAAAGCGGCTTTCAGGACGTCGTGTCGCAAAGCATTCCGGTAAAATTTACCATATTATCTATAATCCTCCTAAGGAAGAGGGTAAATGTGATATCACTGGAGAGCCCCTTATTCAGCGCCCTGATGATAAAGAAGACGCAATTAAAAATAGATTAGCTGTATACAGCAAACAAACTGAGCCGCTTATTGAATATTATAGAAATAAGGGGCTGCTGCTTGATGTAAACGGTGAAAAAACCCCTGAAGAAGTTTTTAGAGAATTCAAAAAAGTAATCAGCTCACAAGCTTAATGTCTATAAGAGAACAGTATATACCGATCTGTACAAGAAAAGATAAAGTACATTTCGGTATATTATTCACCGCCTTCTCCTTCTCCTTCATTATTTAATTTTTCTTCCAGATTCAGAATTTCTCTCTTATCGTAGCCTTGCTTACGCGCTGAATCAAGATACTCTCTGCTTTTGTCCGTGTCACCCGTCAGATAATAATACCGAGCCAGCTGATAGAGCAGATCAGTAGGGATATCATCTTTTTCAGAAGCTGAATTTTCCTTCGTCAAATTCTCACTGGATAGAGAGGTAAGTGCTTTTGCTCTTTCAATATAGTCATTATCCAAAAATACTTTCAGCAGCGCTGCTCGAAGTGAATAATCCTCTGGATCCTTTCTGAAAGCTTCTTCAAGCCAGCTGAGTCCGGAACCAGTTTCTCTATTTTCATTAAATTTCCAAAGCAGGAGCAGCACTTCTTTAGTAAAAATCCCGTATTCTTTAAACCATTCCAAATGCCGTTCTGCATCGGCATATTTTTCAGTATCCATATATAATTCTATCAGCATAATTCTGGATTCATGATCCCCAGGATCAATTTCAAGAAGCTCTTCATATTGAGAAGAAGCTTTGCTTGTACTTCCTCGCATTTCATATATTCCTGCAAGGGTTTTTATTAATACCGTATTATCTGCATCTCTAGTAAGCAGATTTCTGATAAGGTCTAAAGCTTGATCATACTCCTGAAGCTCTATATAAACTGCACTTAAATTATATGCCGAAGGAAAAGATTCAGGCTTGTAATAAAGGGAATTACCATAGGCACGTTCAGCTTTTTCAAAATCTTTGAGCTGAAAATATGCATTCCCTAAGTTATAATAGACTTCACTCAGTTCCTGCACTGTATTATTTTCCGCTGTAGCACAGCTGGAAAAAACGAATACTGAAAAAGCAAAAAGGAAGGCTGCATAAATCAAACGCGACCGCTTAGGCATCATCATATATGAATTCTCTCCGACTCCAAATCATTCCGCATTTCAACATTATTTACCAAGTACAGTCTCTTCAATTTTCTGTACTTGGGAACGATAAAGATTAGCAATATTGCTTCCGTAATCAGCTATGAGCTGAATTATATTTCTGGGATTTTCTTCCATATCCACACCGTTGAGGCGATCACCAGCATCTCCAAGCCCTGGAAGGATATAGGCCAATTCATTCAGGACAGGATCCATCCATAGAGTATATACTTCAACATTTTCTATAGCCCGTATAACACGCAATGAACCTTTCAGTGCCGATATGACATTTATAAACTTTATTGATTTCGGTTTAATTCCCTGATCTAAAATGTATTTCATTATTGTTACAAGGCTGCCGCCTGTAGCATTCATGGGGTCAGCAAAAATAAGATCTTTGCCGTCAAGATCGTCTAAAGTAAAAAAGGATTTGCCCAAGTCCAGTATGTATTCCATATTATACTCTTTTTTTGAATCATCCCGTTTTATTCTGAATAATGAGAATGGAGGGACATAACTCGATGAGGAATATTCCTGAATCTCCTTGCTCAATATCATCGAAGGCAGCAAAGCTCCGCGCAGCATTACGCAAATGACAGAATTCTCAATCTGCTCATCAACATCAGGGATTTTGTGTACGGCATAATTCTGTAAAGGAATATCCACCGGGGTTTCTGTAATAAGATAGTTTTTTTCATGCATGGAATTATCATTAAATGTAAGATTGAATAGTAATTCATAAGCTCTTTGAATGTAATAAACAAATTCATCATGCTGTGTTTCAGGATTTCTGAGTTTTGCTATGAGCCGTGAGGCCTCTCCATGTGTTTCCCGAGGTGTTTTGAAGGAATAGACATTAAGGGCTTTTTCTGCATTTGCAATTTCATGCATTCTTTTACCCATTTTATCGTAAATTTTAATCATGCTATTTTTGGCTTCAGCAATTTTCTTTTCATAACTTCTGCCGGACATGATTTCAGAGTATTTCATTGCTTCAGAATAATATTCATTAAGTTCATCTATGTTTTTCTTATCCTGTTTTGTCAGATATCCGTCAAGGTCTTCGGCTGTAAGGATTATTTTATTTGACATTATCTGCTCCTCCTGATTTTTATCGTATGCACTATCTTAGCTCACTATCTTAGCTTACGTAATATTTCAACTTCTTTACTATGTAAATACACTTAAAATGTGCACTTTAATTGTGTTTAATCCATTAGACTATACCATTATTTTATTATGATTGCCACTAAAATGATCCAAGCAAATAATCATCCTGCCCAGTACAAGCAAATAATCATTCTTTTTACCATTAGATCTTATTCAAGAACTTTTACGAGGTTTTTGTATGATTCTGTATTTAAAATCCTTAAATTTGTCTTTGTTTTTCATAAGAACTATTGACCCCTATAATTACATGACGTATCATCCAATGCATGGCTAATATAGAGATCTACACAGATGGCGGATGTTCTGGAAATCCTGGTCCTGGCGGTTGGGCGTACGTAGTCCAAATGGGTAATGAATTAGTTCGTTCTTCCGGCGGAAAGACAAATACTACCAATAACCAGATGGAGCTCCAAGCTGTAATAGAAGCTTTACGCTTTGTGGATTCACAGCTTGAAGATAGAAAGGGAACAATTACCCTTCATACGGACTCGCAATATGTAAAACAGGGCATAACTAACTGGATCCATAAGTGGCTTAAGAACAATTGGAAAACTGCAGCAAAAAAAGCGGTTAAGAACAAAGAGTTCTGGATGCAGCTTAAGGAACTTGATGATATTATTCGCCCTAATTGGGACTGGGTACCGGGGCATGCGGGAGTTGAACTGAATGAAACCTGTGATAGAATGGTTCAGGATCAAATAGAACAATTCAAGCTGAAAATAATTGATTGATTACTGGGGGCTTCCCAATTGATTGATTTCCAGGCTTCCCAAATCTTTAACAAGTGTTTCTTCAAGTCTTCTTACTAATCCTTCCTCTAGTCCTTCCAAGTCTTACCTAGCTTACCTATTCTTACCTAGTCTTTCCAAGTCTTTTTTTAAATATAGCAAATCTTTTTATTATATAAGTTTTTTTCTCGCTTTTTTCATGTGAATCCTAAAAAATGTAAATCAAATTCCCCTTTTTTTATGTATTTATCATTTAGAAGCTCAATTTAAAAGCTCTATCTTCAATGTGATACTTCACATTGGCAATACCCCTGCTTTCAATTTTTGTTTTCATAAAACAATACGTCTAAAGGGGTAAGGGGTAATGATACATACATATTCAAAAGGAGGCTTATGTGACTATACTAGGATTCATAAACAGAGGATTTTCCGGTGATTTTATAGAGGTAGAAGTGGATATTAGAAAAGGTATTCCCGGCTTTGATATTATCGGTTTACCTGACAGTGCTGTACGGGAAGCCAGGGATAGGGTCAGAACTGCAATAAGGAATGCCGGGCTTCATTTCCCTCGGGAAAGAGTACTTGTAAATCTTGCTCCAGCGGATATGAAAAAGGAAGGAGCCTCGCTGGATCTTGCTATTGCTGCCGCAGTTCTCCATGCTTCAGGAATAATAAACTTTGGAGAATCTGTTAAAAAAATTCTTATAGCAGGCGAACTTGATCTGTCTGGTGATGTAAGGTCAGTCCAAGGTGCGGCAGGAGCTGTTCTACAGGCTCAGAAAATTGATATAGATGCGGCAGTTATTCCTGAAGAAGATATTTCGTATGTCTTAAAAAACATCCCTAATATACTGAATATTTCTTCAATTAAAGATTTCCCTAAATTAAGTCTACTTTACAGAAAAGGGCTTGTGGAAGAGTGGAAGAATGCTATGCCGAGTTCCACCGTTGTGCATAAAGAGAAAAGAAGATTACAGACTAAGGTCTATTCCGATTCCAGCTTCATTAATAAAGCACCAGTTCATATTGATTTTGAAGAAATAATTGGGCTAGATGCTGTAAAACGGGCACTTACTATTGCAGCTGCAGGGGGACACCATGTCCTTTTGTTCGGACCGCCGGGCTGCGGCAAAACAATATCTGCGGAAGTACTCGGGCAGTTACTTCCCAATTTACTTCCTGATGAAATCCAGGAAGTAATTCAAATCTATTCTGCAGCAGAAAAAGCTGATGAAATCCAGCAATTTGAAAATAAACGCCCTCCAGTCCGCATGCCGCATCATAGTACTACAAAAGAGATGATGCTTGGCGGCGGTAAAAATATTAGGCCAGGAGAAATTTCCCTAGCCCACAAGGGCTTACTGATTATCGATGAAGCCCCTGAGTTCAGCAGAGCTGCTCTTCAAAGTCTTCGTGAACCCCTCGAACAAAGGAGGGTTGAATTCATGAGAAACGGAAGATGGTTTTGGTTTCCTTCTCATTTTCAACTAATCATGAACATGAATCCCTGCCCCTGCGGACAGCTTGGTCTTGTACAGCAAGCTTGTTTGTGCAAACCTCAAGACATTCACCGTTATTGGAAAAGAATTGGGAATCCTCTTTTAGATCGCATACCTATACGGGTTCCTGTAGAAAATTCTGGAAGTATTGCATCACAAAAATTAGACTTGCCTGAAATTCTTGATAAAAAAAATAAAATTGCACAAGTTATTGGAGAAAATGAGCTGGGCGGGATACCTGCTTGCAGTGAAAACAATACGTTTAACAAGGAAAATGAACTAGAACCAAAAGAAATAGTAAAACTAAAGGAAAACTTTATTGCAAAAAAAGCACGAATTGAGTCTGCCGGAAAAATTCAGCGAAACAGGTTTAAAAACAGTCCTTTTAATAAAAATGAACAGATGCCTTTTAATCAAATTACTACTTACTGTATAATGGATAGAGGCGCTAAGAAGCTATACGATCATTCGTTAGAGTATTTTGAATTTTCCGTCAGAGCTTCACATAGTATAATCAAAGTTGCACGAACTATCGCAGACTATGAAAACTCTGAAATTATTCAGGAGGAGCATATTGCTGAATCCTTATTTTACAGAAAATATGGAGATGGAGATTATTACTGGAAAAATATTCATGCATAAAGAAAATAAAATAACATTAAGCTGCATTTAGTGTTGACACTTTCATGGCACTTTGTTATATTCCACATCGTCATCAAGAGATGGGCCGCTAGCTCAGTTGGTAGAGCAACGCCCTTTTAAGGCGTGGGTCACAGGTTCGAACCCTGTGCGGCTCATTAACCGGGCAAC
>JAIPFU010000100.1 GCA_021736505.1 Spirochaetia bacterium | reverse complement strand
GTAAAGGCGGCTTTCGATCATGTAAATGCCCTCAAAAAGAAGGGAATCATCAAGAGCGGCTCAAACCGTTCTCGATCGATAGAAATTATTGATGAAGCATTTACCACCGAGCAGACAGGAATGCAGATTCCGCTGCTGGGAAATGTTGCCGCCGGACTGCCGCTGCTGGCTGAGGAAAATCTGGAACGGATGATTTCCCTCCCCTATGACATGCTGGATACCGGAAAAGCATTTTTTGCTCTGCGTATTAAAGGCGACAGTATGATCAATGCCGGTATTCACGACGGTGATATAGCCGTAATAAAACAGCAGCATGAAGTGGAAAACGGAAATATTGTCGTAGCCCGGATACAGGAAGAGGCGGTTACCCTGAAGCGCTTTTTTCGAGAGAATAACCGTATCCGTCTGCAGGCAGAAAATGAGGCATATCCGCCAATTTACACTCAGGATATAAAAATCCTCGGCACCCTCAAAATGATTATTCGTAATTATGCCTAGGAAGCAAAACTATGCGTAGGAAGCAGTATGAACAAAAGTAAAAACGCCCCCTATTTGCTGCTTGGACCCGAAACTGGAAAAAAAAGCGCATTCATAAAAAACTTATACGGGAAAGCCCGTAAACATTGGGGGGATGATGTCGAACTGCACCGATTCTATTCGTTTGAGCTGGAAAGCGGCAAGCTGCTTTCCATGCTGCAGAACAACTCACTGTTTGCCGAACATCAAGTCTTCATCCTCGCTCAAGTAGAAAATCTGCAGCAGGGACCCCAGTCAGAACTCCTCAGTTATTTAGCTCATCCATCTGATGCCATTACCCTGATTATGACCAGTTCGGAAGTCCGTGTGCACAAAAAAATCATGGATGCCGTACCAAAGGCCAACCAGATAATCTTTTGGGAGCTCTTTGAAAACCAGAAGCAGGACTGGCTGAAAGCATATTTTCGGCATCACAGTATGCGTATCGACGACGAGACTATTTCCCTCATCCTTGATCTAGTGGAAAATAATACACAGGAGATGAAGCTGGTATGCGATCAGTTTGTATCGTATCTCAGAACAGGAAAAAAAGCTGGTAAGGATGATGAAAAAAATATTGCTAAAGCAGAAAAAGCGGGGATTTCCGATATCATCACAATTACAGAAGATGATGTAGAGCAGTTCATCTATCACAGCAGGAAAGAAAACGTCTTCTCTCTCTTTAAAAAGATGGCCGCACTGGATTTGCGGGGAAGTCTGGAAATTTACCGCTCCTTGTATCTTGCTGGCGAAGCCTATCCCGTTCAGTTGATTGCCGGCCTGCTTTGGCAATTCAGAAGGCTCCACTCCTATGTACAGCATCTGAAGGATCGGTTCTCCCCGGAAGATGCTCAGAAAAAAGTCAAAGTTCTCGGTAAGCCCGCAGCCATCCGGGGTAGAGGAAATCAGGCGATGTACGCCCAGGCGGCGGCTAATTACTCCCTCAGGGATATTCGACGCTGCATTGTTCTGCTTCAGCGCTATGATATTCAGGTACGCAGTGTACGGACCGACTTGGAAAGTACTGTGATGGAGCTTCTGCTCTACAGAATCATTGTGCGTTCAGGAGAAAAACCCGTCCAGGGGAATCAGCTGTATGGTCTGATCGGGTTGAATTACCCGCCCCTGGAAAATCTATCCCTCAGCGGCGGGATGGGCAGCGAAACCCATATTAATTCGATATAAACCTAGATTCGCTATAAACCAGGATTGCTCAGCCAGTATTAGCCGTATAAGTCTTTTAGCCGGCATACCTTTTAGCCGGCATACCAAAAAATTGCGTAACAAGTTTGTATGGAGATTCATCCGATTACGGTTTTGAGATTTCTAAGGAGAGTTTCATAATCAGAGCTTGAGCTGTGTCCAAGGGAACTCCGCAGGAGTCGTGAACAGCTTCAGGCCCGGCTTTCAGTATATTCTGCAGGGAACCGTAGGTTTTCATGAGTTCACGGCTGCGCTTGGGACCTATTCCGGGAATCGATTCGAGCAAGCTGAATTTGGAATCCTTTGTTCTGAGCTGTTGATTAAACGTCGTAGCAAAACGGTGGGTTTCATCCCTGACTGCCTGAAGTATTTTGAGGGCTTCCGAAGTTCGAGGAAGCCGTATAGGGTTTTCAGCAGCCACCCTTTCTCTTGAACCAGTTGCTGAACTGCTTGCTGAACCCGTATTACCGGCTGTAAAAGCAGGGTCGTCCTCCCCGGAGTCTTTTACCACCGCAGCAGTATCCGGCAGATGAATCTCTTCAAACTCCTTGGCAAGTCCAGCCACGGGAAGATCATCAAGGCCAAGGGCATCAAGGATCTCTTTAGCAGCATTCACCTGCCCCCTCCCGCCATCAATCAAAACAAGATCCGGGAGCTTCAGCTTTTCGTTAATGATTTTGGTATATCGGCGGGCAACAACCTCTCTGATTGCCTCGTAGTCATCTATCCGGCCTTCAAGCTTTTTCACATGGAAGCGACGATAGTTCTTCTTATCAGGGTTGCCGTTATAAAATGAGATCAATGATGCAACGGGATACTTACCAGCGAGCTGAGCGATATCGAAACCTTCAATCCGCTTCGGCAATTTCCTCAGACCGAGAACCTTCTGCAGCTCCTCGAGTCCGGGAATATTTTCATGAGACTTCAAACGTTTCTCCGCATCCATCACCGCATTTTCGAGAGCCATTCGCATAATTCGATAATGTTTTCCGGAATTCGGTTTTTTTATCCGTACTTTTCGAGCTGTCCTTTTTTTCCCGGAAGCATCATCTGCGCCGGAAGCATCATCTGTGCCGGAAGCTGTATCTTTCCCGGAAGCATCATCAGCATCAACATCGGTAGCTGCAGCTGTATCGGTGACGGCAACATCATCAACAGCATCTGCATCATCAACAGCATCTGCATCATCAACAGCATCTGCTGTTTCACCGGTTTTTGCGGAATTTAAGAGCTCGTCAAAAACGCGCTGCAGAATCTCCGTATCCACTGAATGGGATACAAAAATCTGTTCGGGAATATCCTCTGGATCCTGATAGTACTGCAGGAAGAAATTGATCAAAGCGTCCTGCTCCGTTCCGAAAGACTCTGCGCGGTGAATTTCGCGGCCAAGGATCTTCCCCTCACGCATCTGCAGCACTGAAATGGAAACAATATGCTCCCTCATGACGCAGGCGATATAATCTCTGACGTGAAGATTAAAATCTTCGACATCCTGCTGCAGCTTTCGGGTTCCTTCGATAACTCCGATACTGTCACGAACCTCAGCAGCCCGCTCAAAATTTAAATCCGCGGCAGCCTCCTCCATCTCCTGCTGCAGGCGGCTGATCACGCCTTTCATCTCACGATTATGCCCCTTCAGCAGCTTTCGGACGGAATCAACGTGCTTATTATAGGCCTCTTCGGAAATTTTTCCCGCACAGGGTGCCGAACAGCGGCCGATGTGGTAGTAGAGACAGGGGGTGTAGCGCTTCTTCAGCGGTCCGCGGCACTTTCTCAGGGGATAGAGTTTCTCCATGAGCTCCAGAAAGGCATCAATCTGATTCACATCCGCGTACGGCCCGTAATACTCTGAACCATCGTGAACGATATGGCGAGTCTTGTATACCCGAGGGAAGGGCTCCTTTGTGATGCGAATAACCGGATAGCTTTTGCCATCCTTCAAATTCACATTGTAATGGGGTTTCCATTTCTTGATGAGATTGTTTTCCAGAATGAGGGCTTCGTATTCATTCTCCGTGAGAATATATTCAATAGTACCGATTTTTCGGACCAGAATTCGGGTTTTCAAATCCTTTACGCCGATAAAATACGAAGAAACCCGTTTCCTCAGCTCCTTAGCCTTGCCGATATAAATAATCCTTCCCTGGCTGTCTTTCATCATATAAACGCCCGGAGAAAGGGGAAAATCGCGAATGAGTTCCTTCAATTTTACGGCCTGGCTTTCCATCTCTTCCATTCTTTCGTCTCTTCTATTTACTGCACGACTTCCATCGCTTTAGCATCATCCATTGCTTCAGCATCATCCATTGCTTTAGCATCATCCATTGCTTTAGCATCATCCAAAATTTCACCGCTACTACAGAACCTGTGCAAAAGCTTCCTCCAGTATTCACAAGATACTCGTACAGGAAGGATTTTACAAGCTTGAATAAGCTGATTCGAACCCTTACAATATACCGCTATGGACAAAAAAAATCAAAACCGAATAGAAGCCTTCAGCCGAAACCCGGTATTCAACGCACTGCCGGAGGAGGACAAGGAATTTATAGCACGCAAAGCGGAAGAATACCGCATGAGCCGGGAGTATATCCGGGAAATGATTGAAGCCGCTGCAGATCTGCGTATGTGGGATGACGGGAAAATTGCTGACTTTGCTGATGACTCCGCGGCCGAAAACCGCAAGGGAAAACAGCGCACGGAAGCCCTCTTCAAGGAGCTTCGCCGCCGAATATCTGCACTCAGGAGCACCCCACCGGATTATGCCGATTTCTCCGCCGACCGCATACAGCCCAAAAAGCACCTCTATACCGACCAGAGCCATACGGACCACCCCATCCTCGGCACCTGTCCCGTGGCCGGAGAAAAAACCCGCTGCTGCAACCTGACCACCCTGGACGCCGTACGCCAATGCGGCTTTGCCTGCAGCTACTGCTCCATTCAGTCTTTCTACGATGCCAACAGAATCTACTTCTATTCTGATCTGAAAAACCGGCTGGATTCTCTGCAGCTGGATCCGGACAAACTCTATCACATCGGGACTGGCCAGTCCTCAGACTCACTCATGTTCGGCAATTACCACCACCTAATGGAGGACCTCTGCAGGTTCACGAAAAATCACCCCAACGTCATCATGGAGATGAAATCAAAATCCTCAAATATACAGTATTTCAGGGAAAATCCTGCCCCCCGCAATATGATCTTCACCTGGTCCCTCAATCCCTCTAAAATCATCCGGAACGAGGAGCATCTTACCGCCTCCTTGGAGGAGCGGCTGAATTCAGCCAGAACTATGGCAGACAAGGGCAACCTGGTTGGATTTCATTTCCACCCCATAATCCGCTACAGCGGTTGGCAGGAGGACTATGCCGAGCTGTTTCAGGAGCTGCAGAGACGCTTCACACCCGATGAAACGGTCATGATCTCCTTGGGGACCCTCACCTTCATCAAGCCGGTACTGAAACAGCTGCGCAGTTCCGGCCTGAAAAGCAAGGTGCTGCGGATTCCCCTGGATGATGCAGCAGGAAAATACTCCTACCCCTTTGAAACAAAGAAGGAAATGTTCTCATTTGCCTATGACGCGTTCTCCGAAGAGTGGAAGGAAAAGGTGTTTTTCTACATGTGCATGGAGGATCCTGAACTTTGGGAACCGGTTTTCGGCTACTCCTACACCTCCAATGATGCATTCGAAGAAGCTATGAAAACCGCCTATATGGCAAAAATCCAAAAAAACCCTAAAGAAGTTCAGGAGACACCATGAGCAAATCAAGACCCATTGCCGCCATGTCCGGAGCTGTCTTCCTGGGAGCTATGATCTCCCTGATGATTACCATGAACGGCAGACTTTCACAGATGGCGGGACAAAATACGGCTCTGGTCATCATCCATATTGCAGGACTGATAACCGTTCAGCTGATACTCCTGGGACAATTGGTTTCGGGATCGCGTGTGCGTGTGGATTCGGTCTCGGAGAAAAAATCCACAAAGTTTGGATTTGGTGGAAAACGTCTCGGAGAAAAAATCCACACCCAAGCTCACACCCCGCACATTTCAATTGAAGCTG
Source organism: Spirochaetia bacterium (assembly GCA_021736505.1). The sequence continues at coordinate 557 of JAIPFU010000100.1, read as the reverse complement.
CTGAAACCCCTGCTTTCGAACGAACCGGGGCCATGCCGGAGAGCTCGCCTGAATTAGCTGCGGAAGCATCAACAAAAAATGCAAAAACGGCTCGCAATGCCTCTGAACCTAATGCTGCTGATCGTAAGGCTTCTGCTCCCTTTTACCTCTATATCGGAGGCGTCATTGGTGTTCTCATGGTCTTCGGTAACAATATCTGTTTCATCCAGCTCGGGACCTCCGTAACTCTGGCTGCAGGCATCCTCGGTCAGTCCCTTGCATCCCTTGCTATAGACACCACAGGTTTCCTAGGGCTGCCGAAATACGGCTTTAATAAAAAAAAGATCGTCGGCCTCATGCTGAACCTCTTTGGTATTCTGTTGATGGTGCAGAATTGGCAAATTGATTTCGGCTATCTGCTCTTCGCTCTCTTTGTGGGCTCGCTGACCATCGTTCAGATGTCCATAAATGCTCGGCTGGCGGAGCGGATAGGGCTGTTTCGGGGAGTCCGGGTCAACTATATCGGGGGAATTTCCGCTTCCCTGGCTGCCCTTATCATCGTTCTGGCCATCAGTTCC
>JAIPFU010000099.1 GCA_021736505.1 Spirochaetia bacterium | reverse complement strand
TGTTTCATTGCAGGGTCTCTTGTGATAATCGCATCAAAACTTGTGTTTTCATGTAGGGAGGTTTTAGTTGATGCTAAGTTTTCTATGGTCTGTTTGGATATTTCAATAAGATCAGGCAGATAATCTGCAGACACCTCAAAGGGGAAGGAAACCGTTTCTACACCATGTTCTATAGAAGATTGGATGAGTTCACCAGAGTACTTCGACTTTGCTAAGAGGATTGATACAGAAGCCATGGCAGAAGTACCGGGGCTGATGTGGTAGACAAATTTTGCATTTGGGAAAGTGAAAAACTCCCTTTTACATACCTTGAGCATAGCAAGATAGATCTCGGAGAAATTCATGGGCGATGAGAGCGTAGCAAACTCTACTTTTATAGGGATCTTTGAGAAATCACTAACCCAAGCTATGAACTGATCGGTTTCTTCTTGAGGGTAGTTGCTGAGGAAAACTGCTGAAGAAAATTGTCTAGCTCCCAGAGCATCAAGAATAGGACCATTATGTTCAATAACTCCTTGAGATGCCCTTAGGTCTGAAGAACCAATCCAGGAAAGTAAAATTGTTTTCATGAGAATAGCATAAAATATTTTATGTAGTTTGTAAATTATTTTATTATAAGGTGCGGGTTTTCTTTCATAGGAAGCATAGAAATTTTTGGCACAGATATTGCCTTATACTATTTGTCATGCAAATAGCTTGCAGTACTCTCCAGAAAATTCTCCGAGAGCCGGAAACTGTTGAAGAAGTATGAATGTGATGATTAGTGAAGATATAAAAAGGAGCGGAAGAATGGTGAATATAAGGAAAGAAATTCTGGACGAAGTGCGAAAATGGCTGCGTAATGATCTGTTTCGCTGTGAGGTGACGGTATGTACGAGGAGCAAAACCAAAAAACTCATTCGGGCTGTTGCCTACGATTATACGGTGAGTGGGATGAAGATCGATATTCCTGAAGGGAGTGAGCATAAGAAACGTGACTTCCCGTATGTGAAAATCGGCGAGTGGTACACCGTCAATCTTTTCTCTCGACGAAGCGGGTATGTGCATGTGTTCAATTTGGGGAGCTCAGGCTCCGTAAAAAAGATGTTTCCTGCTGGTGCGGGTGTGTCGGGGAAAGCACCAAACCATATAACAGCAGATGTTCCACTCCCGGTAAGCAATTATTCAGGCAATCCTGGTTGGGAGGAGAAGGGATCGGATAGCACGGTTGCAGGAAATCCCGAAGGACTGCTGTTTGTACTTACAAAAAATGATATTACGCTCCACGAACAGCATCTGCATATAGATTTGAACCGGTATGTTGCGAAGGGCATGCGCGGCGGGTTGGGAGATAAGAGTCAGGGTGTTTCGGATCTGTGCAGCAAGCCGGAAGAAGAGGTTGTCTTCGGGTATTATGAGTTTGAGGTGATGAGGGAGGAGGAAAACGCTGCCGTGCTGCAGTATAATTACCACAAAGCGGGTTGAGAAGATACGTGATGCATATGGAAAACGACAGGAACAGCATAAACAAAAACAGCAGAGCAGCAGGGGAGCGGGTACTGGTAACCATCGGGATCAGCCGTTATGCGGAAATGAATCCGCTTCAGGGGCCATCTGCAGATGTGACCGCCTTCCGGGAGGTCATGGAGCAGCAGTACGGATTCCGTACGATGGTGGACTTGCGTGATGAAGAAGCAATCTGGGAAAGAATCCTGGCAGTGCTGAAGTCCTGCGGAAATCTGAATGAAAAAGATACATTGGTGCTCTACTATGCAGGGCATGGCAGAAGTGAAGAGTATTATGGAATGAACTACTGGCTTCCCTACGATGCGAAAGAGAAGGATATCAGGAGCTGGATTCCGAGCAGCATGGTGAGCGGAGCCATGGAAAATATTCCAGCCCGGCATATTCTGCTGCTGAATGACAGTTGTTTCTCCGGGGACCTGCTGGAAACGAGACGTGATTTTGAAGAGCGGAAGCCGGGATATGAACAGACGGCAAAGTGGTATCGTGCACGTGAAGTCATGACAAGCGGGATGAGTGAACCGGTTGCTGATGCAGCAATGGGCGGACATTCGCCATTTTCCTACCATCTGCTTGACGGATTGTGGAATCATGACAAGTTGTGGATAGATGCTCGCGGTTTGTATGAATATGTGAAGCGTGGTGTTGAGGGGCAGACTCCATTATACGGCACGTTACGAGGACATCAGGAAGGCGGTGCCTGTATGCTCTACAGACAGAGGCAAAAACATGCTGCATCCAAAGATAAAATCACAACACAAAAAAACGTGCAAGAGGATGATGCAGCTGAGGTTGCGCCCGAAACCCATGATTTTCCCCGAATAACAAATGAACCGGTATCCAGATCAAGGAAACGATCTCTACGGATCACTTTCTGGATTATGGTGATCATGATTCTGGCAGCTGCAGCGGGTATCGTCATGATCAAGACCGACAATCTGCCCCTCGAAGTTCTGCTGTCGGTCGGGACAAAGCAGGTGAGGCCGCAGCAGGCTGCACTGATTGAGCTTGACAATCAACTTATTCCATTGACATTTGTGGAAGGTGGAAACGTTCAGATAGGTTCTAATAACGAAGATTCCGATGAGCAGCCGGTGCACACCGTTCAGGTAGACAGTTTCTATATCGGTACGTATGAAGTAACGCAGGATATCTACGAAAAGGTGATGGGGAGCAATCCGTCAGAATGGAAAGGAGATCAACTTCCTGTGGAGCAGGTGAGCTGGTATGATGCGGTACAGTTCTGCAATGCCTTGAGTCGTCTGGAAGGGAGGCAGGAAGCATATGCGATCAGCGGGAGCAAGGTGATCGTGAACTGGGAGAGTAACGGATACCGACTGCCTACTGAGTCAGAATGGGAGTATGCAGCCCGTGGCGGAGCAAATACCTGGGGATACATCTATGCTGGAAGCAATTCCGTGGAAACTGTTGCCTGGTATGAAGGTAACAGCGGAGGGAGAACTCATCAGGTAGGAAAGAAACATCCGAACGGACTGGGACTGTATGATATGAGCGGGAATGTATGGGAATGGTGCTGGGATGAATATAGTAAAGGGTATTCCATTGATTCAGTACCTAATAAATTTATTGAATTGTCCTGGGGGAAACCCGGAGTTCTTCGCGGTGGAAGCTGGTATGGGTATGCAGCATATAATAGAGTGACAAATAGGCGGAGCAGTTCACTTGAATATATCTTCAGTGACATCGGGTTCCGGGTTGTGGTTTCTGAATAACAAAATTATCAGAAATATACTTGAAGAATCCCGAAACTAAGCCTCAACTTGATAGTAGAAGGGATTTCTGCTCCTTTTAATCGATATCATTATTTTTTTGAGCTTCTATTTTTCTTCTTCCAATCTTCATCCCCTCTATATACGACTTTCTTTTACATTTACGAAATAAATAAACCCGGATTTTCCTTCGGATTTTTTTAGGAAAAAATCTAAAAATTCTCTTTCTTTCACACCATTTATAAAAATCCCTAATATCCATTCTAACACTCCTTCTATAAATATTAACAAGAGCTATCGTGCCTGGGCTTGAAAAATCCAAAGTATAAACTTTTCATCAAGAGTTATAATCCCTGATTTTACAGAGTATGTTATAGCTTGTCAAACTGATTATTCCTTATATATCGCTTTTTTATCTCAGAGTGGTTCGGTTTCCTGTAAAGTAAATTGACCGCTTTTCTTCATTATTTAACCTCCAGGAAGTCAGGTAAATGAAAATCATCCCCTAACTCATTTATAAGTACCTCTAATGGGGCTTTCCCCCGCAGAATCTTTCTCGGATAAATATTCATCCAATCTTGGATGTTTCTGACTGAACTCATTTTTTCTTTACCAATATCACTCCCTTTGGGGATAAATCTTCTTATAATCCCATTATAATTTTCATTAGTGCCTCTTTCGAAAGAGCTATAAGGATGAGCAAAGAACACTTGAGTCCTTTGGGTATTGCACAAAACTGACTGCTCAAGACCCAAGATATTTGAGAACTCAGATCCATTGTCCGGATTAATTGAGAGAAACAGTTTTCTGAAGGATACACTGCCCATTTGGCGTTCCATTTTATCAGTAATGCGTATGCGTACAGCCTGTTTTTATGATAAGCTTTGGTCGTCCCATGGATACCTCTTTTTTAGTTTTTGTTGGTAAATTAACTATATCAGAGTTCTGTGGGGCTTTATTTTTTTTCTTACTTTTTCCGGACATTTTATTGTACTGTGCACGCGCCCTGCAGAAGGATTAAAATTACTATTTGCCGCAGAGGCTGTTATGGAGTATAATAATCATAAAAAAGCATAAGATGAAAGAAACTGGCGATTTTTGTCTGCTGAAGTCCGGGAAATGAAAGAATTCTGTCAGGAAACTGTATTTTAGGTAGTAGGGAAGATGATACAATCAGCAATTCAAAATGAACCTATTAAGCACATCAGTGTGGGGCAGATGGATATCAGCCATAGTAGTGAAGCATGGAGTAGGCCCTGTTTATTGTTCAATCGGAGGATAGTTCAGGTCATTCAGCATTGAAGATTTAAAGAAAACATAATGAGTCAGAAACCAAAGACTTCAGAAACATATGGATAGAATTTATTAAGGGAACCTGAAGGGAGGCTGAGACGATGGTTGATGTTCGAAAAGAAATCCTGAATGAAGTGCAGAAACGACAGCGTAACGATCTGTTTCGATGTGAAGTTATGGTATTCACGAAGGGAAAATCCCAGGAGCGCACCCGTGGGTGTACCTACGATTTTGATGAGGGAAAAGTGAAGACGGAAATCCCGGAGGGGAGTGACCATGAGAAGCGGGACACCCCGTATCTGAAAATCGGTGAGGAGTACACCATCAGGCTTTTTTCTCATCGGAGCGGGTATGTGCATGTGTTTAACTTGGGAAGTTCAGGCTCTGTGGAAAAGATGTTTCCCTCGGGTGGTGGGTTAGGGAAATCAGCGAACCATATTGCTGCCGATATCCCATTAATTATCAGCAATTACTCGGGAAATACCGGCTGGGAGGAGATGGGGCCGGAGAGTGCGGCGGCGGGAAACCCTGAAGGGATACTGGTTGTGCTCACGAAGGATGATGTAACGCTGCGCGAGCATAATTTGCATATAGACTTAAACCGGTATGCTGCAAAGGGTACGCGCGGCGGGCTGGGCAAAGAGAGTCAGGGCATATCGGAATTGTATAGTAAACCGGAAGAAGAGATTGCTTTCGGGTATTATGCGTTTGAGGTGCTGAAGAAATAAGCGAAAGATACCATGCTCATATATATAAATAGTGGATGCATACGCAAGCATGCAATTTATGGAGCACAGGTGCAGGAATCCGCAGTGAAGATCCTAAAGGTAGAACATAAAGGTAAATGAAATGAAACGGGCAGTACTGTGTGTGGGTGAAGATAAATATGAAAACCTGAATCCGCTTTCCTTTGCTGTGGAAGATGCCTGGCGTTTTCGGTTTTTCCTGTCGGAAATAGGGTTTGATATTCATCACTCGCTTGCCTCACCGTCCAATGAAGACATACTGAAGAAAATGGACGATATCCTTGCAGAACTGGATGAGGGTGATCTGTTTGTTTTCTATTATGCCGGGCACGGGATTGTCTTCAAGAATGACTATCTGCTGCTTGATTACCAGGCAACTGATAAAGAGAGCGAACTAGAAGCCGGCAGGCATGTGATCCCATTGTCATACTTGAAAACCAGAACAGGTGCGGATAAAGGGATACAGCGACTGTTTATCTTTGATTCCTGCCGGACGGAGCTGCACGGGAGATCAGCAGTCTCAAAAAAATCCCGCGGCGGACGGGTGATCCGGAACCTTGTTGAGAACAAACGAATCGGGGGAGAACTGTCTGTTGTCTACTCAACAGCTGAAGGGTTCCCTGCTGAAGAGCTTCCTGAACTGGAACAGGGATTGTTTACAAAGGCTTTGCTGGAAGAGATGAAAAGCAGATTGCATACCGCCCTTACCTTTGACAGTGATCTGCTAAAAGGCGTTCGCAGTCGGATGGATGCTGTGCGGAGCCAGTTCGGATATGATCGGAGTCAGAAACCGGCGCTCTATGTGATAGATCCCATAACCATTTATACCGGATCTCCGGTTGTTACACCTTCTCACACAAATAAGGGAACACAGCAAAAATCTATGGCTCAGAAGAAGGCTGGTCTGACCACTTCAAGAAAGAAGAAGACACCGGAGAAACTGGGACAGAAAAATAAGAAGCCTTCAGGTACTGGGGGAGGACAGGGTGCAGACGTTCATTTTCTCCCATGGGTAAAATTCGGTATCAGTATTTTTATTGTACTCCTCATTTTAAGTATTGCTGCTGCACTCGTTATTGTAACGACCGATAATCTACCGTACTGGTATCTGAAAGAACTGCCGGAGTGGATGCTGTCAGAAGGCCAGATTGTACGCCGAGAGGTTGGATGGCTG
>JAIPFU010000098.1 GCA_021736505.1 Spirochaetia bacterium | reverse complement strand
GCGGGATTCTGAATCAGTGCATTCATGACGGCTTCGGGCTGCAGCGCTTCAAGGAGGCTCTGACCGGCCCGGAATATGCCCAACGTGATATTGAAGGACTGCAGACCGCACTTGAATCCGACAGGATCTCCGTTCTGACTAGTACCTTCGTGACCACCCTGAATCAGGATACTGCTGATACTGACGCAGAGGCTTCTTGCCAGTCCCCTTCCCGCTCGTCTTCTTCCCCTCCGCTTCGTAATCCTCTGCTTCGCCTGAAGCTCGTATCAAAAGGCAGCAGCCGGACTATCCACAGCCGGTCGGTGGTCCTTGCCATGGGCTGCCGGGAACGAACCGCCGGCGCCATTTCACTTCCCGGGACCCGTCCTGCGGGTGTTTTTACCGCCGGAGCAGCTCAGCGGATGATGAATATGCAGAATGTTTTCGTCGGAAAACGGGTCATGATCATCGGCTCCGGCGACATCGGCCTGATCATGGCGCGCCGGCTCTCCCTGGAAGGATCCTCCGTAGCGGGAGTCTCGGAGATCATGCCCTTTGCAGGAGGCCTTGAACGAAACATCCGCCAATGTCTCCATGATTTCAGCATTCCCCTCTACCTCCACACCCGGGCAGAAAAAATCCATGGCAAGGACCGTGTAGAGGGAGTGACCATCCGAAGTCTTGATGATCGGGACCTGGACGTTAGAGGGAATTCGGAACTCTATATCCCCTGTGACACCGTTCTGCTCTCGGTAGGGCTCATCCCGGAAAATGAACTCTCCCGAGGTGCCGGTGCCCGGCTCTCCCCTGTTACCGGCGGGCCTGACGTAGACGGCAGCTTTATGACCTCCGTCCCCGGCCTCTTTGCCTGCGGGAATGTCCTGCAGGTTCACGATGTGGTGGATTATGTTTCAGAAGAGGCCTTTTCGGCGGGGAATTCCGCCGCCGCCTGGGCTGAGCTAAGCAGGACGGAAGGAACTCCCCAGCCGCAGAAGGACATCCGGATCAGGAAATTTTCCCACCTGTCTGAAGCTGATACTCAGGATATTATCCACGGCAGCGAAATCCGCTATGTGGTGCCCCAGCGCTTTCTTGTTCCTCCGGCTGGGCAGGACAGGTCATCGGAGGGGAAGACCCGGAACGAATCGAGCAAAAAAGAAAGCATTGTTCTCTCATTTCGAGTGGCTGCACCTTCAGGCACAAGCATCATCCGGGTTCATCAGGCGGGAAAACAGATACTGCGGAGGAAGCGGGTACGGGTGCACCCTTCAGAGATGATCCGCCTGCAGGTAACTCCGCTCCCGGGCATCCATGCCCCTTTGGAGGTAAGCTGTGAGCAGCAGTGAAACATCATCAAAAAAATCCATGCAGCCTGAAACGAATCAACAAAAGGCTCGTAAAAAGGGTGGGACAGAAGAGAGCATGACCTGCATCATCTGTCCCCGAGGCTGTTCAATTACAGTTCGTTATGATGCATCCGCTCGGGAAATTTTTTCCCTGGAAGGAGCCGCCTGTCCACGGGGAGTCACCTGGGCCGAACAGGAGATCATCCAGCCCATGCGGATACTCTGCAGCAGCATCCGCGTCATCGGCGGCAGAGATCCCCTGGCCAGCGTACGCAGCGACCGCCCTATACCGCTGGGAAGCTTCTCCAAAGTGATGGATCAGCTTCGGAATACCACCATTAGCGCCCCGGTCAGCATCGGCGACATCATCATCAGAAATCCGGGCGGCACCGACTGCAGTATTATCGCTACCCGCGGCGTTGAGCATCAGTAAAATATTGTGTTAAAAACCATTCGCGGTTCAACTTTAATCCATCACTGTTAAACGGTGGTAATTGAAGGTGGCTGTTCACCTGCCTCCTGCATCTTTTCTAAAAGTTTTTTCCGAAGCTTCTTTTTCACATCATTGTATTGCTCTTCATGTACAATATTGTTTCTTTCATGAGGATCATTATACAAATCATAGAGATACGCCTCCTGGTAGACATCACTATCCATGTCATTCCAGGGATCCCCGTCTTGGGCGGTTACGCAATAACACCAGCGTTTTGTCCTGACAGCCCTTCCTATTTGTGATTCACTTATCTGCAAAAATACCACATCATCCCAATCTTCAAGATCTTCCCCTTTCTCAATGAAGGGTTTCAAAGATCTTCCCTTGAATGTATATGGCCGATCTATACCTGTAAGGGCGAGAAAAGTCGCTGGTAGATCAATCAAACTTATCATATTGCTGATTCTTACTCCGTGAGACTTATCCGGATGATATATCACTAAAGGGACATGGGTACTTGCCTGATGACATGAGCGCTTATACTCATTATTCCTCGTTCGAAAATGCGAACCATGATCACTTCCATAAATAATGATGGTATTCTCTGAAATACCGCATTCCTGCAGTTTATTCCTAATTCTTCCAAGATTCTTATCCAGGCTGTTGATTGCTCCCAAATAATCAGGATAATTCTCTTCCCAATCCCCTGCATGTCCTTTTAAATCCCCCGGAATCTCATAGTTGCCAAACGTTTCTTTTGATCCTTCGGGACCTTCATATCGATTATGATCATTCTGATGGTGCGGCTCAATATAGGATACGAACAAAAAAAATGGATCTTCAGGACTTTTTGACCAATCTTCCAATGTATCTAGAACCCAGTCTGTCTGTGCATCCGGACGATACCTGCCTTCTGGAAAAAACTTTTTATTATTATCTTTATCAAACATATAGCCGTCATAACCATGGGAAGTAAACTCGAGCACATCACTAACAATCCATTGATCCTTCCAGCCCCCTCGATACGGTATTGGTACAGGGGCTTTGTGAAAATCCACTGATGGACGACGATTAAATTTGGCGCTATTCATTTCCTTTGCATTCTTAGAATCATATACCGCAGTTTTTTTATCTGAACTGCTGTATAAAGCTGCATCGCTATCATTCGAATTTGTGGAAGCAAGATGCCATTTACCAATATATCCGGTCCGATACCCGTTTTCCTGAAAATGGTGCGCTATCGTTTTCTCATCTTGAAGCAATCCAATATCATTTCTGTAACAACCCGTTTCTGTGGCATATTTACCTGTCTGCAGACATGATCTTGCAGGTCCGCAGACGGGTTGACAGGTATATGCATTTTCAAAAAGAACTCCTTCCTTTGCCATAGCATCAAGATGAGGAGTGACATTCAATTTCTGTCCATAACAGCCGCAGGTATCCCAGCGCTGCTGGTCAGAAAAAAAGAAAATTATATTATATTTTTTCATTGCTTAACCTCAAAAAACTTAGTTTATACTCACTATGTTGAATACAGTGAGGGTACATTATTTCAAATTCATAGAAATTGCTTGGAAAATGTATTTTCTTAAGAAAAGAAAAAGAAGAAGAGCAGGAATAAATGTATACATTGTGGCTGATGCAATCATATTCCATTGTGTCAGCTGTTCTCCTGTTTTCAACTGCGAAAGCCCAACTGATAGGGTGGTAACCTTTCCTCTCGTCATGATTAAGGGCCAAATAAATCCTCTCCAGCGAAATAAAAAATTATAAAGAGCCATCGAGGCAATAGCGGTTACAGACATGGGTATAGCAATGGAAACCATTATTCTCAACTCACTGGCTCCGTCAATTCTGGCAGATTCTAGAATCTCTGTCGGAATAGTAATTAAATACTGATAAAGAAAAAATATTGAAAAACCGGTAGAAGCCATAGGAATAATCATACCTTTCCATGTATCAATCCATCCAAATCCTGAAACAAGCGTATACATCGGAATGGCTCGTATTTCTGGAGGAAGCAGCACTGAAGATATAAAGCACAGCATAATCAGCTTGCTACCAGGCAAATCCAGTTTTGCTAAGGCATAAGCAGCCATAGTCCCTGTAGTAATGGTTAGAACGGTGGTACTAACAGCATAAAGAACAGTATTATTAAAAAATCTCAGTACAGGGATTAGTTCATTTACCTTCCATAAATTTTCAAAATGCAGACTGCTGGGAATAAATAATATAGGCAGCTGCATAACATCTTGAGTCGGCTGCAGAGAAAGTTTTATTAAATAAAGAAAGGGAAATGCCATGATTATCGCTGCAATAAGTATTAGTATGTCTTTATATATATTTTTAACTGTATGTTTTTTCATATATGGATCCCCCTAATCAAGTCCATGGTAATGTTTGTTCTGATAACGAAACTGAATGAAGGCAAGGAAGACAAATAAAACAAAAACAACCATGGTAACTGCATTTGCCCGAGGTAAATCAAACCTATTGAAACCTAAATCAAAAATATACGACATCATGACATTTGTGGCCTGAAAAGGACCGTTATTTGTAATAAGCTTCGCAAGAACATATGAATTAACAAATCCATATAGAGTTGAGATGGTAATGACAAAAACAAGGGTAGGAATCAGTAGAGGAAGTATAATAAAACGCATCTTTTGGATAAAAGTACTTCCTTCCAGATCTGATGCCTCAAAATAGCTTTTCGGAATAGCCTGAAGGCCTGCAAGAAAGAGAACAGCATTATACCCCATGGTATACCAGACTTGAATTATTATGAGAGAGGCCATAGCTAACCTCGGATTCTTAAACCAAGATATTGGCTCAAGCCCGAATAATCCAATAAAAGTATTAAAAATACCATAGGGATCTGCAAGGATATTTTTCCATACAAGCGCACCAATAACAGGCGTAGAAATATATGGCACAAAAAAAGCAGCTACAATAAATAGATAGAAGCGTCTGCGTTCCACTAAATAGAGTCCCAGCAGCAAGCCTAATCCCGCACTGAAAATGATAAAAAAGACAGTGAATACTATACTCACTCGCAGAGAATTCCAAAATTCCGGATCCGTAAAAACACGTATATAATTCGCAAAGCCGACAAATTGTAATTCTCCGCTGGAATACTGTTTTAAACTTACAACGATACCCTTAAATAAAGGCGTAAGGAAAAACAGCATAAAGAAAAAGAATGCAGGTAATATACATAAATATCCGAAGATATACCGTTTCAGCTTTTCTTTATTCACACTGTTTGCTTTCAAAGAAGACACACTAATCCTCCAAAATGCTTTTGCGCTATACCGCCTGCTTTTACACAGGCGGCAAAACGCTTTTTCTTTAAATACTTTAGGATTTCTTAAAATGAGTAATCCCAAATGTTTTTTCTTTGTTATTTCAGTAGACGATTGGTCTCTTTGATATACTCATTTAAGGCATCATCCATACTTTTATCGGTATAAAGCATTTTCTGATACATTTTAGAGAAAACAGAACCGCCCCACGTAATTTCCGGCAATCCTACTTTTCTTACACCAATATCAAAGGGAGTTGCATAAGTTAGAACTTTACCAAAAAGCTTAACAGCTTTTTCTTCGGCAACACGAGGATCCTCAGCCCATGAGGCCCTCGGCATAAGCATACCAGCCTCCAGAGTTGCAGCAACTTCAGTATCTGTATCTGTTAAACGTGTCATCAATTCAAAAATCTTATCTTTTGGTATTTTTGCCCCTTTCGGAATAGCCAAACCGGTTCCAGCTGTTAATGTCCTCGGCTCTACTCCGGAAAGATGCGGAACCATTACCAAACCGTAATCAAGGTCAGGATAGTTATTCTTTATATTGCCGATCTCCCATGGACCGCTGATCATCATAGAAATTTTACCTGTTAGAAACAGGATTCTCACATCTCCTCGAGTATCTTCACTACCCGGATCAGGTACAAAGACTTTCCCACTGTTCGCAATATTCTGCAGCGTCTTTAATGTTTTCCGGACTGCCGGGGTATCTAGAGCTGATGCTCCATCTTCTATCAGATAGGGGGTTTCCGCACTGGCAAGAAAGGGGATTAAATATTGTCCAGTGGGATCAAATCCGAAGGCCTGAATATCAGGACCTAGCTTGTTATCAATAACATCGATCACATTAACGAGATCTTCTAATGTCTCAGGAGGTTCTAAACCAGCTTTATTGAAATGCTCTTTATTGTAAAACAGCCCAAAGCAAGTATGGTGGAGCTTCATGCCATATATTTTTTCATCATAGGAAACTTCCGTCCAAGTTGATTCAAAGAAGTCATCATAGCTGGGATGAGATGTAATCTCCTCCGTCAAATCTTCAAGAAACCCTTTAGAAGCAAACTCGGCAATCCAGGGAGACGGCACTTCAATCAAATCCGGTACAGTTCCAGCGGCGAAATCAGCAGTGATTTTCGTTTGGAATTCACCCCAATTCAGGATTTGGCTGTTTACTGCATAGCCATTTTCCTCAGCAAACTCATTGATCACCTCATCATAAATGTTGTATAAGTGATCAGGGTTCCAATAGTAGTTGAGAACCTTTTGCTCTTCCGCCGATGCCTGACCTTCTTTTTGACCAGTTGCGCTCAGTGTCATCGGCAAGAGCATCATTATAACCATAAGCAGCAATAAGACGTTCTTTTTTTTCATATTCTTCCTCCAAAATTTTTTTACGGCAGATGCCGTTTTTAAATCGTTTT
>JAIPFU010000097.1 GCA_021736505.1 Spirochaetia bacterium | reverse complement strand
CCGCGAAGCCGCCAGCTGCAGCGCTATATTATCCGCCAGGTTCGTGATGGAGGAGACGCGCACTCCCGGGGCTGGAAGAATCTCAAACATGGTAACCACGGGCCCTTTCTGTACTCCAATGAGTTCGGCTTCAATATTGAACTCTTCAAAGGTCTTCATAAGGGCATCCGCCGCCTCCCGGGTATACGCATCATCTTTATCGGAGATATCCGGATACTCCTCCAGCAGGTGTTCGGGAGGAAAAAGATAGTTTCGACGCTTCTTTTCCCGGGTCAGTTCAGGACTGAACTCTTCTTGCTGATCATTGTTCAGCTGATCATTGTTCACCGGCTTCCGGCTATGCTCATCCTCTTCATCTTTTTCAGCTAACTCAGTTAACTTATTCAGCTCTTCATAGGTACCGAAAAACTCCTCATCCGGTATTTCTTCTTCATCTTCCTCAGAAAAATCTTCCTTCCCTGAAAATTCATCTGAAAATTCATCTGGAAATTCTTCTGGAAATTCACCTTGCTGAGAAAATTCATCTGCCTGAGAGAACTCATCTTCCCTAGAATAGTCATCTTCCCCGCGAAGAGGATAATTCTGAAAATTCGGATCCTCGGAACGTATTTTTTTCAGGGATGATGGGCTTTCCTCTGCCCATCGCTCTTCATTCTGCTTGTCAGTATTTTGGTTCCAGTTTTCCGTTTCCTGGTTTTCAGGATTTGCTGCATCATCCGATGAATTGCCTGTCGGCTCTTTCGAAGCAGTTTCTGCACCCTGTCTGCGCTTTCGGGTTGAATCAGTCTCCACTGAATACTCCCATTCTATGCGTTCCACCTGCTCCAATGAAGCTCCCGAAGAGCTATTTTTAAGCTCTTTCTCTTCTGATTTCCTGCTTTCAGCATTTGCAGGCCGCATTGCCTTTTCCAGGAGCTCACGGTTTGAAAGCCAGCTTGCTACGCGCTTATCAAAATCTTCCTTTTCCGTATCTTCTGCACTTTTACCGGCAGATTGACCGCTCTCAAGAGAATTGGAAGGCTCCCCTTCTGCGAAGGCTTGTTCGGCAAAATCCTGAAACTGCCCATTATCCTTTTCGTTAGGCGGCTTCCCATCTTCTTCCGAATTTTCCTCGGTTTGCGCATACTCATCAGTAGGTTTCCTTTTAAACGTATTCAACCCCGGAACTTCTGGAACTGAGGGAAACCGGAGGGTAAGATCTGCCTGGGAGAAGCTGCTGCGTTCGTCCCCCTTAGAATTTTTTCCGGAAGCAGTAGCCCGTTTTCCTGCGTAGGGTGAAGCCTGGATGGGGCCTTGAACTCGGGATGCACGCTTTGCATCACGCCGGAGCCTCTTTTTGGAAGCGAAAACAGCTGCATGATCGCCGACGCTTTTATCAGCACGGCTTACAAGAATGAAAGCAGAGAACATCAGAAGCATTTCCAAAATAAAAATTGCCAAAAGTATTATCGGAGCCTGCTCTGCACCGAGAATCTCAAGGAAAGCACGGGATATAACATCTTCGCCGTTTCCACGGAGAACATGAAGCAGAAAGACCATGGTTATAAAAGGAATCAGGGAGAGCAGAAGAAAAACATATGCAATACCGCTGCGCTTATCTGTATTTTGCCCTGTCCTATTCTTCCGGGTACCGCGGTACATGAAGATGGCTAGGATGAGAAAAAATGCGGGAATATAATATACCGCTTCCATAAACAAGTAATTCAGTGTTTCATGAACGGCATACACCGTTTCGACTGCAGATTGCATGGATTCCGGAAGCAGTTCAGAAAAATTGCTGAGGGGAAGGATAATAAAGACACCGCCGGCGATGAAAAACAAAAAACTCAACGCCGCAGAAAGACGCTTGGGAACTGCACTTTTCACTCCTGCTTCCTCCTTTTCAAATGGTTTAAATTACTTGCTTACTTTTACTTGATTTTATGTACTTGATTATTTCTACTTACTTACTTTTTATTTGCTAAACAGTTCGGAAATCAATGGGTTACTAAACCGTAGATGCCCAAGGGAATTAAATAAATACTGAACAGATATAGTTTCCCCCCTTGTATCAATTTCAAAAGCAGTTTCAATGCCGCATATCCAACAATAAATGCTGTCAAAGAACCCAAAATGGCAGCGGCCTGACTAATCTCTACTGTTTCAGCACTATAGCGGAATGATGAATAAACAAAAGCTCCCACCACAGCTGGTATGGAGATAAGAAAAGAGTATTCCCCCGCCGCTTTTCTGTCAATTCCGCTGATAAGGGAAAAAGCTATAGTTGAACCTGAGCGCGAAATACCGGGAAGGGTGCCGAAACCTTGGGCTATTCCAATAATCAAACCCTGCTTGTATGAAATCTGCTGAAGCGGTGTTTTCCCATGGAAAAATTTAGCCGCTATGAGGAGTGCAGCGGTAACAAGAAAAAGCGCATATACCATCCGTATTAGGACTTCCTGATCCACCGGCTTAATACGTTCCAGCAGCAGGGCAGTCACCACAGTAAAAGCTGTTGAAAGGACAGCTACGGCGGTCAGATGAAGATCCTTGCGGTGCTCTTCTTCAACTGAAGACCTTGCCAGTGCCCAAAGAGACCTGATGATACGAAAAATAATTCCCCTGAAGACAATAATTATTGCCAGCAAAGTTGCCAGATGGAGGTAGATATCAAAAATTTGCGGAACCCCCTGTATATCGAGCAGATCCCGGGAAATCACTAAATGGCCGGAACTTGAGACAGGAAGGAATTCAGTTATTCCCTGAAGAAACCCCAGATACATTGATTCAACAATATTCATAGAAAAAACCATACCTTTAAATTAATTTAAACAAGGGATATACAGTACAGACCTATTCTGATCATACCATATCATTTCTGTTCAAGAACTACCATGCACCGCTCATGGCCGGGGTTCTCCGGATTTTCCAGCATAATCAGTTCACTCCCTTCACCCTTCTGCATCCGTCCTGAAATTTTCAAATCGTGCAGCTCCGCCTCCGCCCGATCAGTCATTCCTTTATACAAAAACATGAAACTCTCTTTTTTTCTCAGCGGCTCCACTAGTTGATACAGATCAGAAATCGACATGACCGCCCTGCAAGTTACAGCATCAAAGAGCCCGCCTGCAAGGGATCGAAGAGATGCGGCATACTCCTTCACATCCCCTTCATAAACTGCAACTCTGTCGGAAAGCCCCGCCATCACAACACAGTTTCGCAGGAATCCTGCTCTGCGGCCGGATCGCTCTATCAGCACCATCCTCAGCTGATCCAGCATGACAGCTAAGGGGATACCCGGGAGTCCTCCCCCTGAACCGATATCGACAATACTGCATTCTGGCATTTCCAGCACAGGGAACCGTTGGCGCAATTCCTTCAAAGGAGTCAGTACATCCATGATGTGCCGGGTAATCAGCTCTGCACCTTCCGCTGCCACCAGCTTGTGTGAAGGATTCCAGAAGCTCAGTTCTTCATAATAGCTGTTCAGCTGCTCCAGCTGCACCTCAGTAAAGGGAAGCTGAAGTGCCTCCAACCCTTTTCTCAGCAGATCTCTCCCACTCATGATTTTCTGCCCAGCAGTACCATCAGTACGGCGACATCTGAATTCCTCACCCCGGAAATTCTGGAGGCCTGCCCTGCAGACCTGGGGCGAATCTTCTCAAGTTTCTCCTTGGATTCATTAGAGATCCCCTCGACTGACTGATAATCGAAATCATCAGGTATACGAATACGCTCCATGCGCTGGAATCGTTTCACCTGCTGTTCCTGCCGCTGTATATATCCGTCGTATTTGATATCCAGCTCTGCATGACGCAGCACGGTTTCATCAAAAGCTTCAAGTTCCGGGACTTCCAGGGGAAGCGTATGCAAATTCACTTCAGGTTTCTTCAAATGCTGTGACAAATCTTTCCCATGATGACGGCGGGAAGTGAGTATTTCCTTCACCTCATCTATTCGGGAGATTTTGTACCGCAGCCGCTGAATGGCCTCTTCACTCTGCAAGCCCGCGGCATAGCCCTTCTCCATCAGCCGCTGGTCCGCTGAGTCGTGACGCAGGTTCAGCCGATACTCAGCCCGTGACGTGAACATTCGGTAAGGTTCTTGGGTACCCTTGGTGATAAGATCATCGATCAGCACCCCTGTGTAGGCCTCTGCCCGGGACAGGACCAGCGGCTCCCGGCCGAGCATCTTCATCCCGGCGTTTATTCCTGCCATCAAACCCTGACAGCCCGCCTCCTCGTATCCGGAGGTGCCGTTGGTCTGCCCTGCTAGAAAGAGATTTTTATACCGCTTTGTTTCCAGGGAGGCGTATAGCTGCGTCGGATCGAGGAAATCATATTCCACAGCATAGCCGGGCCGCATAATTTCAGCGTGCTCCAAACCGGGAATAGAGTGAATAAAGCTCTCCTGCACATCCTCAGGCAGGGATGATGAAATCCCGTTCAGATACATCTCCTCTGTACCCAAGCCTTCAGGTTCAACGAATATCTGATGACGATCCCGATCCGGGAAGCGAACCACCTTGTCCTCGATTGAGGGACAGTAGCGGGGCCCGAGTCCGACAATTTTGCCGCCGTAAAGGGGTGATCGGTGAATATTATCCCCAATCACATTATGGGTCCGTTTATTGGTGTGGGTGATGTAACAGGCTACCGAAGTGCGGTCAACCGCATCGTTGGAAAAGGAGAAGGGCAGCATAAGTTCGTCGCCGGGCTGCTCCTCCATCTTGTCAAAATCCAGTGAGCTCTTTCTTACCCTTGCTGGGGTTCCCGTCTTCAATCGTCCCACGGTGAATCCCAAGCGTCTCAAGTTCGTACCGAGACCGACTGCGGCAGGTTCTCCCAATCTCCCGTTGGCGGCTTCAAATTCGCCGATGAAGATTTTTCCCTCCATAAAGGTCCCAGTGGTCAGCACCACCGTCCGAGCGGTGAAGCGCTTCCCCCTTTCAGTGATCACTCCCTCCACGGCCTGCCCTGAGGCATCAATAATGAGGTCAGTTACGGTATCCTGAAAGACATGAAGGTTTTTCTGCTGTTCCAGGGTCTCCTTAGCCAGTCGGTTGTAGCTGAACTTGTCGGCTTGGGCACGGGGTGCCTGCACCGCAGGGCCTCGCCTTCTATTGAGGATCCGGAACTGAATCATGGTTTGATCGATGAGTTTGCCCATTTCTCCGCCGAGAGCATCTATTTCCCGGACAATATTGCCCTTCGAGAGTCCTCCGATGGCGGGATTACAGGAGAGTCTCCCCACTGCATCAAGGCTCTGAGTGATAAAGAGGGTAGAGAACTGAAGTCTTGCCAGGGCTAATCCCGCTTCTATACCGGCGTGTCCGCCGCCGACCACGATAGCATCAAAATCCATGCCGATTCCCTGTTTTTCTTATATATTTCATCTTCCTATTTTCCTTCCACGTACTGTCTTCTACTGACACTTCTTTCGCCCAGCCATCCGCTTGCCAGCCATCCGCTTGCTAGTCTACCATTGACCTATTTTCTACTTGCCCACGCAGAAGCCGGAGAAGATATTGTTCAGCACATCATCGCTGGTCACTTCTCCGGTAAGCTCCCCGAGGGTCTGCAGCGCATCCTGCAGTTCCGGCGCAATTATATCCACGGGCATTCCCTCCGCTGCGGCTTCGAGTCCCCTGTCCAAGGCCTCCACGGCGCTTTCCAGCAGGTCCTTCTGGCGCTGGGAATCAATGATCACCCCATTATTGATGTCACCGCCGGCAGAAGCGGCCTTAACCACAGCTTCTTCCAGCAAGGAAAACCCTTCCCCTGTCTTGGCGCTCACAGCAATGGCATCAAACTCCGAAGCATCAATCTTTGACTCATCAAAATCCGAAGCATCATTTTTTGGAGAATCATTTTCTGAAGTATCATTTTCCGCCGCCCCTTTCATGAGATCAGACTTGCTGAAGACAAAAATCCACCGCGGGTCATCCTGATGCTCACGATATACGCGGCGGTCATCCTGAGAAACGCCCGCTTCGCCATCAAAAAGATACATCACAAGATCCGCTGTTTCAGTAATTCGTTCACTCCTGCGGATTCCTTCAAATTCAATGCTATCCCTCCGGGAAATTTCCGAACGCGCAGCGGAATTCAGCGCTTTTTCTGTCTCTGTCGCTTCTAATCCCAACTCTGACGGCTCCGATTTCGGCTCAGAACTGCCTTTAATATCAGCCGTGCCAACCGAGCTATCCATGCCAACCGAGCTATCCATGCCAGCCGAGCTATCCATGCCAGCCGAGCTATCCATTCCAACCGGTCTATCCGTGCCAACCGGTCTATCCGTGCCAACCAAGTTAGATGAGCTCTGCAGCTTCTCAGCCTGATCGCCGAAACGGAAACCTGCGGTATCATACAGCCGCACCGGAATTCCGCGAACCGTAATCCACGACTCAATATAATCCCTGGTTGTTCCATGAATATCAGAAACTATGGAGCGATCCTCTTTGAGAAACAAATTGAAAAGTGAAGATTTCCCCGCATTCGTCCTGCCCGCCAGCGCAATCCGCA
>JAIPFU010000096.1 GCA_021736505.1 Spirochaetia bacterium | reverse complement strand
CCTCAAAACTGCGTGAACTCTTTGAATACTGCCGGAAACTTGAATTGCTGGTCACCGTACATGCGGAAGATGATCCGCTTATTGAAGAATTGGCGGAGAAACAGGGTGATGCCTATGCGGGGCCGGAAATGCATCCTAAGCTGCGGCCTGCGGAGGCGGAATACCGCGCGGTTAGCTATATTTGCGCTCTCGCAAAGGAAGTGGGGATTCCCATCTATATTGTGCATCTTTCATCAGCAAAGGGACTGCAGGCTGTTCGTGAAGCTCGTGATTCCGGTGCGGATGTTCATGTGGAAACCACCCCGCATTATCTTCTCCTTGAAAACTCACTCCTCTCCCTCTCTGATGCTCCCAAGTATGTCATGACGCCGCCGCTGCGGGAGAAAAAGGACAATACAGCACTCTGGGAAGCTGTTGCGGGTAATGAGATTGCAGTTATTGCTACTGATCACTGCGCTTTTACTGAGGAGCAGAAACTCTCCTCCCAGGACTGTCGAAGCATCTTTCCCGGCATCCCGGGAACCGAAGAAATGCTCCCGCTGATACATACCCATGGAGTCGTAAAAGGACTCTTCGACCTGCAGCGGATGACAGATCTGCTTTCAAGAACTCCAGCTGAAATTTTCGGTCTGTATCCTCGCAAAGGATCTCTTCATCCTGGAAGCGATGCTGATATTATTATTTTTGATCCGGAAGAAGAGTGGACAATACGCAAAGAGACCGAACACACCAAGGCGGGATACACTCCCTATCAAGGAAGCAAGGTTACCGGAAGGGTGAAGAAAACTTTCCTCCGCGGGGAACTGCTGGTAAGTGAGAATGAGTATTTCGGTAAAAGAGGGGCTGGACATTTTCTCAAAGCAAGCCCTTCATCAGTGTGGTCTAAAATTAAACCCTGATCAGCGGCCCATCTGCCGTTCAAACTGCTCATTGTTATACTCTTTAGCCTTTTCAATATAATGTTCCGCGTTCTCTTTAATACCCTTCACTTCTTCATCCGTTAAAGTGCGGCTGACTTTGGCAGGAACTCCTTTTATAAGACTTCTCGGGGGGAATGTTTTATTTGGTGATACTAAAGCGCCGGCAGCAACCAGGGACTCCGAACCGACAACTGCTCCATCAAGAACTGTGGCGCCCATACCCACAAGAACATTATCTTCAATGGTACAGCCGTGTATAACAGCGCTGTGAGCTATGGTAACCCTCTTACCGATGTGTGTCGGCATATCAGTGTTAACATGGATTACCGCATTATCCTGCACATTTGATCCTTCCCCAAGAATAATAGGAGCTAAATCGCCTCGTATAACAGCATTAAACCATACAGAAGCATCTGTTCCGATGCTTACGTCTCCGATAATGTCAGCACTGTCAGCAATGAATGCCGACTCTTTGGTATCCGGTGTTATTCCTTGATGCTTAAGTATCATGATAAAATTCCTCCCTGGACAGTATAACTTTTTTACATATGATGCATATTCAACAGTTCATCGCCAGAAAATGCGGCGGTTTTGGATTTTATTGTGTTTCCACAGCCTTCTGGGTAGAATAGCTTGATGAATCACTGCATTTCGCTTATAAATATAATGAAAAATAGAGAAAACGTATATTGATGAGGAAGAGCACTACATGAAAAAAGGTATTTTATTTGATATGGACGGGGTCTTGCTGGATTCGGAAGAATTTATCCGGGATGCTGCGATTGCATATTTTGCTGAGCAGGGAGTGAAAGCAAAACCGGAGGATTTTTTACCTTACGTGGGAGCAGGTGAAAACAAGTATATTGGCTGTGTGGCGGATGACTACGGCCTGAATATCGATATCAACGAAGCTAAAAAAAGAACCTATGAAATTTATGATGAGATTTCCCGCGGAAAGATGCCTCCCATGGCTGGTGTAATCGATTTTGTTGCCTGGTGCCGGCGAAAAGGACTTAAATTGGCTGTAGCCACAAGTGCTGATGAGACGAAAATGCTTATTAACTTGCGGGAAATTGGTTTGCCGGCGGAATCTTTCGATTTTCTTATAAACGGCTTGGAGATTGAGCATAAAAAACCGGCACCGGATATCTATAGAGCTGCCGCCGAGGGCTTGAAGCTGAAAGCTGAAGACTGCATAGTCATCGAAGATGCTGTAAATGGCTGTCAGGCAGCTAAAGCTGCTGGAGCATACTGTGTTGCTGTTACCTCCAGTTTTACTAAAGAGCAGCTTATAGATGCTGGAGCAGATAGAGTTGTTGACTCACTGGAAGAACTAGTGGGGGATGCATCCCTTTTTCTGGATTGAATTTTTTCTCTTTTTCCTTGCCCATCTCTAGGCTTTGTGCCAGCTTATTGTAGGTAATCTTTAACTGTTATGGTATGATATACAAATGAGAGACATCCAAGAAAAGAAATTTAAAGAAGCAGTTTCAGCCGGGCTGAAAGTAAGAGATCATGCATATGCTCCATACTCACACTTTAAAGTAGGAGCAGTGGTGGTTTCAAAAACAACTGAGAAACTGTATACCGGCTGTAATGTAGAAAATGCAAGTTACGGGGCTACAGTCTGTGCAGAAAGAAATGCGATCTTTCAAGCAGCAGCGGAGGAAGGGAAACCGGAACTCTCCTATATGATCGTTACCTCAGGCGTTGAACAGCCTGTACCGCCATGTGCCTTGTGCCTTCAGGTAATTGCTGAATTCTGTCCTCCCTCTTTTCCTATTTACCTGGTAAATACAAGAGGGAGAATAGAACGAACAACACTGCAGGAACTCCTGCCGCACCCATTCAATACAGTACCTGAAGAATGAAAGGCATCAATACCCCAGGGCAAGCAGAAAAATTTGCAGAAAAACCGCAAAAAGAGAGCAGAACGGAAACTGCTCCCTATTCTTCAGATCCTATATCTTCAAGAGCCATAATTTTTGCAACCCGTTTTGCATGTCGACCGCCTTCGAATTCATGATCAATAAAAGCATCAAGCATCTTTTCAATAGCTTCCTGATACTCAATCCTTCCTCCAAAGGCAAGAAAATTTGCATTATTATGCGCCTTTGCCATATGAGCAGCAAAGCTGTTCTGCGGAAGGGCGCAGCGGATGCCTTCAAGCTTATTGGCGGAAATGGAAATTCCAATACCAGTACCGCAGCATACAATACCGAATTCATAAGGATTCATTAGAAACTCTTTCCCCGCTTTTTCGGCATAATCGGGATAATCAACTGATTCCTCAGAATTTACCCCCAAGTCATTTACCGTATACCCCCGATTTTCCAAGTGTTTTACAATCCTCTGCTTTATCTCAATTGCACCATGATCATTAGCAATAACTACCTTCTTATCCATAAACTGATCCTCCGTTGCCATATTAATTGTAATCATATAGAATATGCAATAAGTCAGAAAAACTGTCAATTAAGAGAAATTGAGAGAAATTGAGAGAAAGTGTTGAGACGCTGAACAGCGGTGCTGAACAGTAGTGCTGTTTAGTAGTGCTGAACAGTAGCGTTGAAACAGCAGATTAGCAGCTTCCGGAGCGAGTTTCCTGATGAGCGAGGAGAAAAAATCATGAAAACGATCTACATCACAGGCCATAAAAACCCCGATATGGATTCAGTCTGTTCAGCCTACTGCTATGCGAAGCTGAAACAAAAAATCGATCCGGACACCAACTACATCCCGGTCCGCTGCGGTCACCTGAATAAAGCAACAAAACAGATATTCCAGCAGCTTGGAGCAGCTCCGCCGGACTTTCTCAAAGACCTGCGTCCCACGGTAAAAGAAATTGTAAAAAGTGAAAAAAAACAGTTTCACGTCCACGACCCGGTATATGAAATTATCCGAATGCTGAACGAAAGAACCGTCAGTGTCTCCCCGGTTTTCGACGATCTGGACAATTTTGTAGGTCTTATTAGCGTGGATGAAGTAACCGGGTTTTTCCTCCGGGAACACGCCAAAGATCGACCAAAGTACCATTTTCGAATAGATAATTTCCAACGTGTAGTACCCGGAGAGTTCATAAAACGCGGAGATAACAACACCTTTGAAGCCCAGCTGATGACCGGTGCTATGCCTATAGAAGTGAGCAGAAAACGTATAGAAAAAATCCTCCCGGATAAACCCGTAATCATCGTCGGCATGAGAAAGGAAGTGGTTGATCACGCCGTTGAACATCAGTTCCCCGCCATAATACTCACCGGATATTCTCCCGGCGAGTATCCGGAGTATGACTTTTCAGCATTTAAGGGCACCGTGTATCTTTCTCATTTGGACACTGCCGAAACCATCAGACGACTGCGCTTGAGTCTGCCGGTAAGAAACCTTCTGAACGAAGACATCCCCAGAGTAAAAGCCTCTGAATTTTTTGATGATGTTAAAGAGATGTTTATCAATTCTGAATACCGTGGACTTCCCGTATTTGAGGGTGAGACCTACATTGGCTATATTACCCGGCGTTCATTTATCGACCGACCGAAAAAATACGTAATCCTCATGGATCATAACGAATATCGCCAGAGCATCAGAGGAATTGAGGATGCTGAAGTTGTTGAAATCATCGACCATCACCGGCTTGCCCTGGAAAAAACACGTTACCCCATCTATGTCGCCTCATCACCAGTGGGAAGCACCTGCACTCTAGTTTATGAGCACTATAAAAAGCACCAGGTCACCATCAACCCAGTTATTGCAAAACTGCTTCTCGGCGGCATACTTTCCGACACTGTTATGCTGAAATCGCCCACAGCGACATCCTTGGACCGTCACATCGTCAAAGAACTGGCGAATATTGCTGAAATCAGCGACATACAGGCCTTTGGGGAAGAAATTTTCAAAGGAGGGCTGGTCCTTACTGAGGAAGATCCGGAATCAATCATTACAGCGGACTTTAAGATATACGATGAATACGGCTGTAAATTCGGTATCGGTCAGGTTGAAGTTATAACTCTGGAAAATGTGGAAGAGGTGAAAGAGAAGCTGCTCTACAGCCTGGAGCAGGTCAAATTAAAACGGGGACTTTCGTGGGTGATGCTGCTGATAACGAATGTCATCAAAGAAAACAGCATACTTCTTACAACCCCGTATCAGGGTATCGAAAATAAACTCATGTATAAAATGGAAGAGAACGGAAAGTTTTTCCTGCCGGGGATTCTTTCAAGGAAAAAACAGCTGCTTCCGGAAATTTTACGGGTACTGGAAGAGCAGCAGAGCAGGTAGCCGCGGATAAAGTAGTGTTATATATGCTGATGCCTCCGCTATGCGTTTCAGCTCAATGCACTTATTCGTTTCCGCCGTCCCGCAGGCAGCTGGAAACGCCTAGTTATTCCACTTTCAGCCGCTTTTAGTTATTCCACTTTGACTGGTATGCATACCTGAAGTTCTGCATCTTCTCAAGCAGTTTTTCTGGATCTTCATCAATCAGCAGGGTGTCAAGATGCCCCTTTCGAAGAAAGCCCTCCTTTACCATATGTTCAAGAAAAGCCGTAAAGGGATCATAATAGCCTCGGGTGTTCAGCAGCCCCAGAGGCTTCGCGTGGATACCAAGCTGGCTCCAGGTAAAAACCTCTGTCAGCTCCTCCAGCGTGCCGATGCCTCCCGGCAGAGCAATAAAGCCCTCGCAAAACTCTGCCATCATCGCTTTTCTTTCGTGCATTGTCCTTACTACATGGAGCTCTGTTCCCTCCAACGCACCAACACGTGCATTGATAGCCTCCGTGATAACCCCGGTGACATGCATGCCTCCCTGCAGAACCTTCTTTGCCGTAATACCCATCAGGCCGGCATTGCTGCCGCCGTAAACAAGGTTTATCTGCTGTTCAGTGAAAGCTTTTCCCAAGCGTTCAGCAGCTGCGGCATACTCGGAAGAAGACCCTCGGCTGGAACCGCAGAAAACACAAATTGCAGTCATACTCATACAATCAATCGTCCAGAATTATCACAGCAGCAAAGACAAGATCAGATGTACCGCTATTCCTAATGCTATGGCTTGCTCCATTTCCTGTTATAACCACATCTCCAAGTACAACTTTTTTATCGCCGTCCTTTTCACCCACAATGCCTTCTCCCTGCAGAATGTAGTAGTATTCCGTCTCGTTCTCATGAGTATGAGCACCGATACTCCCGTTTACGGGAATTGTAATCTTTGAAAAGAGCCGACAGTGCCTCATATCCTCTTTATCGACAATATGCTGAATGCTTATGTCTCCTTCACCGCCGCGCATTCCGTTTCTCACATCAGTTTTCATGGAATCTTCATGTTTAATCATGGAAACCTCCTCTTCATTATTATCAATTGCATTAGTAAATCGTTTTTAGCCGCGGGCATTACAGTTCCATAGAAGATGCCGGCGGGAAATTGAACTCCGTTGAAAGCAGAGAAGCCAGTTTTTCGGCAGTTTTCTGTTCATCTGGTCCATCAACGGTAATAAGCACCTTATCTCCATACTGCATACCAAGGGACAGTAGATGCATGATGGAAAGCGTATCTATGGTCATGCCGTTGGCAGTAATAGTTATACTTCCCTGATAAAAGCCGAACTGAGTAACTATAGCCCTGGAAGGGCGAACATGGATGCCGTTTTTGTTTCGTATCACGGTACTTTTTGTGATCATGCTTCAATATATCAAATTGGGTCATTGACTTCCACCCTATA
>JAIPFU010000095.1 GCA_021736505.1 Spirochaetia bacterium | reverse complement strand
AACCTAATTCTTTAATAAGTTTCCGGTAAGAGTCCAGATCATTGTCACTCAAATATCGCAATAATCGTCTTCTTTTTCCAACAAGTTTAAGAAGACCTCTTCTGCTTGCATGATCTTTCTTATTTGTTTTAAAATGTTCAGTTAATTCGGTAATCCTTTTTGTTAAAAGTGCAATCTGTACTTCAGTAGAACCAGTATCTTTTTCTGATTCTCCATAGTTTTTTACAATTTCAGCTTTTTCTTCTTTAGATAAAGGCATTTCACTATCTCCTTATTGATTTGAATTCAACATTCAGAATTTTTTTCTTTTGATTTTCAAATTTTACTGGTATTACAATATACTGATTATCTATTACAGTTATTGATTTTTCGCAATTATATTCTTCTTCAATACGATAGCATGCACTATATGTTCCAGGTGGCGGTAGAACCTGCATAATATCATCCTTACATATGTAAATGGCTTTGTTCTCTTGTTTTTGAGGTAAATCGGCTAAATCAAGAGAATATGCTCGGTTTATTAATTTTTCAGCTAATTCTAAGTCTCCTTCTTTTATTGCATTTCTAATAATTGTGCTGCTTATAACGATACTATTATCATATAGTAAAGGCTCAATTATTTCTACAACTACACCTTTTGAAGTAAGCATTTTTTTTGTATCTCCTGCAGAGAAACTTCCTTTGTATCCGCAATGGAAATTACTTCCTATAAACAATTTATGCAGTCTGCAGGAATTCAATATATGTTGCATGAATTCTTCTCCAAACAGTTTACTAAAATCACTGGAAAAGTCAATCATAACAACATAATCGATTTTAAGCTCTTCAAAACATTTAAGCCTTTGGGAAATAGTTGAAATACTACCTGTATATTCACGATGCGGAAGAAATGCCTTTGGATTGTTTTTGAATGTTATTACTAAAGACTTTGTATGCTTATCAGCTGTTGTAGATTTTATTAATTTTCTATGACCCTTATGTATACCGTCAAATACACCAATAGTAGCAGAAATTTTTTCATTTATAAGTATTTTATTATTGATAAAACTTTCAAAAGTGATGATTTCCACTTTTTATTACTCCACTATTAGAATTCAAACTGTGAATTGACATATATTGATTTAATACTGTTATTTGAAGAGTTATAAGTGTACATACAAAGGAATTTTTCGTTTTCGTCAAAGAAGCATAAAAATTTATGCTTGAAATTTTCCTGATCCTGCATCTCCTTGATCCAATTCTCTTTTGGAGCATTTCCATTAAGAACTTTTTCTGTATATTCATTTTTTACAGTAAAAAATTTACAGTCTTCTAGATATTGAAAAGCATTCTTATTTTTAATAATGCCTTTGTCAGGAGTGAAATTATCAACCGTAAACGCTGAATCTAACAAAAAATCACCAATTCTAGTCCTTTTTAATTCAGTTACATATGCACAGCTTCCGGAATATGCACCTAAATCCCTGGCAATTGATCTAATATAGGTTCCTTTTGAACAGGAAATCGATAATTTAAGGTATGGGGGCTTCCAGGAAAGAATAGAAATATTATGAATAAGAATTTTTCTTTCAGGAATATCAACATATTCACCTTTTAAAGCTGATTTATAAGCCCGCTGCCCTTTTACATGAATTGCGGAATATATTGGCGGTTTTTGATATATTTCTCCAGTAAAATGTTTTAAGCTATTTTTAATGCTCGCTTCATCTGGTACAGAATTTTGTTTGATAATGCTTCCATGAGGATCTAGCGTATCTGTCTCTTCACCAAATTTAAAAACAGTGATGTATGTTTTGGAAGCTTGAGAAAAATAAGGATTGAGTTTAGTCATATACCCGGATAAAACAATAAGCAATCCGGAAGCGAATTTATCAAGAGTCCCGGCATGGCCTACTTTCTTTAAACCAAATCTTTTTTTCAACTCTTGGATTTCCACAAATGATGTGTATCCGGGCCTTTTATTTAATAAAATTATTCCTGAACTGTTCATTCATCACTATCTTCTTCATCATGCAGCTGATCTATAAGAGAATTAACTTTTATACTGTTTTTTATAGAATTATCTGATATGAATATCAATCTTGGAGTATTTCTTGTTTTTACGTGTTTAGCTATCTTTTTCTGAATAAACCCAGCAGCAGATTGTAACGCTTTTGTTGAAGAATTTAGTACTTCTTCATCTTCAAAAGTAGATACAAATACTTTTGCTGAGCTTGTATCATGGGATACTTCTACTCTATTTACTTGAATGAACCTGCTTATCCTCGGATCTTTGAGTTCACCCTGGAGAATTAGAGAGGTGACAGCTTCTTGAATGTAAGAAGCTATTCTCTCCGATTTAAATTCGCTCATAATTTCTTTTTAACCTCGACAGTCTCATATACTTCAAGAATATCATTTTCTCTGATGTCCTGAAAGTTTTCAATTCCTAAACCGCATTCATATCCAGCATCTACAGACTTAACATCATCTTTAAATCGTTTTAAAGAATTTATCTTACCTGTATGAATTAATACATTATCACGCAGAACATGAACCATGGAGTTCCTTTTTACTTTTCCGTCTAAAACATAGCTACCAGCAATCAAGCCAATTTTGGGAACTTTAATTATATCTCGTATTTCAACATGACCAATTACATTTTCTTTGTAGTCAGGAGACAGCATCCCTTCCATAGCTAATTTAATATCATCAACTACATCATAGATTATATTGTATTTTCTTATATCAATTTTTTCCTTCTCAGCTAATGCTTGAGCTTTCGGAGTAGGACGAACATTAAAGCCAATAACTATGGCATTTGAAGCTATTGCTAAATTTATATCATTTTCAACAATTGCTCCGGCTGATGCATGAATTACATGAAGCCTGATTTCTTTTGTTGATAATTTCTCTAATGCTGTCTGCAGGGCTTCAACAGATCCATGAACATCACCTTTAATAACTACTTTAAATTCCTGTATCTCACCTTCCTGTATAGAATCAAAAAGATTATCAAGGGTAACTTTCTTCATATTGCTGGCTTCACCCTGTCTTTCTAATTCCTGCCTTTTACTAGCAACTTGCCGAGACTGGCGTTCATTTTCCGTTACTTGAAAAGGAGCTCCGGCACTGGGTATACCTCCGGAAAAACCAAGAATTTCAACAGGTGTAGAAGGTGTTGCCTCATCAATTTTCTGGCCTCTGTCATTAAATAGAGCACGAACTTTCCCGCTGTAAATACCTGCTACAAAGGGGTCCCCAATTCTTAATGTACCTCTTTGAACTATTACAGTTGAAACAATACCACGTCCATGCTCAACTTTTGATTCAATTATCTTTCCTTCTGCCCGACAATTATAATTAGAAGTTAATTCCAGTATTTCTGACTGCAGCAGTATAGTTTCCAATAATTCTTCTATACCCTGATTTTTCAATGCAGATATTTCGCAAAACAGCGTTGAACCACCCCAATCTTCCGGCAGCAAATTGTATTCTGAAAGCTGCTGCTTAACACGATCGGGATTGGCTTCAGGTAAATCAACTTTATTAATGGCGACAATAATTGGTACATTCGCATCTTTTGCATGATTAATAGCTTCAACTGTCTGAGGCATAACTCCATCGTTGGCTGCAACTACAAGGATGACAATATCCGTTATCTGTGCTCCTCGGGACCTCATGAGAGTAAATGCTGAATGCCCAGGAGTATCAAGGAAAACAATATCGCCTTGCGGAAGTTTAACAGTAGAGGCTCCGATATGCTGAGTAATGCCGCCATACTCTCCAGCTACAACATCAGAGGAGCGGATAGCATCCAACAATTTTGTTTTTCCATGATCAACATGCCCCATAACCGTTACTATTGGAGGTCTTGATTTTAATTCTTTGTCTGAATCTTTTTCAGTTTCAATTATTGTCTCATCATATAAGGAAACTATATTTACCGTACACCCGTATTCACCAGCAATTATTTCAGCAGTATCAGAATCTATTTGCTGGTTAATGGTAACCATCATTCCCATTCCCATAAGTTTACTTATCAGTTCTGAAGCTTTCAAATTCATCTTTTTTGCTAACTCAGAAACTGTTATAACTTCCATTATATCAATTTGTTTTGGAACAGGATTTGTTTTTTTCTTATTTTTTTTCTTTATCTGGAAATCTCTTTCCGGTACTTTTTCATGTTTCTTTTGGTAATCAACATGTTTTTTTGATTTAAATGTTTTTTTAGGAGATTTCCTCTGAGCTTTTCCTGCATCTTCAATCTCTGTTTTAGTGTTGGGTCCTGGTTTTTTCCCGCCAGCGAGTGCTGGAGCTTTCCCTCTATTAGGTGAAGGATATTTATCGCCGGGTCTCCCTGTTTTAGGTGCACCGGGACGTGGAGGTCTTCCTTGGCCCTGAGGTCTAGTTGGCTGAGGCCTATTACGGTTAGCAGTTGTCTGAGAGCCTGGACCAGGACGGCCGGGTGCACTTCCTCGAGGAGTACTGCCTCTTTCAGGCCTTTCAGGCTTTCTTTCAGGTCGCTCAGGCCTTCTTTCAGGTCGCTCAGATTGAGAACTTCTATTGAAATTACCAGCTCTTCTGTTATCTGCGCTTTGCTGAGGCCTATTTGTTGGTCTAGCCCCTGGTTTAGAAACATAAGATTTTTTCGGCGTCTGCGTTTCCTGTGATCGATTATTACGATTATTATGAGAAGTAGATTCACCAGCTTTATTAGCTGAACCTACTGATTCAGCTGGCGGTACTGCTTGTGTTTTTGTTTTTTCTTCTGGTGGTGTTTCAGTACTTTTCTGTTTTTCAATATCTTCTTTTTCACTTTTACTAGATATTGTTTTAGGGCTATTTTTACCTGCTGAAGATGATTTTTTCACGAGAACTTTTTTCTTTTTGACTACAACAACTTTTTTCTTTTCCTGAGGTTTCTCAGCGTCTGAGGTGACGCTTTCTTTTTCAGCATTCACTGGTCTTTCAGCCGGTTTCTTTCTATGCTTTATTAGTGTAGCCTTTGGTTTATTAATTTTTTCTTCTTCTGCCATATATTACCCTATCCTTATCATCTAGTAGCTTACTCTTTGTCTGAAGTATTATCTTCTTCTGTTTCTGCAGCGTCCTCTTCATATTCAAAACTTAATCCGACACCACAATGGGGACATACTGACATATCTGCAGTAATTTCTCCGCTGCATTCAGGACAAAGATATGTCTCTTCTTCCACTGTCTCTTCTTCTATTGTTTCTCCATCATCAAACGGTACATCTATTGAATTGGGTTCATCAACTGTTTCTTTATTATCTTCTGGAGTTTCTTCAAAATTGTCATCAAATTCTGAATCGGAATCTTCTTCGATGATATCAACATATTCATTTACTAATTCATTAAGGTTTTGAATGACCTCTTCATCAATACCTGGATAAGAAAGCAATACCGACTCTTCTGTATTTATATAGTCTTCAATCGCTTCAATTCCATTCTCTTTTAAAATATTTACAACAGATGCATCTATTTCAGGTATATCAGATAATTTTTCTACTTCAATATATTCTTCTTCAGGTTCTTGTTCCTGTTCAAAATGTTCTTCGTTGAACAGTGCATCTATTCCCTTCCTCAATTCTACATTAACATCAAGTTCAGCAAATTGTTCTTCAGTCTTAACATCAATATTCCAGTCAACTAATCTATTAGCTAGCCTTACATTGAGGCCTTGCTTACCTATTGCTAAAGATAGCTGGTTGTCAGCAACTACAGCTAAAGCTGACCTTTTGGTTTCATCCAGTATATAGACCTGTTTGACTTCTGCAGGAGAAAGTGCATTTTTTATGAATTTATGAGGATCAGTTTCATACCTAAGAACATCAATTTTTTCTCCTTCAAGCTCTTTCACTATTGTCTGGATACGAGTACCCTTCATTCCCACACAAGCTCCGACGGGATCAACTTCCTCTCTATTTGTATAAACGGCCATTTTGGTTCTATAACCAGGTTCTCTGACAATTTTGTATATTTCAATAGTATGATCATATACTTCAGGTACTTCAACTTCAAAAAGCTTTTTTACAAATTCTGTATGGGTTCTAGATAGTATTACACTTAGGCCTCGCTGTCCTTTTTCGACACTGTAAATATAGGACTTCACTCTATCACCTTGGTGATAATACTCTCGAGGTGACTGGTAGCGTTTAGGAAGAAGACCTTCAATTTTTCCGAGATCAATAAAGATATCACCATTCTTCTCTCTTTGATAATACCCTATTATCATCTCTCCTTCTTTTCCTTTGTACTCCGAATATAATGTATCTTTCTGGATTTCTCGTAATGTCTGTCTTGCTTTCTGTTTAGCGCTTTGAATAGAAATTCTGTCAAACTGCTTCGGATCAATTTCTATTAGTAACTCATCACCTAATTCACACTCACTATTCAGCTCAAGAGCATCATCTAAAGCTATTTCTTCTACAGGATCTGCAACTTCTTCAACTATCTGCTTTTGTGCAAACAAGGATACCTCATCTCCATCATCGCTGAACTTGACTACGGCATTATCTACAGTTCCAAATTTTCTTTTATATGCGGCTAATAAAAAGTCTTCTATTGTTTTTATTATCAATTCTTCAGAGATTCCTTTATCGCTTACAAGGCTTCTTATTGCCTCACTCAAACCGGCAGCCATCTGTCAATCCTCCCGCCAACTTACTAATTTAGCTTTTTTTATCTTAGAAACAGATATATTCA
>JAIPFU010000008.1 GCA_021736505.1 Spirochaetia bacterium | reverse complement strand
CCCTGCACATAATTCTATCCCCCTCAGAATGACCGAAGGTATCGTTGATATTCTTAAAATTATCCACATCCAGAAGCAGAAGAGAAAAATCCCGGTCGTAACGCTTAGCCCGGACAATCTCATCATCAATTTTCTGCTTGATAGCACCGTGGTTCAGAATACCCGTAAGCCTGTCCGTCCGGGAAATAACCTCCAGCTTCTCTGCATACAGCTTCAGCATGGTCCGCTCATAGACAAAACGTTTTTCATAATAGTAGATAATCAGCAGCAGCAAGCCCATACTGAAAAGCAGACTCACCAGAATGAGCGCCGACTGCAAAGGCTCTGAAAAGGAGTGCAGAATGATATCCGGACGAAGATACTGGGCCGCAGTCAGACCGCCAAGAATAAGCATCTGAAGTAAGAGAAAAAAGAGAATACTCCTGGGCTCACCCATCATATATACCACTAAAGCAAGCACAGGCATAATATATAAGAGCGGCCCCTGAATTCCGCCAGTCAGGAGCCAGTAGGCCGGAACAGAAACACAGAGAATTACAGCCAGATCAAGATAGACCGCCCATAACCGTACCTTGCCCCCGTGATTCAGCCAGTACGTCCAGCCGAGGACACAAGTCAGCCCACCGAAAACCGCCGCAGCTGCAAACGCCCCTCTCATATAGAAAACCGGGCAGAGCACAGCCAATGCGACGATATTTATCATGAGAAATAAACTGAACATGTCATAGAAATAGACACGTTTTGTACGCATAAACACCTGTTACTTTTTGTAATACAACTTTTTTTCTATTCACTGGAAAAAATTAACAATCCCCATACTAGCATAGAATAAGCCCATTTGTTAATAAATTTGCTGAACTTTTTCCAATATTTTTCCCAAAATTTACCTGGTAATACCAATTAAACTTTAGATATCGGATAGGCTGAACTGACATCGTTTATCCTGAATTTCTGGATGCTGATGCCCAAGCGCCGCGTTTTGACCGGCTGGTGGAATCGAAGGAACATGCTCCTGAACGTCTCTGCGGCATTGACAAAGTCCGCTGCTTTCAAGCAAGCTGTGCCCATGGACCTACTCATTATCTTCCTGGGAAATCCCGGAAAATCTTACGAAAAGACCAGACACAATATTGCGCGCATGCTCCTTCCCAATGTGCTCAGGGAGGGTGAATTTCTCTTTGGAGGATCCCAGCCGGCATGGAAAACGCAATTCCATGCATCCTATACGGTCCTTCGCCCGGCTCCCGACAGGCGAATTCACCTCCTGGAGCCCGACACCTTTATGAATAGCTGCGGGAAATCCGCAGCTGCGGCGGTGCAGTTCTTCTCCCTTAACGGCGACAAAAACAGCAGTAAAAGCAGCAAAAAAAATGGACCGAAGAAACAAGTGAAAAAAACTTCACACAAGGGGAATACCCTTCAGTCCCTTCTCGTAGTCCATGACGACCTCGAACTCCCCTTCGGCACCCTTGCCATTAAAGAAGGCGGCGGTGCCGGAGGGCATAACGGACTGCGTTCCATCATAAGCTCCCTGGGGACAAAGGACTTTTTCCGGCTGCGCCTCGGTATCGGACGCCCCGAACGGGGAGATGCCTCCTCTTTCGTGCTTTCCCGTTTCACGCCGATAGAGGAGGCTCTCTTAGCAGATTTTCTCCCCGCTGCCGCCCGGGAACTCCTGAATCAGCTAGCCTCCGGCACCTTTACTGCAACTGGTAAAAGAGAGGTTTTCCGCAGCCCCTAAGAAGCCTAAGAAGTCCGTAAGTGGGGCTCACAGGTTTGCAGGAGCCTATACGGCATGGCAATATTTGTATATTATCAGGAAAATTCCATGATCATATCATGATGTACAGTCGAAATTAGACGGCAAACGTGTTATACTACTTGGCATGCGGCATCATACCGCTATGCTGCAGCATGACACACCTTCAGGAGGCTAGACAGTGAAGGAGAATGAAACTCCCAAGGAAATCAGAATTTCTCAGACATCCCGAAGCTGGTATGAAATTCCAGAGACCCTTTTCCCCCAGGATGCAAATCTGCAGAGCCATTATCGTCAAGCCCAAACCGCAGCTCAGCGTATCAACGCGAGGCGGAAAGAGTACGGCAGGATAGAACATCCCGTCAGCTCTTCAACTCTCTACGCAGCCGGACTCATCACCCTTGTTCAGTACCGCATCATCAGCACCTATGTTCAAGATAAAAAACCGCTCCTCTTTCAGGAAGCATATACATACCTTCAGGAACGCATCAAACAGACGGACTCCGTTATTGATACATACCGCAAGACATTTCCCGAAGGAAGAGAGACCCGGGAGGCCGAAGAGAAGGCAAAAAAACGCAGATTAAAAAATCAGCTGCTTCCTGATCTCTTAATTCTCTCCATGACTCATAAAAATCCTGCTATGATCAGGGAATTTCCCGACCTCTTCGATGAAACACCCCTGCAGGCAGATACAAACTATCGAGTACTACAGAATACCCTGGAAACCTACCTCATGCAGCAGGATGCCGTACCGGGCTCCGGCGGCTTGAGCCTCCCGGAATTCCTCCTGCAGCCGATCATAAAATCCCCCAACGATCTTGCCGGGCAGCTCAGATATATCATGTCCAGCTGGGGAAGCTATGTCTCCGACCTGATTAACGAAATTCTCAGAGCTATCGATTTTATACAGGAGGAGCACCGTGCTGTATTTCCCCCTGGGCCAGGCCCCTCGGAAGAGCTCTCCTACAACGCCTTTGACTTGGAGTATGAGCGTTTCAGTGAAGATTCCGACTGGATGCCTCGGGTGATCATGCTCGCGAAGAGCACCCTGGTCTGGCTCGATCAGCTCTCCAAAGAGTACAACCGGGAAATTCGGCGGCTCGACCAGATACCTGACCAGGAGCTCGACCGTATAGCGGAACGCGGCTTTACCGCCCTGTGGCTCATCGGACTCTGGGAGAGGAGTTCGGCATCAAAACGGATCAAGCATCTCTGCGGAAATCCGGAAGCGGAAGCATCAGCATACTCCCTCCGCTCCTACGATATAGCAGCATCACTCGGCGGCTGGCCGGCACTTCACAACCTGAAGGAGCGCTGCAATAGCCGCGGCATACGGGTGGCCAGCGACATGGTGCCGAACCATACGGGAATCGACTCAGAATGGATGATACACCGCCCGGATCTCTTTCTGCAGCTCCCTCATGCGCCCTACCCCTCCTACAGCTTCACTGGAGAGAATCTCAGCAATCACCCCGGACTGGGCGTATTCATCGAGGATCACTACTACGACCGTACCGATGCGGCGGTGACCTTTAAACGGGTGGATTTTCACAGCGGCGATACCCGGTATATCTATCACGGGAATGACGGTACATCCATGCCCTGGAACGATACCGCCCAGTTGGATTATCTCAACCCGGAGACACGGGAGCTGGTAATCCAGACGATCATACATGTGGCAAGAAACTTCTCCATTATTCGCTTTGATGCGGCCATGACCCTGGCAAAACGGCATATTCAGCGCCTCTGGTACCCGAAGCCCGGTCACGGCGGCGATATCCCCGGGCGGGCAGCCTACGGAATCAGCGACAAGGAGTTCCATCGAGCCATGCCCAGCGAATTCTGGCGGGAGGTTGTGGACCGGATAGCAGAAGAGGCCCCTGACACGCTGCTGCTGGCCGAGGCTTTCTGGATGATGGAGGGCTATTTTGTACGAACTTTGGGAATGCACAGAGTCTACAACAGTGCCTTTATGAACATGCTCAAGAATGAGGATAATCAGAAATATCGCAATACCATCAAGAACACCCTGAGTTTTGACCCGGAAATCCTGAAACGCTTCGTAAATTTCATGAATAACCCGGATGAAGATACCGCCGTTGCCCAGTTCGGTGACGGTGATAAATATTTCGGGGTTTTCACCCTGCTGATTACCATGCCCGGCCTGCCCATGGTCGGCCACGGACAGATTGAGGGGTATCGTGAAAAGTACGGGATGGAGTATACTAAAGCCTATTGGGACGAAAAACCCGATCAGTACCTGGTGCAGGAGCACTATCGGCGCATCTTTCCCATCATGAAGCTGCGATCCCTCTTTGCGGACGTTATTAACTTTCGCCTCTACGACTTCAGCACCCACAACGGTGTAAACGAAAATGTCTATGCCTATTCAAATGGGAAAAAACATCTCCGCTCTCTGGTCCTCTTTAATAACTCCTATCAGAAGACGGCCGGATGGATTCTGTCATCCGCACCGTATCTGGATAAATGGAGTGAAGACCGAAACCACCGCAGACAAAGCCTGGGAGAAGCTCTGGAACTCAAGCAGACAGGCCAGTACTACTGCCTATTTGACGGTTTTCATGACGGTCTCACCTACATTCGCCCCTCCTGGGAACTCTACAGCCAGGGAATGTACGCCGAGCTGAAGGGATATCAGACCCAAATCTTCCTGAATTTTCGGGAAGTTCACGATTCCCACGGCCTTTTCCATGAACTGGCAAAAAATCTCAAAGGAAAGGGAACTCCCAACTGGGAGCGAGAATTGGCTCTGATTCGCCTGCAGCCCCTCCACAAGGCGCTCACCCCATTTATCGAAGCGGATCAGATCCTTCTGGCAAAGCAGCTCTTTTCCGGCAACCCCTCGGTATCCGACACCTGTAAACAGCGCTGGCTGCCGTATTACCGCTCCTTCATTTCTGCCTGGAACAACGAACTGAAACCTGAAGGGACCCTGCTTCCATCATCAATATCAAAAAACTGTCTGAGAAAGTTTCTCAATCTTATGGATCATTTTGCCGAAATCACCAATGAAATATTCAGCCTGACCGTATCGGATGAAGGCTTTCCGCTTCAACGTTTTATCGGCGAATCCTTCACCGTTATGAGCGAGTATCCCATTGTGCTCTTCGCTTCGCTTCTCATTACTCCTGCGGCACAGACTATTAAC
Organism: Spirochaetia bacterium; assembly: GCA_021736505.1. The sequence continues at coordinate 25,121 of JAIPFU010000008.1, read as the reverse complement.
AGAGATGGCAGGGACCAGCAGATAGATCTGGTCCATGAACTCCTCCTGGAGGATTTTTTCGATGAGATCCTTAAACAGAACGGGGTTTCCCCTGAAGAGGCAGAGAGAACCCTAAAGGGAGCGCAGTTCATATATCACTTTGCTAACTGGTTTGTCCATGCCAGGGAAGACGGCCTCAGTTCCGGCGCCATGCTGCGCAAGCTTTTTACCGATCCCCTGTACCGCAGCTTCACGAAAACCAACTGGAGCGAAGGGGTTGAGTGGTATCACAAGGAGTCTTTCCAAGAAAGCCTGGTCTGGCTGGCCTTCGCACAGCTCTTTTCGCTGGATGAGCATCTGAATGAGGGGGGCACTGAAACTTCCGCAACAGCTTCTACATCCTCTTCCGCGGCAGCAGAAACTTTGTCAGAAACCCAGAAGGCACAGAAACAGACCCAGGAGGCGAGGAAAGAGCTGCGGGAACGCATACTTGAGGAGACCTTTGCCGTACTCTACGACTGGTATCGGCTGGAGCCTTGGGCTCACTACCGGGTGGACGGTCTGCTGAACCAGATTTCAGGGTAGTTCCAGAAAGCCCAGGAGGCACAGGAAGCCCGAGAAGCCCGAGAAACCTCTAATTCTTTATGATAGGCCTCGATAATGATAGGCCTCACCTTAATGAAGCTGCTGGGAACCTCTAGGAAAACTCGTAGAGGCTTCTAGCCATGGGGATCTGCCGTCCGAAACCGAAGGCCTTGCGCGACACCTTCAGCACCACAGCAGCCTGCCGGCGCTTGTATTCATTCCGCTCCACCAGAGTCAGCACATGCTTCACCGTTTCATAATCAAATCCCGCCGCTGTAATATCAGCAGGAGAAGCGCGTTCCACCAAATGCATATGCAGGATGGCATCAAGCACTTCGTAGGGAGGCAGACTATCCTCATCTTTCTGCCCCGGTCGGAGCTCCGCGGAAGGCGGCTTGTCCAGCACATTCTGAGGGATTAGATCGTAGCCCGCCCGTTTGTTGATACTCCTGCACAGGGCAAAGACTTCAGACTTGAACAGATCACCGATCACCGCCAGGCTTCCGGACATATCACCGTAAAGGGTGCAGTAACCCACGGCCATCTCAGACTTATTCCCCGTGGTCAAGAGCAGCGAGCCCTTCTTGTTGGACCACGCCATCAGCAGCATTCCCCGGATCCTCGCCTGGATATTCTCCTCCGTCACATCGGGTTCCGTACCGGCAAAACTCCCCGAAAGGCTCTCCAAGGCAGCAGAAAAACAGGACTCAATCGGGATCTCCTCGTAGCCGATACCAAGATTCTCCGCCAGCTGCCGCGCATCGGTCAGACTATGCTCCGACGAATACCGCGACGGCATGGCATAGGCATGGACATTCTCCGCCCCCACCGTCTTCGCAGCGATCACCGCCGTCAACGCTGAATCAATCCCTCCGGACAAGCCAATGTTCACCCGGGAAAAACCGGACTTCCGCAAATAGTCCCCCACCCCGAGAATCAGCGCCTTCTCCAAATTTTCATACATCAGATCCTGTTCGCGGGAACCCGCGGAATCATCTGTATTTCTGATGCCTCCGTCCTCGATTTTAGCCCCTTTGTCCAAGGCTTCATATTTGCTCCCTGCATCAGCAAGCTTATTCCAGCCCTCTTCCGCATCAATTTCTTCCGCATTGGCCGTATCCTGTTCCGCAGCAGACATGCCCACAGGAGACAGTTCTGCAAAACATAAATCCTCCGAAAAAGAAGCGCACTTCAGAACCACATCCCCATCAGCATCAACCGCCATAGAGTTCCCATCAAAAATGAGGGAATCGTTAGCCCCCACGGCATTCACATAGATCGCAGGAATATGATACTGCCGGCTCAGATCGCGAAGCAGCGCTTTTCTTTCCTCAACCCTTCCAATATGAAAGGGTGACGCAGAAACCGAAATGAGCAGATCAGCACCTTTAACAACCATCTCATCAGCCGGGTTAATCGGATAGGTCATGGAGAGATCTCCGGCATTTTCCACCCAGATATCCTCGCAGATCACAAAGCCGAGGCTGCTGCCCCGAAACGGAAAGGGCTCCCTCCGGTCAGCGGGCTCGAAGTAACGATCCTCGTCAAAAACATCGTAGGTGGGAAGAAGGCTCTTCGCCTGTTTATACACCACAGCACCATCCTCGATAAGCGCCGTCATATTATACAGGGGCTTGCCGATACCGCTGGTATTTTTATCCACATAGCCCAGGGAAACGGCGATATCCCGAGGAAGCTCCCGGCAGAGTTCCTCGACTACCTGCAGGTTCCTATCAACAAAATAGTGATATGTCAGCAGATCCAGCGGAGGGTATCCGCAAACTGAAAGCTCGGGAAAGACGATGATATCCGCCTTCTGCTGTTTTGCCCGCTGCGCAAAATCAAGAATTTTCTTCTTATTCCCGTCAAAATCAGCTATCTTTGCATTAATCTGTCCTATAGCAATTTTCATATCTCCTCCTCGAGCTTTTAAACCATGGGTGTTCAGGCTGACAAAGCAGCATACAAGCATCAGCATAGCCATCCATCAGCATGCCGGCTTCTGCACTATCAGCAGTATACCGGCGAACAACTGCGGTAAAAAAGCAGTATTACAGAATAAAGAATCAACCTGAAAATCAGTTCATATTGACTTATAAGAGGCCATAAGATACTCTATTCTTATGAAAGCATGGATAAAATATCTTTTTGCCGCCGGAATCGGTTTCCTGTATGTACAATTTATACCGTATTTTAAAAATGATATCGAGTGGCTTCTGCAAAGTTCGCGGATGATCATGAACATCGTCCCGTTTTTTCTTTATCCGATTATGTTCATAACGCTTTCAGCGGGCCTCGGCGCCCTGCTGAAGCTGGAGAAGCTATGGGGAAACATCAGTTTTTCGATACTCTGGGGGATAAGCGTGAGCGCCGTTGTCACAATTTCTGCAGCAGTGATCCTTATGCTCATGCCTGTTACGGTGCTTCCTGAAATTCCCGAACTTTCCCAGTCCCTGCGGCTGCTTCTTCCAGCGGGACATTTCCCTGCATCTGCAGCGGTGACTGAATTCGCTTCAAGCCGCATGCTCCTCTTTTTCGGCATCATCGTCGGCGCATTCTTTCTGGGCGGAAACCTGAACCCCAATACGCTGCAGCTCAAACCAGCCTATGCAGTAATTAACTCCCTGGCTGAGGTCTTGTATAAAGCAGCTTGGTGCTTTACCGAACTCCTCTCCATTGCTGTACTATTTCTGGCTGGAGCCTGGTTCAGTGTCATTTCACCTGTCAGTATTTTTTCTGCTCAGTATGTCCTCTTCCTGACAGCCTCACTCATCGGCCTGTTCTCAATCTTTATTCTGCTGCCTGTTCTCGTCTGGATATACAGTAAGGAAAACCAGCCCTTTCGCTGGATCCTGCTCTCTCTCGCGCCGCTTCTCTCCGGCTTCTTCTCAGGCAGCTATCAGACCGCCCTGCTCCCCCTCTATACCAGTTCACGACACAATATGGGAGCTGCGAAACGAATAACCTCCACCACCATTCCGATAATCTCCATTTTCGGCCGGGGAGGAACAGCTGCCATGGCCATGATTCTTCTGTACCCCCTTATCATGCAGAGCCCGGCGGGGCAGGCAGGAAGCGTTCCCCTTATGCTCCTCGCTGCTGTATGTCTGGCAGCTTCTTTCCTGAGCATCCTGGTGCCGGGGGCGGAAATACTATTTACCCTCACCATCGCCGGATATTTCATCGGGATTGATGCAATTCCGTATATGGCTGTCCTGATACCGGTCATCCCCCTGCTTCGCAGCATCGGTACTGCCGTGGATATCATGATCTCTGTCATGGGAACCGGATGTTCAGCAAAAAGAGATGCTTCCATGGCTGCAATAAGCTGGAAAAAGACCATATGAACAAAGCTCTGAGGTATTTCACTATCATCCTGCTCACTCTGACAGCACTTTTCATCCTCATCACAGCAGTCTATGGGGCTTTTGTCTATATTCCCTCAAAAACCATGGATCCATCATTCGACCACTTCTTTACAGATATTTCCCGGAATAATCTATACAGCCAAAGCAGGAATATCATGGTGCACACCGGAACCCTGCTCCTCCTCACCATCACCCTGACCATTCTCTACCGAAAATCAAACTACCCCGAAATTGTACTTTTCATTCTCGGAGCAGCCCTGTTTGCGAACCTCGATATCTACAGGCTCGTCTTTCTCCTGCAGACAAACGGCATCGCCCGTCCCTATATCTCCCTGAACATGCGAGTCTTTTTTGCTTTCTGGCTGCTGGGAACCGGTATTTTCTTCATAAACGGGCTCTTTCCCAATGGAATACCCAATCTAAAGCAGCAGGAATTTCTTCTTCTAACTGCCCTTATAACCATTTCGATTGTACTGCTCATGCCCATAGATGCATCCCTCGTGCGGACTCAGTTCCCTTTCACCCTCCGCTCTCGCTCTTTTCTGGTAATCCTTGTACGAGTGGTTGAATTTTTCAGCATCCTCAACTTTATCATTGCCGGTCTTAAAAGAAACAGTATTCGCCTCTACATCGCCGCCTTCGGCCTGACACTGTTTCTCGTAGGCAACGAACTTTTCTTTTTTGATCCCTCCGCAGAGCGTCTCATTATCGGTGCTGTCTCCATGGTTCTAGGAGCCTTTGTTTTCACTTCCCGGATAAATGCGGAATATCTCTGGACCTGATCTTGAATTACTAGCTGATTCAAAGCTAATTCCCAGCATGCGGTCAATGTGAATTTCAATACTCCTTACTCTCCCTCTAAAACCTAGATTAAGCAAAACTTATCCCTCTATGACATTGTGTTATCCTCCTCTTTTCTCCCATACACTAGTCCTATGACTCCTTCAGTTGAAAAAAGGTGCATCAGAATTTTAAGAAAGTTTCTGCATGCCCGCTCACCGAGGAGGTCAAAAAAAATATCACATAGGAGTATGCTATGAATGATTTCATGAAATCAGCAAAAAGGTTCAGCAGGGCTGGTCATCCCGGGAAAAGACGGAAACTGATTGCGGCTGTATCGATCGCCCTGCTCGCAAGTCTGCTGACGGCAGTGTCCTGCAGCCAGTACGACGTATCAAATTCTCCTTCCGGAAGCCTGCATCTCTTCATTGACGGTACAAGAAGGCTGCAGAGGGACAGCATCACACCGGAAGTTCCCATGTCTATCTCATCCTATGAGATAGAAGGATATGGCCCTTCGGGAGAACAATTTACGGAAGTTGTCTCTGGATCATCCGAATTTCAGAAGAATGATCTTCTGGTAGGCACCTGGAATATCACCGTCACCGGCAGCAATGCAGATAGTCTCCCGGTGGCATCAGGTACGGCGGAACTGCGTATCAATATTGATGAGACCACGGAAGCCCTCATCACCCTGCTTCCCCTGGAAGGCTTGGGCTCCACGGATATCACCATTACCTGGCCGGAAACCTATCTGGAAAATCCAGTGGTAAGCGCCAGCTTGAACAACTATCAGGAAGAGATGATTGTTATGGAGAGCGTAATCAACGCGAATAGCGCCGTCTGCAGTTCCGACGATATCGAAGAGGGCTACTATATTCTGAATCTGCAGCTGCTTGAAAGTGACCATATTGTCTGGGGTCAAAGCAGCTCCCTCAGGATATTAGCCGGAGAAAATACCGCTCAGGAGATCAATCTGGCTGAACAGGACTTCAATGCCTCCGGTACCGCTGCAATAAGCCTGGAGGAGCTTCTCTATCCACCCTTGGATGTCACATTGAACGGCTTCTCAGAAAGTCTCGCCCAAGATTCCAGCATGAATCTTTCCTTGGAGACGGATTCCATCATTGACTCGGACTGCAGCCTCTCCTATTTCTGGTATATAAACGGCAGCAGCATCCTCAATAACTCTTCCCAGCAAATAGAAGTGGGGCCTGGTCTCGACCCGGGAATTTATCACCTTTCATGTCTCATCGTCGCAGTCAATGAGGCAGGCAGCATTGTTCAAAGCGGTCACCTCCACAGAGATTTCACTATTCAGGAAGCTTTATAAGTCCGCACCTTCAAATATTCGGCCTTCGGGTAGTCAGGCCTTCGGGTAGTCAGGCCTTCGAGACTCCGGATCATTCAGATGCCTTGGAGGCCATCACAGGTTTCAACAGGGGGGCTTTATTGATATGCTTCATTTCAATCAGCACCCAGACGCCGGTAACCAGCGTGGAGAGCAGGTCAGCGGCGGGAAAAGCTCCCCAAATTCCATTTATACCAAAGCCGCGGGGCAGCAGCAGAATCAGGGGGATTAAAAAGAGAAATTGCCGTGAAAGGCTCAGGAAAAGGGACGGAATTCGCTTACCCAAAGCCTGAAACAGGGTTGCTCCGATGGCCTGAACCCCTATCAGAGGTATAAGAAATAGAGTTATCCGCAAGGCCGGGACGGCAATATCCAGAAGCTCCTGGTTCCCGGAAAAAACAGAAAGCAGCTGCCGCGGAAAAAGCTGAAGCACTGCCCATGCGAAAAGTCCCATAAGGGTTGAAACGGCCATAGCTTTCCACATCACCTCTTTCACCCTACTTATTTTTCGAGCTCCGTAATTATAACCCGCAATCGGTTGGAAACCCTGTACCAAACCAAACATCGGCATCATCACGAACATCAGCAGCCGGTTAATCATGCCGTACGCGGCAATTGCCAAATCTCCGCCATAGACTTTAAGCATATTGTTCACCGTAAGCACCATCAGGCTTGTTCCTGCCTGCCTTACAAAAGCAGGTACCCCGAGCGTCAGGATCTCCTCCATAACATTCCAATTCGGCCTGAATGCCGCCGGGTTAAAAGGGAGGGTGCTCCGACTGCAGCGGAAAAAACGTACTACATAGAGAAATGCGACAAACTGGCTCAGTACGGTGGCTATAGCAACACCTTGAATACCAAGCTTAAAGACAAAAATCCCAATCGGATCCAGGATAATATTCAAACCTGTTGCCAGTATCATAACCTTCATGGCTACTTTTGCCTGTCCCTCCGCACGGATAATTCCGTTTGAAGCCATAGCCAGGGACAGGAAGGGTGCGCCCAAAAGGATTATCTGCACATAGTCCCGTGCAAAGGGGAGAATATCCGTGGTAGCACCGAAAAGAATGAGAATATCATCAAGAAAAATTAAGCCTACGATCATGAAGATAATTGAGGCTGCCAGACTGCCGGTAATGGCATTCCCGGCCGCACGTGCTGCGGCATCTTCATTTCCCTCTCCGAGTCTTCTCGAGATAATTGATGCAGAACCCACTCCGAAGGTCTGGGCGAAGGCCCCGATCAGCATCTGCAGAGGGAAAGCAATACTCAAACCGGCAATTGCCAGCGCGCCGACTCCCTGGCCGACAAAAATTGTATCCACAAAATTATATAGAGCATTTACGATCATTCCCACCATGGCGGGAATTGAAAGCTTTGCCAGCAGCGGACCGATAGGATCCGTACCCATGAAACCTCTGCTGTCCTGAACTACTTCAGTGCTGGAACCGGAATCACCGGACATTTCACTTGTCCCCTGTGTTTCTTCAGTTTCAGGGTGCTCTTTATCAGGTTTTTTCGATTCTTTACATACTAAACTTCTTTTTGTTTTCCCGCTTGCTGCCGCTGTATCTTTTGACTTCTTAGCCTTCCTTGAATCTCTTGTATTCTTTGAATCACTCATTGCCGTTGTTATACTCCCCGAATTTGCTGATAATCGAATTCATAGAATCAACTGCCTTCCACAATTCCCGCCGGTCCGCATCGGAAAGGCTGTTGAACCGTTCTAGAAAAGCTGAGGATAACTCCTCCCTGCACTTACCAGCAATTTTTTCACCCTTCTCAGTTAGTGTAAGGACAACTTTTCGACGGTCTTCGCTGTCCCTCTGACGCTGAATCAGTCCTCGATCGTAAAGCGTATCAGCAATGGCTGTCATCGTGCCTTTTTCAACATTCACCCAATGGCCAAGGCAGGACATGGTCGCCTTTCCCCGTTTATAAATTCCTATCAGGGTTCTCAGCTGACTTTTATTGAGATTATTCTCCACAGCGGTGGGAACGATGTAGTTTTTCAGTGTTTCATGGATAAATCTCGGAATAATATCAGCAAAGAACGCGAATAAATCAACATGTGCCCTGCCGGAATCATTTTCTGCCATGGTTTAGCCCTCACCAATTCATTAGTTCACCAATTCATCAGTTCATCTGTCATTGTCAATCGTGTTTACAGCATATATAGTTCAAAAACGAATTGTTCAATTTCGAACTATAAAATAACGGAGCTTTCCTATAAAGTCAATGATACATTGGATAATAAACCCAAAATTTCAAACAGCCCAAGGGTGAGTTATATGGGTAAAATGCGTGATTTGAAATGAGAAATTTTCCACAAAACCAGCTATTTGCTATGGTTCAGCCTTTCACTAGATTTTTCACTAGAATTTTCACTAGAATTTCTACCGCCTTAAAAGTAGAACGTCATCCCCACCTTAGGCCAAATCGGTGTAATGTCCCAGTCAAATTCTTCAATATCACTAATGGGAATCAGGGCAAACAGGCCGGCCTCAAGAGAGAAGGGAACCCTTCTTCCCGTGGTAAACTCGTAACCCAGGGATACGGCGGGAATGGAAAACCCTGTTTCGAACACCCTGTCTTCATCAAAAAGTTCCCTGGCGATATCTCCATGGAGATACAAAAAGCCTGCAGCCGCATCCGCATCAATAAAAAAGGAGTCAGCACGACTGCTGAAATAGTATCGGACTCCCCCCTCTACTAAACCCACGGCAGCAAGTCCATCCTGACTGCCCAAATCAGTGATATTGTTCATAATAAAATAGGAAAGATGCACAGCCGGAGCAATCGTTGCCTTTACATCAATACGATCAGTCAGACTGTAATGCATGGTCGGCCCGGCAAGAACTTCCCATAAATCTTTGTGCAGCATAATCAGAGGCACTGGAACAGTAGCATCCGCTCCAAACCGAAGCTGACCGCTTCTATGTGCTGAACCATCGACAGTATCTGCAGAAAAGGCTGGCATCGTAGACAGTAGAAGCCCTGCAAGACAAATTTTCCCTATTACTTTTCTTACTTTTCTTCTTTTCATACCTTTCCCCCTCAATCAAAATTTCCTCAATCAGTCCCCCGACGTCCTAGTAACGTAAACAACTCAGTGCACAAGTTGTTACAAAGGCTTTGTAATTACCTAAGAGCTGGCAAAAAGCTTAATGAAGGAGTAGATAGAGCAGCAAATCGCATAAAGCAAGCAAGCGAACCTTGTTTTCAACTGGTATAACGATGCGTAACATTGAAAAATCCTGTAAAAAAATCATCCAAGTCAGAACTTTCAGAGTGTCACTAAGCTTTATGACACTTTAAATTGGTCAAAATCAATAAATATACCGTAGAAAGACTTTAGAAAAACCGATACATTAAAATCGGAGGGGTTTTAGGCAAATATTCTGCTTAAAACCAGTACGAACGTACAAAAACAAAAACCCCAAACAATGACTCTCAAAGGTAAGGAAGGTACACATGATAGGTTTTGTTGTCATTGCTGCTCTGGCAGCCTTGAGCTTTGCCGTAATCAACTACTACGGCGTAAAACGGAAGGATCCTGGAACATCGGATATGGTCGAGATAGCGGAGGCCATACAGGAAGGTGCAAATGCTTTCCTCCGATTGGAATATAAGATGATCGCAATTGTGGTCACCGCTGTCGCAATACTTCTCTTCATCGTAGTTGCCTGGTATGCAGCTGCAACATTTGTCCTCGGAGCCGTAATGAGTGCCTCCGCAGGATTTATCGGCATGAGAATTGCAACAATTTCAAATGTCAGAGTTTCCAATACAGCAAAAACCACGAAGGATATCGGTAAAACTCTGAAAGTCGCATTTCAGGGAGGAAGCGTCATGGGACTTTCTGTGGGAGGATTTGCACTGCTCGGTCTTTTCCTCATCTATCTGGTCTTCGGCAAGTATCTCGGCCAGCTTAATCCTGCAAACCTCAGTTTCCACACCAACTGGCTTGGAATCAGTGATATACCCTTTACCATGTCTGTCTCCAGCTATGCCCTGGGATGTTCCATCATAGCGATGTTCAATCGTGTCGGCGGAGGCATCTATACCAAAGCTGCTGATATGGGCGCAGACCTTGTGGGTAAAACTGAAGCAGGCATACCGGAGGATGACCCGAGAAACCCTGCAACCATCGCCGACAATGTAGGTGATAACGTAGGAGATGTCGCCGGACTCGGAAGCGACTTGCTGGAAAGTTATGTCGGGGCAATGATCTCCGCCATCGTTCTGGCAGCATATACCTTCTTCTCCGCTCAGGGAAATAATTTGACTATGAGTGCTGAACTGGTGGGGAAAATGGTATCATATCCCCTCTATTTCTCCGCAGCCGGACTAGTCTCATCCATCCTGGGAATCTTTTTTCTCATCGTGAAAAAACCGTCAAAGAATCCGCACCGAGAGCTGAACACAGCCACCTTTGTAGGGGCAGCGGTTACGCTGATCTCCACGGGAATAATCACATGGTTCCTCTTCAGTTCAGAAGATGTATCAAACATCGGCTTCTCCATCGGGGCACTCTCCCCTTGGCTCTGTGCAGTTCTGGGAATTTTCAGCGGGATTCTTATTGGTCAGCTGGCAGAACGGTTTACCAGCTATGACTTCAAACCCACCCAGAATATATCCGCCGCAAGCCGCGAAGGCGCTGCACTGACCATCACCCAGGGAATGGCTGCGGGAATGAATTCGGTGATTGCACCGGTACTTACCCTGGGTATAACCATCATTCTGGCAAATATTTTTGCCGGTCTGTACGGTGTTGCCATGGCTGCCATCGGAATGCTCTCCTTTGTCAGTGTTACTGTCTCTGTAGACACTTACGGACCCATAGCAGATAACGCCGGAGGGATCAGCGAAATGACTGCCCTGGATCCCTATGTCAGGGATATCACCGATGAGCTTGATGCGGTAGGAAACACCACTGCAGCAATCGGCAAGGGATTTGCCATCGGTTCAGCAGCCCTGGCTGCTCTCTCCCTTTTTGCTTCCTACCTCTATGCCCAGGCTGGAGAGAGTGCAGCATTGGGACTGGAGCTTATTCTGAACATGGTGAACACCATGACTCTTGTAGGTGCCCTGGTGGGTGCAGCTCTCCCTTACCTCTTCTCCGGAATCCTCATCGAAGCCGTGGCTAAGGCGGCAAGAAAGATGGTTCAGGAAGTAAGGCGGCAGTTCAAAGCTGACCCCCTCATTATCCGCGGAGAGAGCAAACCCGATTATAAGACCTGTATTGCCATCTCCTCCGCCGGAGCACTGTCGGAAATGAAAATTCCTGCACTCATATCCGTTGCCACCCCTCTGGTAACCGGTTTTATATTCGGCCCGGAATTTGTCGGAGGACTGCTCATCGGTACTACCCTCTCGTCCATCATGCTGGCGCTTTTTACTGCAAATGCCGGCGGTGCCTGGGACAATGGGAAAAAGTATATTGAGAACGGCCATTACGGCGGTAAGGGTTCTGATGCTCATAAGGCGGCAGTGGTCGGAGATACTGTAGGAGATCCGCTGAAAGATACTGTGGGGCCTTCCTTGGATATTCTTATTAAAATTATGTCCATAATTTCCCTCGTGTCCGTATCAATATTCAGCAAATACAATATTTTTTCATTGTTTATGTAAAAAAAAGTGAAAAAAAAGCTACAAGCAGCGGAAAAGAACATATATACTGAACATGGGGATACGAGGAAGAGCCTCTATCCCCTCTGAAATATCATGGAGGTTCTATGATCTATTACTATTTAACAATTTCACCGGTTGAAGCTTTGGTGGCCTCTCAGCTGGCACCGGAAGAATTCGGCATATACATGGCCACGGGCTCCGAAAAAGGAAATGCGGAACAGCTCATGTTTATTGAAGTTGAAGGAGGCTTCGGCGACTATTTTGACTGGTCCTTTGCTGAAAAACAGTGCAAGCCTCACTCCGATGGTCGCCCTAAGCACTCCCTCTATCTCTCTATCTACCGGGTGCTGGAGCATACTCCATTGGAGAACATGAAATCTCTCTATCTCGTCACAAAGGATGGAAGAAGTCTTAAAATCGACAAGACAGAATACAAGGATCAAGCTGACTGGCGAGGATATGCCCTCTACAAGGAACTCTGCCCAGTAACTCCACTCGTTGTAAGCAGTCTGAAACCAAACTATTTCGGCTCGTATATGGTGGACTCAACGGACAAAGTAACCGTTCCGGCACTGGTTTTTGCTGATGTTAAAGTCATCGACCTTGAAGATATTGAGAATACCGGCAACGTGGGACATATGTACGACCGTAACACTGAACATCTCAAGCAGTGCATAGCTGACCTTCAGGCAGGAAGAGGGAAAAAGACGAAAACCGTTGATCGGTCCTTCGAAAATACCTTCAGTTATCAGATTATAGAATCTGGTATTTATGCGGCCAACAGCAGCGGGGTCTGTGCATACCCTATGCCATCGAAGGAGACGCTGCGGAAAGAGTATTACGAATGGGGCAAGTCCGCTCTCATTTTCTAATAATTGCCTTATTTCTGCTCCCCGGCAATTCACCCGCATGATGGGCTTAGGTGCTTATCGGCATCGCCTGTTTTCGGCGATTTCGCCGGGAGCAGCGTTCCATATAGGCTAAAGGGGCTGTGTTTCTGCAATATAGCCCTTTTAGATATTTTAAAGCTTGCACTATGGGATAAAGTATATTAAATTTATACGTATCAGGGAGGAGGGTCTCAGTCTAATCGGTTTTCCCGAAAATCAGTATGACTCATGATCGCGACTTCTCTGGAATTTATTTTTTTGGAGAATTTTTTTATGAATATCTATGTAGGCAATCTGAATTATGAAACCCAGCAGAAAGACTTGGAGGAGCTCTTCAGCCAGTACGGCGAAGTCGCATCCGCCCGGGTTATCACTGACCGGGAAACTCAGCGGTCAAAGGGTTTTGGATTTGTGGATATGCCGGATGATGATGCCGCCCAGGCAGCAATCTTCTCTTTGAACGGAAAAGAGTTTATGAATCGCCCCTTGAGGGTCAACGAAGCACGAGAACGCCGCAGATCTTAAGAACTGTAAGGTTCACACTGCTCACAGAAATTGCAGCTTCAGCTCCAACTTCAGCTCCAGACGCTAATCAGCAGAATTTAAACTTGCTGATATCCACGTAAGGGAGAGATACGTTTTTCACTCAATTTTTTTATTCAGTTTCTGCTGATGCTGAAGCGTTAGATTTTTATTTTTCGCCTTCTTGGATTCCCATATCCGCTAGAACATCCTGATCCTCTAGAACATCCTGCACCATCCTCTTTATAGAAGCTAAACCTATATCCTCGATGCGAATCTCCTCCAGGGGAATGCAGAGGGGTTCGCCCTCTTCCCAATCATTAGCCTTGAGCTTATCCCAACCCACTGCTTCACAGAGATAGAGAATATCCAGGGTAAAATAAATTATGCCGCCATAAAAATATTCATTGCAGTAGGTCTTTTTATAGGGTCTTATTTGAGATACCTGCAGATTGCACTCTTCGTATATTTCTCTTCTCACAGCATCTTCGGCAGTTTCGCCCGGATCGACAAAGCCTCCGGGCAGATCCAGCATTCCCTTGTGGGGATTGCGATTTCTTCGTATCAAAAGCATCTCGTTATGGTCATTCACAATAACTGCAGCTGTGCTGGCACCCTGATTTATAAAAAACTGAAAGCCGCAGCTCGGACAGACAAGACTCTTTGAGGGAATGAATTCATCCACAGCTTCTTCATCTTCCCGAGGGCGAAATCCGCTGCTTCCGCAACGCGGGCAGAATTTCATTATTCTGTGGGGGTAGTTTTTTGCGTTTTCTGCTCGATCCATAGGTATTCCTTTTTCTGCCGGATCTTTCTCCGTCTCAGAAGAGCTGCCGGCGGGGAAAGCATGTTTACGTAAGGTTGTACTGCGCACCGTAACGGGCAGTACTCAAACCGTCATGCGTATGCATCAGCAAAAGTTTTTTCTGTCTTCGTTTGTTTACTGTGCATACGCCAATATGCAGGATATCAGCAATGGTGCTGCCTGAATAGCCTTGGGCAATCAGGCTCAGAACTTCCAATTCCGAGGTGGTCAGGGGAGGCCGCAAACGGGCGTCGGTTCTGGGAAAGAGAACCATCTCACCGGTCTGGGTATTTTCGAGATATCGTCTCAAGGGCTTCATGGGGTCTATCAGCGGGGAGAGATCATTTACCATCAAGACAAGCCGCAGTTCCCCCTCTTTGTCCATTTCCAGGGGTACAAACTGCTGAAGGATACGGACATATTTTCCCTTGGCATCCAAAATGCGAAAATCATAACAGAGTTTGTACTCCTCCCGCTGATCCTCAGGCAGGGTATGGAGATATTCCATACTTGAAAGGATGGTGCTGCAGATGGCCTGCATATCATCTGGATGCACCCTTCTGAAGAAATTCTTATCGCAGATGGGAATCATTTCCTGAATTCCGGAAGGATCTGGGCTATGCGGAGCTGCCGCCGTGTTCTCCCTATTCACATCCGCAGAGCTGTTTTCCTTTCTGCTTCCGCAGCCGATCAGTTTTCCGAACTCTTTGGATGTATAGCAGTACTGCATGTGGGCAAAATCAAATATGTAGACCGATGAACACTCAATACAATCCATCACTTCCGCATGGGAGATATGCATTTCCCTCGTTTCCTGCTCCAAAGCATCAGCATCAGCGTTTGCGTTTGCGTTTGCGTTTGCGTGAAAAGCCTGGAGCTTCTTGGAAAAATCCGCAAGCACCGCATCATTGGCATATTCTGAATCAGCTTTTTGGGGATGATCCCTCAGTTCTTTATTCTGGTTTACAGCCGTATCATGCATTGCAGCTTCCTTTTGTTACCTTTTTTTCACTTTATTATAACACAGGCTAAGAAAGTTTTTAACTATGTCTTTGAATTTATGAACAAGATGGTGTATCCTTCAAAGAGTGGCACAAAGCTTTGCGATGGTCTTCTTGCTGCGACGAACCTGGAAGCAATAACAGCTTTTTCGGGTACAAACAGCCTTTGGAGCTTTTTTAGTAGTCAGCGGCAGCAGAGTTAGCAGCTTATCAACTTATCATAAAGCTTTGTGCCACCGTATTTGGGAAATCGTACAAGTGAGGTACCGTGAAGCACAAAAAACGAATCCCCTTTTATACTGAACCGCAAAACCCAGGCAATAGGCCTGATATTTCGGAACTCGATCGTATGCCCCGCCGCTTTGCCAAGAGAAATTGGGGCCAAGAAGCTTCCATGACCCCCTATCTCATTAATGATGGCAGGATTCACGGGTGCATGATCATTGCACCCGGCGGGGCCTATCTGGCCCGTTTCGAAAAAACAGTTAAGCCGGTCATTAAGTGGCTCCTCAGTCTAGGACTACACGTTTTCATCCTTCATTATCGACTGATCCCCAACTATTTTCCCGCACCCCTGGAAGATGCCCAACAGGCGATACGCAGCATCCGTTTTCATGCTGATGCCTACAGGATAGATCCATCGAGGATAGGGATTTTAGGCTTTTCCGCTGGAGGTCATTTGGCAGCCCTCTCATCGGTATACTTTAATTCCGGGGGACTGCAGGATACTGCCGGTAATTACAGCCCAATGGGGCAAATTAGCTCTCGTCCGGATATTCAGATACTTGCTTATGCGGTGAACTATACCTCCCACGAGACATATGTCATGAAACAGGTCAGTCAGGGGCTGCTGGGACCACATCCATCGCAGGAGGATCGGGAAAAGACCGCTACCTACAAGCATATCCGAAGCGGTCGGAGCGAAGAGGATCGCACACCGCCAGCCTTCATCTGGCATACGGAGAAGGATATTTTTGTACCCTGTACCCATAGCATCACCTACGCAGATGCCCTAAAAGAAGCCGGGATTGAGCATGAACTCCATATCTATAAATACGGACCACATGGAATGGGCTTAGCTAAGAAGCGGCGCTTCCGCCTGCTGGAAGCATCAGAATGGTCAGAATGCTGTACCGAATGGCTGAAGCGCATGCATTTTACAGGGTAAGAAAGATGCTATAGGTCAATTTCTGTTCTGCTCCGGGACGGCCGCCGTGGTCATAGCCTGCGAATAGATCAATTTCCGCGGAACTCAAACCGATGAATGAAACATTGCAGCCCGCTTCAAGTCCCACTCCCCAAGATTGAGTCCCCTCTCCGTAGACCGCTTCCGCGTACACCCCCAGGGATACATCCCGAAGGATAAGTATCTCTCCGAAGGATGGGCGGAACTCCCTGAAGGTATAAGACGCAATGCCGGTATTCCAGAACATGCTGGTGATATCTTCATCTCCTGCATCAATATGCAGTGTTCTGCTCATGAAAGGGGGAACTCCGCCTTCAGTCGGACTCAGTTTAGCCCCACTTCTGCTGTTGATGGTCCAAGAGGGAAACGGCTGCAGTTGTGTTTCAAGTATGCCGTAAACCCCGGAACTGGAGAAATCGATAAGCTGATATCCAAGAGCTGTATCTGCAGAGAGCCATGAAAGCTGCGGTATTTCATGCATGAATATCGCATCGGAGGTCCAGACTGTCTCCCCGGAAGAAAAATCGGCAAATTCCTCCAGGCCGGGAAGCATCCCGCGATACTCAATCCCTGAATATAACTCCATACGGAGAGAATGTGTCATAAGGGGAACTACGGTGATGCGGAAAGAGGCATATACGTCCACATCAGTCTCCATCAGGTCATCGGAAAAGAATTCCCGGAACGATCCTCGGGCATGCAGCAGGCTGTCTGCCCTCAATTCCAGCCTTGGCAGGGGATAGAGACCAAAACCTACTGAAATTCCTGGATATGCAGCCCGCAAGCCGTTGGAGAAGGGAGCCAAAACGGTACCAAGGACAGCATCACTAGTGAACATGCCCGTCTCCGCGATACCCTTCACCCCGAGGATGATATCATCGGTAAGAAGAAAGCGGTCCCCGGGGTAGACAAAATTCCGCAGGCCGGGGAAATACCTGACGGAAGGGAATTCCGCAGGGACAAAGGAGAAGGCTTTGAATTCCTTCACCGTCTTATCCACCTGTATCTGGTGTTCTTCACGTATGGGTTCAAGAAATTCTGCTGCCGAGGAAAATTCCTGGGGAAGCGTGAATTCTTTGAGAGGAACCACTGCAACTTCGGGTGATTCCGGCACTTCAGGTGATTCCGGCACTTCAGGTGATTCCGGTACTTCAGGTGATTCCGGCACTTCAGGTGATTCCGGTACTTCGGGTGATTCTGACGCTTCGGGTGGCTCCGGTACTTCGGGTGATTCCGGTACTTCGGGTGATTCCGGCACTTCGGGAGTCTTAGGGCTTTCGTCTGCCCGCTGAAAAGGTTCTCTGCAGAAGGCCTCTGCCGCTGAATCATAGCCGGCTTGGACGATTTCATCTACGCGGTCAAATTCCATAAAGGAGAACTCCTCCACCCTGCATCGTATAACATAGGGCAGGTAGTTTTCTATCTCTTCAATCCCTTTCCGGCTTTTTGTGATATCCAGAGCAATATTTAGAATGGACAAGGGGTTAGTAAGATCGATATCAGGGTTTTGATAGAAGGTTGTGGAAGCGATCACTGAATCAGTGTACTTAGCCGCAGCCTCCACGGGAACAAGATTGCTGATTCCTCCGTCTATGAGCAGGTGATCCCGGTAAGCAACGGGATCAAAATAGACCGGCAGGGCATATGCCGCCTGCATCACCTGGTAAAGATCTCCCTCACTGATCCGGATTTCTCTTTTGCTGATCAGGTCTTCGCAGATGACCATGATAGGGATGGGCAGTTCTTCCAGAGAGCGCTCCCCAATATACCGGTACAGCAGATTCATCATCTTCCGGGTATCAATAAGTCCGCCATTTACAGGTGCTTTCAGGGAAAAAAGCTCCGATGCTTCGGTGTTCTGAAAAATGGTGAGGATCTGCTGCGGAGAGAGCCCGGCGGCATAGAGAAGGCCGACAATGGACCCCATGGAGTTGGAGACAATAAAATCCGGCACAATGTTCTGCTCTTCCAAGTACAAGAGTACGCCGATGTGGGCGAACGCTCGGGCTGATCCGCCGGAGAGGACCAGGCCGAAGGGCTCCCGATTCGGTCCGCTCCGCTGCTGAATACGTCGGATAAAATCCTCTTCTCCGTAAAGAACAGGTTCGTTCCTGGCCCACACTGACTGATCAGCTCTATCTTCCCGCAAGCTTTGATCAGCAGAATCGCCAGCGTAAGCATCAGCAGGAACAAAAAAAACTGCCGCTGTTAGTAATAATTGGGTACATACTCTTGTTAGTCTTCTCAAAGGGGATCCTCATTTCTTTTTTAATTATTTCAGACGAATCATTCGTCCTTCAGCAGGGTAAGCACCACGCGTCGCTCCCGACGGGGCCCGTCAAATTCGCAGAGAAAAATATTCTGCCAGGTGGACAGGCCGAGTTCTCCATCAATCACAGGGATAGTCACGTCCGGACCGACAAGTCCAGCTTTTAAATGCGCGTCGCCATTGTTGTCCTGGTAGTCGTGGATCCAGACCCCCTGGGGGATCAGTTTTCTCAGCAGAGCAATTACATCCATCTGCACGCTGTCGTCCCAATTCTCCTGAATCATGATTCCCGCCGTTGCGCCCTGAACATAGACTGTAAGAATACCCTGACTGACTGCATTTTCGTTGAAAACGCTGTTAATCCGTGAGGTTATATCCACCAGCTCTTCCCGTTCGTTCGTCTCAACGGTGATGATACGCTGCATATCCGCCTCCTCATAGCAATTATTACTTCTTGCAAGCTCAGGAAAGGGTATCTACATATTTTATACCGCCCCCGCATATTGTACAAGCAGGATGAGCAGGATAATCGGGATAAGTAGGATGAGTTAAAATACAGCTTTGGAAAAATTGTAAATGACATTTTTAAATGCTCTAATATAAGGTGGCACAAACCATTGTGATACGCCTAGGTAAGTGAAATTTTCTCTGTTTTGGCTAAATATGCTGTTTCAGATTTGGGATATATCGCCTGAAAAGGTGTTTTGCAGAGAAGCTGCACATGAAGAATATCTTCATGGTTTTATCACAAAGATTTATGCCAAGGGATATGAAGCCGACAGACGCCTTGAAAACAGAGGTTCTTTGTGATAAGAGAAGATATGAAGGCCTTTGACATTTCGGAGCTGATAGTTCAGGAAATCCGCAGTTTAGACGATAATCTCCCTCTGAAGCAAGTCACAGCGCCCTTTTCAAAACTCATCAAACAGGTGGACTTGGCCTACGAAGAGCTCTCGCAGATTAATGAGCATAGGGAGCGCTACAACCTGAACTGGGCCTTCCGGCATGCTAATGATCAGCTGCAGCGGCTGCTCACGGAGGTATACTCCGAAAAACTGCATAAAAAGATTGAATCCTACTCCCGCCGTTACAAAAACCGCAAGGTGCGGGGATCCATTGATTTCAAGTTCCGCTCCATCCAGAGACTGCTTACGGACCGCATCAACCGCACCCGTACATCTCCTCGAGGCTTTGAAACCGCTCGTACAATTATTCTTATTACAGAAATCGGTATCACCTTGCTCATTGTGCTGGGGGTTGCCCAGCTTGCCACATATATCAATGCAACTGTCTCTCTGCCTAAATTAAGTCTTCTCTTTGTCAGTATCTTCGGACTGCTGCGCATGGTGCTCCACAAAATCAAGGAGGTTTTTCTCTTCAATGCAGGCTGGGAAATGTACCAGAACACCGTGGATAAGGCTTTTGAGGGATTTGCTATTCTGATGGCTACGTCGTTCATTTTAGCTTATCATGTAAAACAGGGAACTTTTCTCGAAAACGAATTGGGTGAAATTCTTACTAAATCGGTTCAGGACCTGAAGAGGCCCCCTGACAAAGAGCAGCGTCGTCGGAGAAAAGCAAAACATCGCTCCGCACGGCTCCGGGAAAAGCGGCTGCGTATGATTGAAGATCTGAAAAAGAAGATAGAACGGGAAGCGGTGAAGCAAGCCTACTCTTCCGCCGGGCTCAGTGATGAAATTGATGATGCTGAAAAGGAGACGGCAGAGGAAGCTTTAGAGATAACCGGCTCCAAAGACGCCACTTTTGATATGCTTATTTCTTCCACTCATACCCCCTATACTGTGGAAGAGGAGATGGGTGACGATTTACTTGAAAGGAAGGAGGAGGCCCGGATGCGGGTAAAGGCCCTCTTCTCCGATCTGGAACCGGAGAGGGAGAGCAGAAAGAACCAGCTTCAGGAGGATTCATTCTTTCCGCCCGAAACCATTGAAAAAATGAAGGAGAATTCAAAGCAGGTTTTTTCATACCTCTCTGGAAAATTCAATCGGAAGGACCGCAGCAGCCCCTCGAAAAAAAACCATGAAGATTCAGTCAAGACGGGGAAAACAGAAAAAAACAAGAAAACGTATTCCCCCTCTGATACCATGCATGCATTGAAAAACAAGCTGCTTAAGAACAGGCATGAAGCACAACCTGAAAGCAATTCACAAAGCAATTCACACTCCTCCGAAAAAAAAGAGGCTAAAAGCAGCAGCGACGAAAACGGCACAAGCGATGAGAGCAGAGACAGCGAAAGCAAGGGAGAAAAGCGTTCTTGATTATCAGTGCAAGCAGACGGACAGACATTCCGGCCTTCTACAGTGACTGGTTTTTCCGGAGGCTGAAACAGGGATCAGTTACTGTTCAAAATCCTTTCAACGCCCGTCAGAAAAAAACTGTGTCCCTGCTTCCCCCGGAAGTAGACTGCTTTGTGTTCTGGTCGAAAAACCCAGCACCCCTGCTGGACCAGATTGAGACCCTCGCCCCTTTTATGACCTATCTTATGATGACAATTAACGGATACGGGGATGAACTGGAACCGCGTGTTCCCGCTGTGTCGAAACAAATTGACATATTCAAACGCTTCGCCGATATCTGGGGCCCCGAACGGGTAATCTGGCGCTATGATCCGATTATTTTCACCGACACTATGACTCCTGCTTACCATGAAGAAGCCTATTCGTTTATTGCATCCAGGCTGCAGGGTTACACGAAAAGAAACATCATCAGTTTTATCGATCTCTACCGCAGCACCCAGCGCAGAATGGAAAAACAGGGATTCTTCATGCATCGGACGGAAGAGAAGGATGCTGATGCAGAAGCTCTGGCTCCTATCCTTGCTGCAATTGCTGAACAGAAGAGCATGCAGATTCAATCCTGCTGTGAAGCGAAGGACTTGCGTTCCTTCGGTATTCCTCCTGGAGCATGCATCGATGGAGAGCTTATTAGAAAATTAAAGGGCCCCTCTGAATTCTCTTACAAACGGGACAAGAATCAAAGAAAAAATTGCAGATGCGCTGCGAGTACGGATATTGGATGGTACAGAAGCTGCAGTCACGGCTGTCTGTATTGTTATGCTCGCTGAAGGAGATGCTGTTTTGAAGTTGTTTAGCGGCTGCCGACAGCGTAGCCATCAGCCTTAAAATTCCTATCAGCCTTACTGTACAGGTTTGGTATACACCACTTTCGGCGCTGCATTAAAGAAATCCTTATCATGAATAATAACTGTACTTTTTTCCAGAGAGAAGCCCTGCTCCTTCAGACTCTTGCTGTAATATTTCGGGATCGGTAAATTCTTCGGCACAAGCATCATGTTCTTGTAGAGAAGATCCGACTTAAGACTTCGCCCATCCTGATTTGTATGCATGTAGTACATGTACTGTTTGATCCATTTCGTATATGATCTGTCATGATCCTTCTGGTAATAGGAAATTTCTCCGGGATTATTCATCAGGGCCTGCTGCAGTTCCGTCGTACTCAGGGGGACTTCAGCGAGCATGGGTATCCTGTTTTTCTGCCCGTCTATCATCACCCATTTTTCAAGATCCTGCAGATATACTTCACAGACCACATGGGCATCATTTGTCTCCTCAAGGTTTTTCTTATGCAGATTCACGTACCTGGCGGGCATTCCTAGAGAAAAAAGCGCTCCCCGAATAACGATCGCATACTCTACACAGCGGAAGCGTTCTCCAGCTTCTACCTCCCGAAGTATTGTCAAGGGGTCCTGTCTGCTCGGCTGATTACTGCTGTGATGCCGCCATAATCCGCTGACCCATGCAGTTATTATGGCCGCTTTTTCCAGATCAGTCTCCGCAGCTTCAACACGCTCCTCTAGTTTGTACTCCTCCCGAAGCTGACTGAGATACTCCCCCTCGGGATTGTCAAAGACATAGGGCAGTTTTTCCACAGCTTCGGAACTATCATATTCAAGCTGCATAAGCGGAGAAACCGAACAGCCAGTAAACATCACTGCCGGCAGAACCAGCATTATCAGTAAAGTCGCAGTAATACGCAGCTTCATACGCAGCTTCATAGGTAGCTTCATACGTAGCTTCATACGTAGCTGCGACGGATATTTATCCCCCATGAGTAAGCGTCTCCTTTTGGTTTTCTCCAACATAATAGTCAAATGCTGTCAACGGCACTTCAGTTAGAAAGCGTGACGGCAGAGAAAAATATCTGGTGTAGGATTGGATATAGGAGGGAAAACTCAAGTATAAGCCCTCCTTTGCCCGGGTACAGGCCACATAGAAGAGACGCCGCTCCTCTTCAAGTTCTTCAAAAAACTTTATGGACCGCGATCCAGGCAGAACTCCATCAAGCATGCTGATTACAAAAACATGGCTCCACTCCAGCCCCTTGGCTGAGTGAATAGTAGACAGTATGACATAATCCCTGTCTTCCTCCTTTTTTTCGTCCATATATTCATTGGACTGATAGGCATTGCTCGGAGGATCCAAGGCCAGATCTGAGAGGAACTTGTCGATCTCCGTATATTCGCGGGCCAGTACCGCCAGTACATCGAGATCATCAATTCTTTCACGATAATCCGCCTCCAGGGATTTCAAAATGGGCATATAGTACTCTTTTAGAATCATAATTTTATCATAGAGCGCTTTTGCATCATCCTTAAGTTTCTCAAACATCTCTTCAAGGCGTTTCAGCTCCGTAAAAAAAGAGTAGCCCCCAAAGGGAGCTGCTGAAAAAACTCCGCCGTTCTGCTGAACCGTCTGAATTATCAGATTCGTTCTAGCTGGTCCGATATCCGGCAGTATCTTCAGTATCCGGTTCCAGGAAACCCCATCCAGAGGATTTACAAGAATTCGGAGGTAGGCCAGCATATCCTTCACCTGACGTCGTTCGATGAACTTCAGCCCCCCATATACAACAAATGGGATTCCCCTTTTCAGCATCTCCGCCTGTACATAATTTGAGAGGTAGCCCGCCCTGAACAGTACCGCTGTATTCTTATAAGCGGTTCCGTTTTTATTCAGCGCTTCAATTCTGTTACAAATCCAGTCAGCCTCGTCGGTCTGATAAAAAAATCGGTGAAGTTCCGGCGGACCGTCCCGCAGGTCACGGGAAAAGAGCCGCTTTTTATACCCCAGCTGCATAGCATCAATTATTCCATTCGAGAAATCAAGAAGTTTTTGTCGACTTCTATAGTTTTCCTCCACCTTAACTACCCGGCAGGGTGCAAACGTTGTGGGAAAGGAGAGAATATTCTCGTAACGCGCCCCTCTAAAGGCATAAATTGACTGGGCATCATCCCCCACCACCATTACATTTTTACTCTTCCCCGCTAGAAGTTCTACAATCTTTGCCTGTACAGCATTCGTGTCCTGATATTCATCAACTATGATATGGGTAAAGCGCTGCTGCAGTTTCTGCTGGAACAGGGCGTTTTTTTCAAGATGATGGTACAGCAGTTCCAGAAGGTCATCATAATCGTATTGATTATGTGCTCTGTTGTACATCTTGTAGAGCTCTTCAATCTGCTTGATATCCTTGGTATACTCAATGAGATAATCAAACTCCTTTTCTATTACATCATCTATGCTCATTCTGCAGGATCTAGCCTTGGCAATGATTTTATGAATCTGCTGTGTCTTCGGGACTGCATGACTTCGCCTGCCCTTTTTTAATTTGATCTGATTCTTGATGAGACTTATCACGTCCCGGGAGTCTACGGTATCAAGGATGGTAAAATTCCGTTTAACTCCAATGAGATCACTATAGGTTCTCAGCATTTGATTGGCGAAGGCGTGAAAGGTGCCGCCGTTCACTTTATGTCCCAGCTCCGTATCCTGCAGAAGTGCTGCGGTTCTATCCAGCATCTCTTTTGATGCCTTACGGGTGAAAGTCAGCAGCAGAATTCGCTTAGGAGGCGTCCCCCGTTCTATCATATATGCAGTCCGATAGCAGATCGTCCTGGTTTTTCCACTTCCCGCTCCTGCTATGATCATTAAGGGTCCCTCTTTGTGAAGAACGGCCTGCAGCTGGGCTGAGTTCAGCTGATTGGCATAATCTACGACATGCTTGGAGAGATCAGGAATCGGTATGGAATCCATGGAGGATGCGGTTTCAGAACTGATGCTTCTGAATCGTTCAATTTTTTCTCGGTCAGCATCCGTCAGTTCCGGAGCAGCATATAAAGAGGGCTTCGGCAGCTGCGCATAGGCGCTCTTCGCACCCGAAAGAGCCTTTCCCTCATCGTCAGCATCAGCATAAAAATCCCCTGCCCCGGCTTTCCCTGCATCAGGAATAAATGTACTGAGAAACTGATCTATACTCTTTGTGTCAATACTGCTCTTACTGCTTACAGCTGGAGTTTCATTGTCATCTTTTTTCAATTATTCAATACCCTTCGGGAAGAGGTTCCGGCCTTTCTCCATTCCGAAGATGAAAAAAAATACCGGTCTCTATATACTATAACATAAAATTAATCGATTTTGATTCATTTTTCGACCACTTTCAGGGGAGAAAATCACGATTAATCTTAATAGACTGAATTCTGGCCTCATACTATACGGACTGGTATAAAAATACTATAAGTACTGGAAAAATCGAGGATAAAAAGGTATACTACATTTCGGGGAAAATATGGGGAAATTTCGGGAACATTGGAG
This sequence comes from Spirochaetia bacterium, assembly GCA_021736505.1. The sequence goes on along the minus strand of JAIPFU010000008.1, from coordinate 119 downwards.
GTTTACACATGAAAGCGTTGCTGATACAGCACGGTGAAAGTGAAGCTGACCTCAGGGGCAGCTTCTCCGCTTCCGGGTATCATGATGGCCTTACGGAAAAAGGACGGGAACAAATTCGG
>JAIPFU010000094.1 GCA_021736505.1 Spirochaetia bacterium | reverse complement strand
GAATAGAAATTACTTGGCAGACTAGAAATAATATGATTCCAGGTCTAAATATTTCTCAAGCAGCCAGATATGCAGCTATTCCTGTCAGCGGCATTGCCATGCTGATTGTTCTCATCAAAAAAGTTATACGTAAGGAGCTCATATGAATTGGAATGCGCTGCAGCCGATGGTCAATCCCAAAAAACGGTTACTGTATCGAATAGGAACTGCTGTATTGGCTTTGGTTATATTAATTTTTTATTTTATCGGAATGAGACAGAATGCCGATATGATCTATTCAGGAAATGTAAAAGTAACTGCAACACTCATGCTAGTGGGTGTTTTCCTCATCTTTACCTTTATTGGTTTGCAAATAGCCTATGCAGTAACTTTTGCTGCCATGGTTACTACAGTATATTTAGGCTTGCCCCTTCGTTTAGTTGCTCAGAATATGCTGAAAGGCCTAGATAGTTATGCCTTATTGGCAGCTCCATTTTTTATGGTGGCTGGTGAAATTATGGGCTGTGGAGGAATATCTACGAGACTTATTCGTCTCTCCAGATCAATTGTAGGGTGGATTCGCGGAGGACTTGCCCATGTGAACATTGTTGCCAGTATGTTTTTTGGGGGCATATCCGGTTCTTCTGCCGGTGATACAGCTTCAATTGGATCTATATTGATACCCATGATGAAAGAAGAGGGATATGATTCAGATTTTTCAGCTTCGGTAACCATGGCAAGCTCAGTACAAGGAATTCTGATACCACCTAGTCACAATATGGTTCTTTATGCCATGGCTGTAGGGAGTGTTTCCATTGGAAAATTATTTCTTGGCGGTATGCTTCCAGGAATATTTCTCGGTTTAGCACTCATGCTATATAGTTATATTGTGTCTGTCAGGAGAAATTATCCCAAGGATCATAAATTTGTTCTAAAAGAGATGCTTATAGCGGCAAAAGGAGCAATATGGGGACTAATTACTGTCTTTATTGTTGTTTTTGGTGTTATTGGAGGAGTCTTTACAGCAACTGAATCAGCAGCAATTGCAGTAGTATGGGCTTTTTTTGTAACATTTTTTGTTTATAAAGAAATTAGTTTTTCTTCCTTTTATCAAATCATGACCAGGGCGATAAAGACACTTTCCATAGTAATGATTTTGGTTGCAAGTGCAAAAGCATTTGGTTATGTCGTTGCATACCTTCAAATACCAACCATGGTTGCACGTGGGCTCCTAGCCTTATCAGATAATAAATATATCATACTGATTCTTATCAATATTCTTATGCTGGTTATGGGTATGCTTATGGATATGGCCTCAAATATTCTTATTCTTGCTCCAATTTTAGCTCCTGTTGCAATTCAGCTAGGCGTTGATCCTGTTCATTTTGGGGTAATCATGATTCTGAATTTAGGTATTGGGCTTATAACTCCGCCAGTGGGAAGTACCTTATTCATAGGAAGTGCTATAGCTAAAATTCCAATTGAAAAGGTTTCTAAATCCATGTTGCCCTTCTTTTTCGTTATGCTGATGACCCTTCTGGTGATTACGTACGTCCCTTCAATTGTGATGACATTACCGAATTTGCTTATGCCGTAAGAGAAAATATGAAAAGGAGTTTTTTGATATGGAGTATGATATTACATTTCATCCGAGTTGGTGGAACGCCCAAGGAAAAGTAGATTTTTCCAGGAATTTCTTTTTTGATGAAACTGTTCGTCTAGAATATGACCGTGAAATGCGGCGGCTTCTATTTGATAAATTTGGGACATGGGGGCTGGGGGAGAAAAATCCCGAATACCGACCAATTTTAGGGAGTGATCTGATAGCCAGCGGTTTTCTCTATTCCGAGATACTCGGCTGTGAAGTTCGCTATTCTCCTTCAAATCCTCCGGAAGTAGTATGTGCAAACTTACCTGAAGAGCAGGCTGCAGAATTAAGAGTACCGGATATTCGGAAGCATGAACTTTGGCAAGAGATGGAAGAACAAATAACTCGTTTGAAAAATCGTTTTTCCTATGTAGAGTCTGCACTAAATCTTCAGGGAATCCTGAATATTGCTGTTGATATTCGGGGTGAAGAAATTTTTCTTGATATGTATCAGAACCCTGAGTTGGCGTTTCATATTTTTGAAACATCTTATGGATTATCCGCAGATATCGGCAGACGGCTGAAGTCGATTTCAAAAAATATTTCCGGCGGTGTAACTTCGATTGTAAATAAGTTGCCGGTAAACAACGCTAGTAAAGCCGTATTACAGGCTGCTTCTAATAATAAGATTGAAGATTCACATGGCAGCGGGCTGTATGTTCATTCAAATTGTACCGTAGATATGATTTCTCAAGAAATGTATGAAGAATTTCTTCTTCCGTATGAAAAAAATCTTGCCTTGCTTTTTCAACCCTATGGAATACATCACTGTGGTACATCCATGGAGCATGTGGTGAAGGGATATGCCCAGGTTGAGGGATTAGCATTTGCGGAAGTTGGAGCGGGTTCAGATATCGCTTGTGTGCGAGAAGCTCTGCCGGGAATACATTTAAACCTCAGGTACAGCCCAGTGAAGCTTGCAGTTGTTAGAGAAAACGAATTGAAAACCGATTTGGAAGATATGTATAACGCCGCTGGGGGTGATAGTGAAGCTGTTTCTATCTCCTGTGTAGGGATAGGGAATGAAGTACCGGATCATCAGGTGGAAATGTTTCTTGAGCTATGCAGCCGTTTTAACTAAAGTACATGGAGTTTTTCGATGAGTAATAATGTGTTTGATTATAAAAAGGCAGATTCCCAAGGAACTGCAGTTGAGCCAATACAAGTTAAAGATTTTGATTTTGATGCATATGTTGACTATGAAGCAGCATTATCTGAACGACTACTTGATTTTTGGGCGGGCGAAGATGGAGTGGCTGTGTATCGAAGATTTCGTGTTCCGGAAGTATATTCATGGGCTTCTCAGGATCACCGTCTATCCTTGCAGCTGCAGCTGGCAGCCCTTCAGAAAAGCATGAGATTCAAGGCGGATATTCCAAATTTTCTTGAACCCTGGTATGGAATAGGAGTTGTTTCTAGCGCCTTCGGTATCCCTTACATATGGGAATCGAGACAGGCTCCTGCCGTAAATCCGCCATATACCACAGCAAAAGAAGCCAAAGAGAATCTTAAGACCAGCGTTTCAGAAAGCCCAATAGGCAAGAAGGTTTTTGAAATGATTGATTATTTCCTTGAAAAAACAAAAGGGAAGATTCCTCTGAGTCTTTCCGATACTCAATCGCCCATGAATATTGTTTCGTCATATATTCTGAATACTTCCAGTTTTATGTTTGAAACATTTGATCATCCGGATGAACTTGCTTCATTAATATCATTGGTATCAGAACTTGAGTTTGAATTTATTTCCCATCAAGCAAGGCTCATTGGAGATGCTCTTGCACTTCCTGGGCATGGCTTTGCTTCAAGCAAGTGTTTTTCGGGAATCGGCTTCAGTGATGATAATATTCTCATGATTAGTGATGAAACGTATCGAAAATTTGCACTTGATCCGCTTTGTCGAGTTGCTAAAGCAATTGGTAAACCTGTTTTTCATTCTTGTGGGAACTGGTCCGGCCGTGCTGATCTCATTACCAGTATACCAGAGCTGCTTATGGCTGATGGAGCAGTGGGTGGACAAACTGATCCGGATCCTAACGTTCCTGAGAAATTGGGGGAGGCTTTTGCTGATAGCGGGATTATTCTACATGTTCGTATTGTCGGTTCCCCTGAAGTTATCAGACGGGAGCTTGAACGTATTTGGCGTCCAGGTTTAAAACTTATTGTAGCTACATATTGCGAAACAGAGGAAGAACAGCAGGAAGCATATCAAAATATTCATTCTATTTGCTCATAACACCGCTTTAAGAGACAGAAATTTAAGTTCAGGAGACTGATGCACCGCTGGTCAGCCCGCGGACAATGACCCTTTGGAGCAGCAGGACTCCGATGAGCAGCGGGAGCAGCGTCAGAATGGTTCCAGCGGCAACCCAGGTCCACTGCAGTTCAAACATCTGACTCAAGCTGAGAACCGTCACCGGCACTGTCTCAATCGCCTTCTGTCCCAGGGAAACAGTCATGGCCAGCATGAATTCTCCCCAGGTCCCCAGAAATGCAATGACACCGGCGGTAAAAATACCTGGAGCTGCAACGGGAATAATTACGCTGAACATCGTGCGCAGCGTCCCGGCGCCGTCTATGGTAGCCGCTTCGTCTAGTTCAAAGGGAATACGCGCAAAGTAGCTTGCGATGAGCCACGTCGAAAGAGGGATGTCAAAGGCTGCGTTGGGAAGAATCATAGCCCAGTAGGTTCTCAGCAGCCCGCTGAAGCGGAGCATCACAAAAATGGGTGCAATTACAATAATCGGTGGGACCATACCGCCTATCTGCGTAAACAGCAGGGCGCCGAATCGGAAGCGGAAACGCAGCCGAGCAATGGCGTAGGCCGCCAAGGTAGAAATGGTCAGACCGATGATGAGTGCCCCTGAAGAGACAATCAGGCTGTTGATGATGGATTTCTGGATGGTGAAGCGCTCTCCCGTAACGATACGGTAATTTTCCATGGTGGGATTATCCGGCCAATAGGATACGGGAAGCCGAAATTCCGTGCCCTGGGGCTTGATTGAGGTAATCCCTACCCAAGCCAGCGGAGCGAGACACCAGACTGAAATAATAAGAAGAATGATCATGGAGATGACAGAGTGCCGGAGTTTTGCTTTTCTGCGCTTGAGGTTGGGTGATATATTCCCCCTGTTCTGACTTTTCATGCTGCTACTCCTTGAAGGTGAAGCTGTTTCTGACCCGGCGTATGTAGAAAATACTCACCAGAACAACCAAAATAAAGGTGACTGCGGCGTATGTTGATCCTCTTCCGAATTGGGCAAAGCGAAAGTAGTATTTGTAGGCGAAGGAGCTCATGGTGTCGGTGCTGCTGCCGGGGCCGCCGCCAGTAAGCCCGTAGATGATGTCAAATACGCGAATTGCCGATCGGAAACGGTAGAGCAGAGCCACGAAAACCGTAGGCAGGATCATGGGTAGGGTAATGGAAAAAAAGCGCCGAATTGCCCGTGCACCGTCAAGTTTTGCCGATTCCATTACTTGTATGGGAACTAGTGCCAGCCCTCCCATGAGAAAAAAGGCCGTGATGCTCGCCCCCTTCCAGGAGTAGGCAAAAACGACACTTCCCATGGCAAGGAACTTGTCGACAAGAAACAGCGGCGGCTCCTCCGTGATGTGAAGGCGCACCAGAATGTCTCCAATGGGGCCGGCGTCGCTGTTCAGCATCCAGCGCCACAATTCAGCCTGAATGACCTCAGGGATAGCCCAGGGGATGATCAAAATTGAGCGGAGTACTCCTCGCAGCGGCGGAATAACGTAGAAGGACGCGAGGGCAAAGAGCATCCCTAGAGTAAGGTCCAAGGCTATGGTAACTGCCGTGAAGCCCAGGGTGAAGCCGAAGGTTTGCAGAAACTGCCGGCTGAAAATAACATCCCGGTAATTCTGCAGGCCGATAAATTCAGCATGAAGCCAGTCTGTGGTCATATCCAGGTCGAAAAAGGTGTAGATGAAGGTCTGAAAGAGAGGATAATAGTTGAACAGAATAAGACCGACCGCTGCAGGAAGGATCATGAGAAGACCTATCCTCGTTTCGTATGCTTTGAACTGCAGTTTTCTACCGGTCAATTATCTCCGCCCGCTCTGCCATGTTCTCTAAGGCCCTGTCAACTGCGATGGATCCTGTTATTGCCGCGTGGAGTTCTTCCTGCAGCATGGAAGATAATTCGGTGTAACTCTTTGAGGGAGGCCGGTTGATGGCGATCTCCGTTACGGCCTGCAGCTTTTCAGCATTGGGGTTGTACTCCTGCACTTCGGCATCATCATAAAGTCCCTTATAGTGCTGTACCGGTCCCCAGGCTAGTGCAAAGCCCTTCTGAACGGTTTTGCCGGCGATAACTTCCATAACCTTTACCGCTGCATCGATGTTTTTGCTGAAGGGGTTGATGGAGAAGGCGAAGCCGCCGCTGATGGAGACTGAATTCCCGTTTGCCTGGCTTGGAAAGGGCATAAACCCCCATTTACCAGCAACTTGTGAGCGTTCAGGGTCGTCCAGCCAGGTGATGATATCCGCATTGTCCCAGGAGAAGAGCGCTTTGCCTTCCACGAATCTCGGTCGCATATCCATGCGCTCCCAGCCTGTCACGGCTCGGGGAGAAAGTTCTTCATCGATACTGCTGATCATGAATTCTACGGCTCGCCGGCTTGCTGGTGAATCGAACTGGTAGCTGCCGTCATCTCCCAAGTAAGTGCCGCCGAAAGCATGCAGCAGAGTTGAGTAGAACATCACCAGAGACTCTTCCCGGGCGCCAGGCCAGAGAAATCCAGTTATTTCCGGCTGTTCGGTCTGAATTTCCGTAATAATAGCGGTCATATCATCAAGGGTCTTCGGGGGAGCGAAGCCATACTCTTCCAGAAGGTCCTTCCGGTAGAAGAGACCGGTAACGCTGTTCCAGAAGGGAACTCCCAGGCGCTGCCCTTTGTAGGAGAAGGTGTCCAGTCCTCCCGGGGTAAAATCAGCTTCCAGTTGGGGAAGGCGGTCATTCAAGGGGACAGCCCAGCCGGCCCTTCCGAATTGTGCCGTCCAGGGGACATCAATGCCATAGATATCTACGGTACTGTCCCGGGATGTCATCCAGACAACCAGTGAATCGAGCATGTCCGCGGGCATGGTGAGATATTCCA
>JAIPFU010000093.1 GCA_021736505.1 Spirochaetia bacterium | reverse complement strand
TTTTTCATTCAGAGCAGGACCGAATTTCCCGCTGTTCCTCTGGTTCCCTTTTGATGAAGATCTCCCCAATTCTACAGATAAACTGAATATTGGCGGATACGGAAGTATAGGATGGGATATTTTCACCAGCAGAGATTTTGCTTTAGGAGCTGAAGTCGGTTATTCATTCAATAAAGTAGTAAATCAGGAACGATATATTTCTGTGCCGATTCTTTTCAATATGTCATACTTCCCGAGTTCCGGTAATTTTACTTTTCCCTTAAGCCTTGGGATCGGGGGCGTGTATAATTCATATAAATATCTGACAGATCAGGTCTATTTTGGGCAGATTCTTGCACCTAGGGCTGGGGCTCTCTGGCATGTTTCAAAAAAATGGGCATTGGGCGTCGAAACAAGCTACTGGTTTATGCCTGAAATATATTTTGGTGACAGCTCTTCACAAACAGCTTTCGGTAATTTCCTTCAGGTCTCTTTTACCCTTCAATATACAAATGAATAAAGGTTAGGTTTTTATATGACAGTTATGAAGAAAATAACAAGAAGTATTATCATCATTACCGTTATGACAATTTTTATTTTCTCTTTGATTTCTACGGGCTGCAATTTGAATGGAGATGGCATTTTCAAGAGCATTTCTAAGGCTGAAGAACTGACTCCCGAAGAAAAAGATCTCTATTCAAGCAATGCCGACAGAATTCTTGGGATAATAAGTGATGGAGATGATTATTTATTAGTTCAGACTGGCGGAGAAATATATATAAATAATATTAATGATACTGAAAAATGGGTACCTGTTACGGCTTATGAAGAAACCACTAACAATCCATTAAATTTTAATAATGAATTGTCTATGGCCGATAACTCTTTGTTTGGGCAGTCAGTAGATGATATTTCTGATGATGATGAAAATGCTATATATTACGATCTGGATATCAGCTCCTCTATTATTGATGGTGCTTATGATCCATCTGAAAATAGCATGGATTTAACTGGTTTCAGCAGTAACAGCAGTAACAGTACCAATGATCCTATTCATCAATTCGGCGCAGTGGATGATAAACTCTTTTATATAACTGCAAAAAATGACAATGAATTTTACTTGAACTTTGATTCTGATGAGTTCCTTCTAAATGATCCAAATGATCTAAATACTCCATTTGATGAAGTTATTGACTCAATTTCTTCAATTTACGGTATAAAAGCCACCGGACCAACTTATAATTTCCTCATTTCCGGGTGGTCAGAAAGTGATAAAAAAGTGGCAGAAATAATTTATCTTAAATATGATGGAAGCAATTTTAGTGAGATAGATGAAGATTTAGATGTAGATCCTCTAGATAGTGACAGTAGTACTGACGGTATTCAGCTAAATAGGATTAGCGGTTTCATTAATCCAGATGATACTTCTTATCCTTACTATGTTACCACAGATGACAGAATTTTCAAACTTGGCAGCAGTAATAATTTTACAGAAATATCAAATTATCCCGATGATTTTCTCTTGAATGATAAACGTGTTCCCATGGCTTATAACTCAGATAAAAATGAACTTTACTTTGCCGGAGTCATCTCCTCATCAAGCAGCACTACAGGAATTGTTTATACCTACAATCTTGATACTGACAGTTTTTCATCCAGTGAACTTGACTTTAACGGTTCTATAACAGATCTCTATTTTTATAATACTAGTAATACTTTATATATTTCTGTAAATGGGAACTGGATTCTGAGCTACGATGTAAATGGTACAGATGAACCTGCTCAGTTCTAAGTTTTCAGCTTTACTACTCTCTGTGTGATATCTATGAATTAAAAAAGTGGACTTATTAAAGTCCACTTTTTTAATCGCAGTCATAAACATATATATTTTCGTTACTTTTCTGTTTAACTAAAGCAAATAATCACCTGTGAGTTTCTTTCAGTATCTTTTTTACCTCGACATCATCGTAGTTCTTGTCAATTTCTTCATTTGTGAGTCCCACAAATTCATGATTAAGATAATGTATCCAAACATCATCCTCCGGCGTTTCCAGAACATGCTTCCTACTGTAATAATCCGGTTGAAAGGGGAGCAACTCACCTTTATACTTTGCAACTTTATAATCATGTACTGCAATTTTAAGGTCTTTCCTGTCAATACCATTGGCCATAATCACATCAGCTAAATAATTTACAGTCTGTCCGGTATCGAAAATATCATCAACCAGGAGAACCTTATCGCCTGGTCTCAAATGTTTTGGATCATATGTCCAACCGTCAATCATTACCTGAGTCTGACTCCTGATATCCGAATAGGAACGAGCAACCACAGCTGCGTATAAAACCGGCCGTTCTTTATCATGCTTAATAATTTTAAAATATTCACTGAATACATTTGCTAAATAAGCTCCACCCCGCAATGAAGTATATATAATATCAGGAACAAATCCATCACGGGTATGGATCTCATATGCCATTTTCAAGGCATTATTTCGGATAAACTCAGGACTCAGAAACTCTTTATTCATTAACGTACAACCCCAACAAAGTATTCATATCCGTCTCTTATAAATTCAAAAGTAAATTTATCTGCATTTTCATCATTAACAGCAGCATAGAAATCCTGAACAGAATTGATCTCTTCATCATTTATTTTTGTTACAATATCAAGATTCCTTAATCCGGAAGTATACAACTTTGTTCCAACAGTGTCACCCATAAAATATATTGCAACTCCTTCCTGTGACTTTTTAATATCAAGTTCTGAACGGATCTCATCGGTAAGCGGAAGCGGAAGAACCCCAGGCCATAGATATGAATACATTGTCTGTATATCCTCTTCAGGTTTTCTCACATCTAGATTAATAAAGAAGGTTTCCTCTTCATCATTTCTTAAAGCTGTTACTTCATGTTTTACATTAATATCTGCATCGCTGATATATCGGGAAAATTCATCACTTTGCTTAACTTCTTTTCCATCAAAATGTGTTATGATATCGCCGGACCGCAATCCGCCTTTATAAGCCGGAGAATTGGTGAAAATATTGGCAACAAAAACTCCATCCTTCTGTGTAAACACTTCACTGTATGATTCAGGAAGATCCTCTACATTCAGCATGGAAACTCCAAGCCAGCCATCCATTACTGATCCGAATTCAATCAGCTCGTCAACTATCTTTTTAGCATTGTTAATTGGGATGGAAAAACCTAAACCGATATTCCCGCCTGATGGTGCTGCAATCCACGTATTTATACCAATAACTTCTCCATTAAGGTTAACAAGCGGGCCACCGGAATTACCTTGATTAATTGATGCATCAGTCTGTATAAAATCATTAATATTATTAACTTGCTGACCAGAACGGCCCACAGCACTTACGATCCCAGCTGTGACGCTGGATATATAACCGTAAGGACTGCCCATAGCAAGTACCCAGTCACCAATTTTCAAATTGTCAGAATTTCCAAATCTTGCCACTGGAAAGTTTTTTTCGGAAGTAAATGAAACAACTGCCAAATCCCTGCGTTCATTCGAACCAACTAAATTGGCTTCGTAGGTACTCTGGTCATTCATTACAATATCTATCTTATCAGCTTTCCCCGCAACATGATTGTTGGTTAAAACATAATACATATTATTTTCTCTCTTGAAGATTACACCTGAACCAAGTGAATTGGTTTCATACTCCTCATCTGGAGTCTGCTGATCTGGGGTTCCAAAAAACCATGGAAAGAAGTCATAATTACGAGGCAATGTCTGCGTGCTTTTTTCTGTTATCTGAAGTTCCACAACTGAAGGCAGAACTGTTTCAACTACTTTGTTAAAGCGCTCTTGAAGTGCTATAGCACCTCCGCCGAGAAATGTATCGAAATCTTCCAATTTTCTATTAGCTGCAAGAACAGAATTTGTTTGCGGGTTATATTGGGAGTTGGTATTTATAGTACTACCGTAATTGACATCAGCATTGCTCTGCACAGTTTGTGGATTTGTCCTAGTGCCTTCAATTTCTCCTCTTGTAAAAGGATCGAACATTACAACACTTATGATAAAACCAATAATAATTCCGCCGAAAACAAATACAAGTGTTTTCAGCAGGGTCTCTTTTTTTGTACTCATAGCTTTTAGCTCCTTCACTTTTTATTTTAAATTTTGTATCCAAATCATTCTTTCTAAGATGAAAACTTATGAATTCACAAAAGTTTTTATAATTGTCATTTATAAATTAAAAATAAAAATTAAAGTATAAAACGTCCACAAGTAAATTATTGTTTTACTTCATCTGTAAGGTTTTGTTTGTTAATGGCATCCAGAATTCCATTAATAAAACCATAAGAATGTGAACCGGAAAACTCCTTAGAAAGAATTACCGATTCATTGATTACAACATTAGGAGGAGTTTCTTTAAGATAGTAAAGTGAATAAACGCCTAAGCGCAGAATGGATATATCAATTACGGATAAGCGAGAAAATGTCCATCCCTTGAGATGTTTCTTAATAATAGTGTCCAATTCAGTTTTTTTTTCTATAACACCCTGAAAAAGAAGGATAGCATAATCTAAGGTTAGCCCACTGTATTTCTCTTTTTCTTCAGGTGAGAGCCAGTCAAACATATCGCTCAGAAGCATCTTAATATTTGACCGTTGTTTTATTGTGTGAGCGTAGAGAGCCTGCACAACAAGAACACGTGACTGGTGCCTATTTTTCATGTATTAAATCTCATATATATTAGCAAAACTACTCAAAGTCCATGAGTATTTCAATATCTGCTTCTTTACGAAGCTTTTCGACCAAGTCATCAAGCGCATTCTGGTATACAGCGGCCTGTTTTCTGTTGAACAAATTTCTTGAAATATATTGATACACAGTTGTATCTTGATCTGGTGAAACTTTATCATAAAGCTTTAATAATTTCGGCTCACGGCGGTCTACTACTTTTACCAGGTGATATCCAGCATTAGATTCAATAATTTTTGATAATTTATCAACTTCCAAAGAAAAAACTGTTTTATAAAAATCTGAACCCAGTACTTTTCTGTTATTTTCATCATTTATTGCAAGCCAGCCTAAATCACCGCCGTTAAACTTTGTAGACTGGTCATCGGATATCTCCATCGCTAATTCATCAAAAGATTTATTTCCGTAAGCAAGTTTTCTCCGAGCATCTTCTAGTTTACTATATGCTTCTTCCTTGTTTCCTCCTCTTGTATCCACATAAATATGTTTCAAGCGTATATATTCAGGATTGGTAAAGGATGAAGCATTCTCTTTATAAAAGGACTCAACTTCTGATTTTGCTGGTGCTTCAATAGAATTGAGAACATCTTTTTTCTCGTTTCTAATATATTTTTCAACACGTAGTTTATCTCGTATCTCATTTTTGAAATCGTTTATAGTTTTATTGTAGTAATTTGATAAAATTGCGGCAAACTGTTCATCACTAACTTCATTACCCAACTGTTGAGATACTGAGTCTTTCTGCTGCTTATATACAGTATTAATTTCGTTTTCACTAACTGTAATTCCAGCCCTGTCAGCTCCTTGAATGAGAAGTTCATTTTCAATAAGTACATCTAGAATATCTGATTTATCATTAGTTATTTCAGCGTTCTGCTGTTTTCTGGAGGCGACATACTCATCAAAAGTATTGTTAACTTCTTCTTTGGAAATCATCTTTGGTTTATTTAAATTAACAACCGCTGCCGGTTCCATCATAATATTATCTTGTGCAAACAAACTAAGACTGCAGAAAGATAATAATATGAATAATACACTGATAATTTTCTGTTTTTTATTTTTATATAGAGGCATGATATTTTCCTTTTATCTATAAATTCTCTGTTTTAATGAAAATACAAACATTCGCCATGTAAATGTAAACACAATTTCCAAGCTTAGGTAACATGAAATTATTTTATGTGAAGTCTTTTCCCAATTTCCTGTGCCTCAGCTTTACTTGAAAGAACTTCAGAATATTTTAAAAATAGACCTTCCTGCTCAAGAGCCTTCATAATAACAGTTAAGGTTTTGTTTTTTCGAATCCCTTTCTTTATGGTAAAAGCAAATGTTTTTTTTCCACCTATTGATCCGGATTGTCTCAGATAGAAACGGAATGAATCCGGTATTTTACCACCCCATGTATTAGTAGATTCAGTACCAATGGCCAGATATTCATAGAAAGTCAATTTTTTATCACCGTCTGTTGTAATATCAATAAGATCTACCTGATGTCCTTGTTCTTGTATACCCTTAGAAAGAGATGATGAGATTTCTTCTAATTTAGAGTTTTTATTGGTTTTACAATAGACTACTGCAACACGCATAGCACCTCTTTTAAGTTAATATACCCGTTTAAACTAATATGCATAAAAAAATACTTATACATACAATTTACAACTAAGGCATTCAGAATTACTCAATTTTTTCTGTATCTTCTTCTGTACTTTCATTATTTTCAGTGTCTTCTGATTCTGCAGGTTCATTCCACCATTCCTGATTTTCAGTAAGCTGTTGATTCTGAGCATCCGCAAGAAGACCGCTATCTTCAGGAGTTCTGTTCATCAATGCAAATACGAAAGATAATACAAGAAAGGCACCTGCAGCAATATAGGTAATTTTTGTAAGTATATTACCAGAATTTGAACCAAATGTTGTATCACTGGTTCCTCCGAAGATACCGCCAAGCCCTTGGGCATTTTCATTTTGTATAACAACTAGAAAGATGAGGAAAATAGAGATAATAATGAAAAGCACGAAAAAAACAATTCCCAAAACACCCATG
>JAIPFU010000092.1 GCA_021736505.1 Spirochaetia bacterium | reverse complement strand
CTCCGAAAAAATATTTCCTTTGTGGACTCAGAAATTCGTCTCTATATGATGTCCGTACAGTCATTCATGCGAAAGGCCGTGCTCAAGGGAGGGTATGATGTGGTTTATGCGGATCCGCCCTTTCCCATGCCGGGAAAGCAGAAAATCATAGACCTAGTGGACGCTTCGGGGGCAGCCGCGGATGACGGGATCTTCGTAATCCACTATCCTGCGGAGGAAAAACTTGCCGATAGATCTGCTGCGGGAGGGCTGGAGTGCTATGATGAGCGTAAATACGGGCGATCACTCCTCCGGTTTTACCGAAAGACAGATAATGAGAGACAATAGCGCCGACAATAACGTACAACAGAAGAGGAATTCATCATGAAAGGATTTGACAAACTGACTGAACTTGACAAAAAAAATGAAAAAAACCGCAAAATTATTGACGACATCTATCACGATAAACATAAAATCCACACTTTCATCACCGACGCAAATTACCAGGCTACGCTCCCCTACTACTGCGGGCTGATGCAGGAGGCGGGGGCCAACCACAGCATGCTTGAGGACTGTTCGATCCCGGACCTCCTGAAAGAAGGCAGAACCTGGATTCTGTATAAAATGAAGCTGACCGTTGAGCGATATCCCGCATGGCCGGAGGAAATTGAACTGCAGAGCTGGGTGACAAAACCGGAAAAGCTCTTTTTTCCCCGGCATGTGCGGGCGGTAGATCATGACGGGAATTTGGTCTTTCACGGAAAGGCTTATTGGATTGTCTACAACATCGAACGAAATCGACCAGAGCGTCCGAAGGGGCTGCCTTTTGCACCGCAAGAGGGAACTGGTCCTAATGGTGTTGATCGTGATCCCGCTGAGCTTTCTTTGGATAAGATTGATTCTGTTGATGTCTCCGCCCTCGAGGCTGCGGCGGAGAGAAACATTCGGCGTTACAGCCCCTCCCTGGAGTACCGCCACACCGACATAAACGGGCACATCACAAACTGCGCCTATGTGGAATGGATTCTCTCCTGCTTTGATACGGATTTCCGGAAGGCCAAGGTCCCAAAGGAGTTCGAAATAATTTTTCTCCATGAAACCCGGGAGGAAGATGAGCTGGAGGTAGTAACACAGCCTGACCCTAAGGACCCGGACTGGTATATCCATGAGGTGGTCAGAGAGAACAAGAAGGAAAACAAACAAGAAACAGTCTGCCGGGCACGCAGTTCCTGGGTCAAACGAGAAGAGCTGCTGTAAAAGTAATCAGCTTTGATAAAGGGAAAGCGGATGCATCAGTAAATATTCCGGAACACGCCCGAAATACGCAGTAAATTTCAATTATTTGCAGAATGCATCTAATTCGTTTTTTGTTAAAACTAGTAAATCAACGTGCATATACTTGCCAAAAGTTCGGCAAGTACAGCATGTTCGATCACCTTACTCCATGCCTCTTAGACCATGTCTCAAACAAGACCTTAATCCAGGTCTTCGTCATCCAGCATAAAAACATCGATGTTCAGCTCATCGAGCTGGTCTTCATCTACTTCACCGGGAGCTCCGGTCATGAGGCAGGTTGCCTTCTGGGTCTTTGGAAAGGCAATGACGTCCCGTATGGAATCCGTTCCAAGCAGCAGCATGATAATGCGGTCCAGTCCCAGGGCAATACCGCCGTGGGGAGGCGCGCCGTACTGCAGTGCATCAAGAAGGAAGCCGAACTTCTCCCTGGCCTCATCTTCACCAATACCCAGAGTCTCAAAAATTGTCTGCTGCAGGTGATGATCATGGATACGGATGCTTCCGCCGCCGATTTCACTGCCGTTGAGGACGATATCGTAGGCATCAGATTTTGCCTGAAACAGGGCTTCGCCGCCCTCCTCCAGCAGGGGAATATCCTCCGGCCTCGGGGCTGTGAAGGGATGATGCATGGGAGCCGGGCTGCCGTCATCATCTTTCTCAAAGAGCGGAAAATCCACCACCCAGACAAAGGCATACTCATCGGCATGCACCAGCCCAAGACGTTTAGCAAAGTGGCTCCGCAGGGCTGCCAGACACTGGGTGACAATTTTCTCCTCATCCGCCAGAAAAATAACTACATCGCCGGTCTCTGCATTCATCCGTTGATACAGCCCTTCAGACTCCTCCTGGGAGAAGAACTTAATTATCGGAGATTGAGGCCCATCTTCGCCCATGCGGATCCATGCAACGCCTTTGCCGCGAAGGGGTTTCACCATGGGGGTCATGCCGTCCAGATCCTTCCGGGTGAGTTTTGCGCCTACGCCTTTCAGGTTTATAGCTCTGACAACGCCGCCTTTTGCAATAGCCTGTTTGAAGACGCCGAACTCGGTATTGCTGAAAATATCGGTAATATCAGTTATTTCCAATCCGTAGCGCATATCCGGGGCATCGGTTCCGAAACGGAGCATGGATTCCTGATAGGAGATCTGCTGAAAAGGAGTCTGTATATCAACTCCCTTAGTCTCCTTCATGAGGCGCTTAAAGAGTCCCTCCATGATGGAGATAATGGAGTCCCGGTTGATAAAGGACATTTCCATATCCACCTGGGTGAATTCCGGCTGGCGGTCCGCCCGTAAATCTTCGTCGCGGAAACACTTGGCTACCTGAAAATAGCGCTCGAATCCTGAGACCATGAGTGACTGCTTGTAGAGCTGGGGGCTCTGGGGAAGGGCATAGAACTTACCGGGGTTCACCCTGCTTGGAACCAAATAGTCTCTGGCGCCTTCAGGGGTGGACCGCCCGAGCACCGGCGTTTCTATTTCGACGAACTGCTGGTCCAGCAGATAGTTTCGTATGACATTGGCCGCCTTACTGCGGAAGATGATATTATTCTGGAGTTTGGGATTACGGAGATCGAGATACCTGTGCTTGAGTCGGGTTTCCGCATGGACATCGGTGTTATGCAGAACGTCAAAGGG
Organism: Spirochaetia bacterium; assembly: GCA_021736505.1. The sequence goes on along the minus strand of JAIPFU010000092.1, from coordinate 4,056 downwards.
AGGCGTCTGAGACTTATTCAGCAGCTCAAAATCCTTGACGTAGACATCAACATGCCCAGTGGGCAAATTGGGATTGTCCATACCTTCAGGACGATGTTTTACCTCTCCCTGTACGGCAATGACGTACTGATTGCGGATGTGGTGGGCAATCTTGTGGATTTCCGGTGCATAGGTCGGGTCAAAGACAATTTGGGTGATGCCCCAGCGGTCGTAGAGATCTATGAAGATCACTCCGCCGTGGTCCCGGTAACTCGCCGCCCAGCCGTTGAGGACAACTGTTTCTCCTAGATGTTCTTTCCGCAGTTCTCCGCAGGTATGGGTTCTCAATAATCTCATACGTTCTCCTAATTCTTTATTCTTAATTCTTAATTATTAATTCTTAATTCTTTATTCTTAATTCTTTATTCTTAATTCTTTATGATGGTACAAAGCTTTGTAATGCGCTCACAAGCTGTTAATTTTGAGTTTTTACTTGTTCCATTATCATGTTTCGGGCTGCGCCGGGATCAGCTGCGCCGCTGGTGCGCTTCATTACCTGTCCCATGAGAAAACCTACGGCCTTCTGGTTTCCGTCCCGAATCTGCTTAAGGGTATCGGGGTTTTCGGCAGCAATTTCCGCAACAATTTCGGCCAGGGCTTCCCTGTTCCTGCTTGCGGACTGATCAAACCCGCTGCGGCTGATGATGTCTTCAGGTTCAGCATTCTCGGTAATCACCGTCTCCGCTACCTTTTTTGCCTGTTGAGCGCTTATGCTTCCTGCATCAATAGCCTTTAATAGTATGGAAAAGCGCTTCGGAGTCAAGGGGCTTACAGAAAATGAGAGTGAATTATTTGTTAGAATTTTCGTCAGTTCCCCTTTCATCCAGGTGGCACAGGCCTGGATGTCCGCATGTTCCGCTGCTGCAGCCTCAAACCAGTCCGCCCGCTCCCTTTCACCGGTGATAAAATCCGCCAAATCGCGCCGAAGTCCGTACTGCGAGATGAAGCGCTCCTTCCTGTCGAGTGGAAGCTCGCACATCTCTGCATCAACAGATTCCATGAATGCCTTGCCGGGCACAAATGGCGGCAAGTCCGGTTCAGGAAAATAGCGATAATCGTGGGCTTCCTCTTTGGACCGCATCCCCAGTGTTTTGTTATGTTTCTCATCCCAGAGGCGGGTTTCCTGGATAATGGGGCGCTTGAGTTTCATCATTTTCCGCTGCCGTTTAATTTCGTAGCTCAGGGCCTTTCGGACAAAGCGGGAGGAGTTCATATTCTTGATCTCCACCTTGGTGCCCAGTCCTTTTCCGGAAAAATTTACCGAGACGTTGGCATCGCAGCGAAGTGAGCCCTCCTCCATATTCCCGTCGCAGACACCGAGATACCGCACCATCCTACGAAACTCTCGGAGAAAATACTCCGCCTCCGCGGGTGTACGCAGATCCGGTTCCGTGACAATCTCCAGCAGGCTTGATCCCGCCCGATTATAGTCCAGTAGGGAGCTTGCGGAGGAGTGAATCATCTTCCCGGCATCCTCTTCCAGATGGATGTCATGGATACGGGCCGTTTTCACCTCCCCGTCAGCCTCATAGCTAAAGCTTCCGTTCACACCCACGGGCTCATGGAACTGGGATATCTGGTAGTTTTTGGTCATATCAGGGTAGAAATAGTTTTTCCGATCAAAGAGCATACGGTCAGCAAGGCTGCATGAGAGAGCTTTCCCTACCATATAGGAGAAGCGTACAGCTTCATGATTCAGTGAGGGCAGCACGCCGGGATAGCCCAGGCAGACTGGGCAGACATGGGTATTAGGATCATCTCCGAAAGCGGTTCCACAACTGCAGAATACTTTAGATGCGGTTTTCAGCTGTATGTGGATTTCCAGTCCTATAAATGTATCAAACATCTGCGGCCTCCTGTATAAGCTGCTCCAGGGAGAACTGGCGGGGTATTTCCGGTGGAGGGAGCACCTTTGCGACCCGCGCCGCCGCATCAAAGAGTCTCTTCTCTCCAAAGGCGGGTGCCATGAACTGTACTGCCGACGGCAGCCCTTCATCGATGCCGGTAGGGATACTCAAGGCCGGAATTGCTGCTAAATTTGCGGTGAGGGTAAATCGGTCAGCAACTTTCTGCTGAATCGGAATCAAACCTGAATCACCCAATGGAAAGGCCTGGGTGGGAAAAACCGGCATCATGATCAGGTCGCAGCGGCTGAAATGTTCCGCCAGCTCCTGCTGAAGCAGGCTGCGAATTTTCTGCGCTCGGATATAGTAGCGATCCTGAAATCCCGACCGCAGGACATAGGTTCCAATAAGTATGCGGAGCTTCACTTCCGGCCCGAAGCCCTTTGTCCGAGTCATCCGTACCAGCTCTTCCGGATCCTGAGCCGTTGTGTCCCGAAATCCATATCGAATGCCCGTATACCTGGCAAGGTTTGCACTGGCCTCCGCCATGGCGATGGTATAGTAGGCGGGCATGGCATACTCAAGCATGGGAATTTCAATCTCTTTCAGCTGCCAGCCTAGGGACTGCACCGCCGCTTTTGTGCGTTCATAATTCTGCTGCACCGCCGGATCAAGGCCGAGTTCACCCTTCAGAACTCCCAGGGTATAGCTGCCCTCAGTTTTTTCTGCCGACTGCGGTATTTTTTTCGGGTCCTCCGGGATATCCATGGATGTCTGATCCCTGAAATCTCCTCCCCTTATGCAGTCATACACCTTCCGGGTCAGTTCGAGGTCAGGGGAGAGCACGCCGATGGTCTCCAGGGAGGAGGCATAGGCAGCAAGGCCATACCTAGAAACGGTGCCATAGGTTGGTTTCAGTCCGTAGATGCCGCAGAAGGCCGCCGGCTGCCGCACGGATCCGCCGGTATCACTTCCCAAGGCAAACGGAACCATCCCCGCAGCTGCGGCTGCTGCCGATCCCCCGCTGGAGCCCCCCGGAACCCTGTTCCGATTCCATGGATTAACTGTACTGCGGTATGCAGAGTTTTCGGTGGAGGAGCCCATGCCGAACTCATCCAGATTTGCCTTTGCCACAGGAACCGCTCCGGCCTGCAGCAGCCGTTCCACAGCCGTCGCCGTATAGGGTGATTTCAGTCCTTCCAGAATCTTTGAAGCGCAGGTATAGGAGAATCCTTCTACAGCTATATTATCTTTTACCGCAAAGGGCAGCCCCGCGAGTTCACCATCAGCTTGATGAGCTAATTTGTATCCCTGCTCGACATGAATCTCCAGTAGGGCAGCTAAGTCCTGATCAGTTTTCTGAAGCTGCTGCTGATACGTTTTTCGAACCGATTCAGCTGCGGTACTTCTTTTCCAGTGCTTCATCATCATATATATAAAACCTCAATTTTTCGTACACTTTGTACATGCTTCGTTTCATACTGTTTGCAGTGCAGTAGCAGTGCAGTACATGGGTACTACAGAACATTCGGGATTCGGATGTGATCTCCTTCCCGATCCGGCGCCTCCTCAAGCAGGGCCTCCCGCTGTTCTGACGATTCGTACACCTGATCCTCCCGAAGTTCCCGCTGCTCCTTCATGGCGTGGGCAGTAGGCTCAACGGCGCTGACATCAACTTCATCCATTCTGTTCATGTACTCCAGAACATTTTCTACTTCCCCGGCAAGGATATCCAATTCCTCGTCACTCACGTGAAGCATCGCCAGTTCTGCAGTTTTTTTCAAATCATTCCTATCCATACATGTCCTTCCTGTTTATGCGTTTATTTTATGCACATATTCTACCGCTTTTTGGGCAGCCCGCTGCTTTTCAGTACTCATTGCCTGCCCCTCTTCTTTTGCATAAATATACAGAAATCCTGCATAAAGTTAAATAGTGCATGGCCTTATGCTTCATTTTTTTTTGAATTTGTTTGTTGGTTGTTTATTTGTTGGGTAGTTGGTTAGTTGGTTAGTTAGTTGGGTTATATAGGGTGCCCTATGTGTCACAATAGTTGAACCACTTAATTGAGAAAAAGGAGTTCAACAATGCAGTACAGTTTAAGCTACAAGAAAGGCATGGTAAAAAAGTTATTGGATCCGGAAAATAGAACGATCAGTTCTCTAGCAAAGGA
>JAIPFU010000091.1 GCA_021736505.1 Spirochaetia bacterium | reverse complement strand
CCACACCGCAGCTGTCATGCTCGAATCTGGGATCATAAAGACCTCTGCTTTGATGAACACCCGCAAGGTTTCTCATTTTCTGTGAAATCTGCTGCATATATATCCCCTTAAAACTGTATAAATATACAATAAATTTGCTAATAATTGTATATTTCAGCAATTTTACGTATTTCTTCTGATATGGTCAATAGGATAAGGGAGTTTTAACTCTTTGTATTGCTTGTAATTAATTATTCATAAACTCTGATTCAATTCTATGCTTAAGATATATTACAAAACTTGGAGATACGCATTTTTTTACAGTTTCACTGAACTTTTACGTAATTTTTTCTCAAGCAGTGCGTTTATCATAAGCTATTATTAGCTATCATAAGCGATTTGATGCATGTTTTGTACTTACAATAGTTCTTTCAGAGAATCTTTATCTGTGTATCACGGAGTATATGATAGGTTTTGTCAGGAAGAAAGCGCTATGTAGCTTTTTGAGGGAATACGTATTAAAAGATGTTTATCCGGCCGGATTGCGTCGTAATTTTAAGATTATACGTTCCTTCACCGCGGGTTCCAATAAAGTGGTTTTTAATTTCTTCTTTCAGAGTAAAATCAGAAAATTCAGTATCAACAACACCATTTTCAGAGTGAATATCAAAATCTGCTTCAATATCGTCAGGCAGGTCTAAAGAAATTGCCCCCCTATCAGTTGAAAGTTCCATACTTCCATTTAATTGGCCTTCGGAAGCATCAGATTCTTGTAAAAGAGCCCCAATAGTACCGGAAGAACTCCTGGCTTTTATTCGGCCTCCACTGAAGACAGCAAAATCAATATTACCACTTACAGTACTGAGATCAGCACTGGAGGAACCTTGAAGGCTGATGGTCCCGGATATAGATTCCGCGGTTACTCGAGTTTTTTCAGATATATTTACTAGCTCAATATCACTGCTTGCTCCGATTACCGCAAGAGACAGGGGTTCTGGGATATATACGTGGTACATCATATTTCCCTTATAATTGCTGTTCGGGCGTATTTGGGTTTTAACATAGAGAGTTTCAGAATCCTGATAAATACGGGCAAATACATCTTCATGGAATTCTTGATCTATTGAAGTCATATCATATTCTATTCTGTATTCAGAACTGTCCCAGCGTTCAACGATTACTTCTGCATCAACAATATCAATATAAACTCTTTTCAGTCCATCTCCGCTGAACTGCTCTGATCCTGCTGCATGCTGCTTTTCAGCATCTCTGTCATACTGCCAGGGAGCCAGAATCCCCTTAACCCGAGTTTCTTCCACATTTATATTCTTCCGATAATTTATGAGATTTATTCCTGAATAGAAAACTACAAGAAGGGCAAAACCTGCCGCAGCCAGCATGATATAATTGCTTCTATGTTTCACGAATTCTTCTCCCTGCTGGGTTTGGTTCTGTTTTTTTGCGCATTATCCGCATCTTTTCTTTCTTCGTCGGTTGGAGCTTCGTCGGTTGGAGCTTCGTCGGATGGAGTTTCTTCGGATGGAAGTGTATCAATTTTTTCCTCTTCGCTGACTTCGACTTCGCTGCCTCCGTCTCTACTCATAGTCTTCTGTAAATGTCTTTTCTGTGCATTCTTAATAATTAGAAAAAAATGCACGAGAACAGCAATTCCCCAAAAAAAGACAATCCACAACCACCATGGGCTCTGAATATCTACAAGCTGCGTATTGAAGATTGTAAGCAGTAGTGAAAAAATCGTAAAATATGCAAAATGATGAAGATACCCTTTTATCTGGTCATCACTAAATTCCATTTCCAGATACCGTTCCAGTAAATGTCCCATGAACATAATTCCTTTATTGATCGATAGAGCAACCTGATGAAGTATTCTGCGAAAAAATCAGCAAGCTTAAGCAACCGTATACCATTTTTCTATTCAGATTTCCTATTCAGATTTCTCATTCAGAAATTGATTCGTAAAAACCTATAAGTCCATTTGTTCCCGGGCTTTATTGTATTCTTCACGTCTCCGCACCAGCCGGTTGTACGCAGAATAAGCCTTGCGCTCTTGTGTTTCAGTATATACTTCCTTCATCATAGCTACAGCATCATCCATGCTTCCCATTACTTCATACATGATTGCAGCATTATATCCAGCTGCGAAGTTCCCGTTCTTATACCATACTTGAGTATAGATATCCAAGGCCTTCTGGTACTGATTATTCTTGACTAACTCTTCTGCGGCATCCATTTCAGGATTTTTGTCTTTATCTTTTTCTAAAGTTCTGTATTCACGTTCGAATCTCGGAGCAAGCTGATTCTGTATTTCTGGTACAAATTCATTGGAAATTTCACGATATAATGAGAAGAGCGAGGGGGCGTTAAAATGCTCTTTCTCTTCTTCATCCAAAGGAAGAGCTGTTCTGCGTCTCTTCTCACCGCTTAATCTTTTTGAAGCAAGGATTTTCCCATCTTCCACTGCAGCCACACTGTAGCTTACCGTCAGTTCAGCCTCCTGTACGAAATACTCTACATCCGTTTCCACATACTCTTCAGTTTCAGCATCCCAGATCCCTTCTGTTTCTTCAACAGTATATTCATCAAAATCCATATCTTCAACTGCACCGATAATGAGAGCTTTTATACCGAACTGGTCTTTTAAAAGCTGTCCCTGATAGATTGTCTCCCTTTGTGAGCGAAAGACTTGTTTAAGCTGCCCTGGTGATATGACGCGAAAATAGTCAGTCTCTTCAAGACCGTCAGTAACAATATCTGTTACATAGTCCGCCACTTCAGAAGCTAAGGAATTGGAATAACCGGTATGTACACTATTCCCTAGTAGAAGATTAAAAAGGATATATCCGCTGTTTGAAAACTTCGAGGATTCATATTCTGAAAACTCATACACTCCTATTGTCCGGTATTGAGACATGTTCACTTCTGCGGGATGTAATACATCCAGGGCAACGGAAGCTGCACATCCGGAGAAAATAAAAGGAATGAGCAGTAAAACTAAAGTTTTACTAAAAACTATTCCGGTAAACAAGCTGCAGGTTTTCTTTACTATATTTTTCATTATTCACTATCCTCATGGTAAAAAAAGTGAAATAAGACTTTCATGAAAGAGAAAGGTATTTCTGTTTCAGCTTCTATCATTCTCATCTTTTTTCCTGTATCTGCTTTCCGGTTATGCCTTTTACCTTAGCAGATACATCTCATAATATCAGCTTCAACTGCAATTCATCTGCAGTATATCATGCAGCATAAATTGACAGTAGTCAGTGTATCATATTTTAAAGAATTTTCCATTCCAGATTTTTCTTTTTTTACAGCGGATGAAAACTGGCAAATCGCATAACTAATGAAATACATACCTAAAGACTTCATTCCTTAAGCAGGGGCATGAGCTTGATTTTATCTTTTTTTTATACTAATAATTATACAGGGATTTCTCAAAGAAACAAATTATCTCCCCATTAATGAAGGTTTCTGTATTTCTGCAAGAATTTTTTACATCAAGCTGTTTTTCACAGAATTTCATTAAAGAAGTAGAAGTATCAAAAAATATACCTGAAAGGAAGGAGCATGGGATTAACACCGGAACAATTTGATAAAATTTGGGAAAAATTGTCAGCTGATACTGCTGCGGCATTCTGCCTGTCCTCAGAACAAGCAAGGAAGCTGAGAAAATCCAGGACAGCCCGGCTTATAGCTCTCATCCCATTTATTTCGGAATCCCCTCAACCTGAAAGAGATGCAGTCAGCGGTGCTGCAGTTTACATACTCTCAATTAAGTTCCCGACAAAAATGTATTATTCTCACAGCAAAGAGGATGACAAAGATATCATGCAGCGGCTAAAGAATCTCCTCAATTACTCCGGAGGCAATAGAGCTGTCCAGCATTCAGGTCTGGCACTGCTTTCACTGAATATGCTCAATGGTTATAAGAGAGATATGGAGCGTGACAGGATAACTAACAAATACAATCCCCTGAACTCAGGGAAGTGGGATTTCAACAGCTTGTACCGCGAGACAGCTGCTGTTTTTGAAGAAAATACCGCTGTGTTCAGTCCATTTATTGAGAGAAAAGAGTACGAAAAAACGTATTGGGAGGATTAATCTGTGAAAAAACAAACTCATAATTATGTCGGTATCATATTCGGCAGTATTGGTATTTTATCAGCAGTGATGAATTTTATAGCTGTATTCAGCGGTACCGACACAGACAGCGCCTCATACTCCTGGTGGAATTATCCTACAGCTGCTATAGGTCTTCTGCTTATTCTGCTTTCTACTATCAATAGGGAAAAAATCAGCATGCGAATGCTGAAGAAACGCTGGACGGTTGATATGATGCGGCTTAACACGCTGACGCAGTTCACCGTGCTTCTTGTAATCACCACCCTTTCAACAATTGGAACACATACCAGCCAATGGATTATACCTATGATGATGCTTACGGGGCTTATGGGCTTGAAATACCGTATTATCACAAAGCAGGGACTCATTATTCTCATAATATTCTTTGCTGCAGTCATTCAGTATTCCGCATCCGCCGAGGGTTATCATATGAGAGGCATATTTGTCATTTTATTCTCCTCTTTTTTCTTCGGCATCGCCATAATTCTCTATTCGGACGAAATAAAACGGTACTTCTTGCTGGCTAAGCAGTATCATGAACAGCTCATAAAAATGGAGACTAGGTTGAAAGAGGTAAGCGGGAAGACCCTTGATCCTGAAGAGATTGGATTAACACCCAGAGAAATTGAGGTTTTAAGGGAACTCTGTACTAGTTATGGAAGTAATCAGGAAATTGCCGCATCCCTTGGGATTACTGTTCATACCGTTAAAACACATATCAGAAAAATTTTTGACAAAGCTGGTGCCGATGACCGTCATCAGCTTATAGATTTGTTCAAGCATTCATTCATTTCATAAGCTTTTTATCAGAAAGGCTCAGCAGGATCTTAAGAATCTTACCTCAAAAATGGCTTCAAGTTAATGTCTTGAAGCTGTATCAGAGTCTTGAAGCTGTATCAGAATTTTTTCTGAGCACTATCACAGAGATACTGATTATCCTTAATTCTTTTATTAGATAACTAATTATCGAAGATTTCGTAGTCTCAGAAAAAGCAAAATATATCACACCATTCTATTGAATATTTTTTCTGCTTAGAAAAAAATTTATTCCAGTAAAATCCTAAAAAAAGCTGTCTTATGCACTGTTTTAACCACTTTTTAAATTTTACCAAATAATTTAACAAGCCCAACCATTTGACTTTTATTTATTTTTTTGTTAGCTTACTAAAAGTATTTGCTGCGTACGTTTAAAGACGTTCACTATTTCGTAAGCTGAAAAAGCATTTGGCAAGCGAGATTCTCAGGTATGTACTTCACATGCATACCTAATTGAGAATTCCTGAAACTGCTTAAAGGTTCAATACCGATTCATTTGATTATGATAGCCATATTGTAGTCATTGCGAAACAGCATAATGTTGATACATGCAAAAAATGAATATAAAAACTGCTTTAACGCCTGCAGAATTGTTGCAAACTGTATTATGCATATACAGAAACAGAATGCATGCTGGTGAGCTATGTATTTTATATATTCATTGCATCAAAAGAATGCTTATAGCACTTACAGCAAATATGCGCCCTTTACCATTGCTGACAATCCTGCTGTAATTCATGTAGTTTTCAGCATGTATATATTAAGGGTTTGTATTAAGGATACAGAAGTATTAGATATTGAAGTATTGCCAATGAAAAAATTGTTGGTAAATAAAAACATGTGATAGTAAATCACTAAGTAAATAGATTAATTCGAGGAGAGAGAGATACATATGGCTATGATTACCATAAAAAACCTTGATAAAATCTTCGGTCCCAATAAGAAGCGCGCCATGGCTCTTTTGGATAAAGGGAAATCGAAGGAAGAAATTCTTAAAGAGACAGGCTGCACTGTAGCAATCAATGGGGCATCCTTTTCAATTGAGAAGAAAGAGACATTTGTTGTTATGGGATTATCGGGCAGCGGTAAATCAACAATGATTCGTTGCCTGAACCGTCTTATTGATCCTACTAGAGGAGAGATTCTCATTGACGGCAAGGATATCATGAAAATGGGGAGTGAGGAGCTTCGAGATATCCGCCGATATAAAATGTCGATGGTTTTTCAACATTTCGGGCTACTACCGCAGCGTAATATCATAAACAATGTCGAATTTGGATTAGAAGTCAGCGGAATGGAAAAAGAGGAACGCCGTGAAAAAGCCATGCAGGCTATTGAACTGGTGGGCCTTAAAGGTTTTGAACAAAGCATGCCTCATGAGCTTTCAGGCGGTATGCAGCAGCGTGTCGGTCTTGCCAGAGCTTTAGCCAACGATCCTGAAATCCTGCTCATGGACGAAGCATTCAGTGCTTTAGATCCGCTTATCAGAACCCAGATGCAGGATGAACTTTTAGAGATTCAGGCCAAAATGCACAAAACTATCGTTTTCATTACCCATGACCTGGATGAAGCTCTGACATTGGGAGACAGAATCGTTATTCTTGGACCAGAAGGCCGAGTACGCCAGATTGGAAGTCCCGAGGAGATTCTCGGCAGCCCTGCTGATGATTATGTAAAAGCATTTGTTCAAAATGTTGATCGAACGAAAGTTATCACTGCATCTTCAATCATGCATCATTACCCATCAATCACTACTCCCAGAGAAGGATGCGGCTCTGCATTAAGGATTATGGATAAGAATCGAGTTTCCAGCATCATGGTTACCGACAGTCAGCGTAAACTACTGGGAATCGCAGAAATAGAAGCAGTTGCCAAAATGAATAAACGCAAGGAAAGAGATATCTTTTCAGCAATCAGAGAAGATATATATACCACTTCTCCGGATACGGCAATTTCTGATCTTCTGGGTACGGCTTTGAGTACAAAACATCCTATTGCTGTTATTGATGATCAGGGAAAGCTGCTTGGAGCCATTGACAGAGCTGCAATTATTGCAG
>JAIPFU010000090.1 GCA_021736505.1 Spirochaetia bacterium | reverse complement strand
TGTTTCTGTATGGCAGGGCTCAAGGTGTAGAGGAAGTAGTTATTGATGTGTTTACCTCTGATACGAAAACAATCAAAATGTATAAAAAGTTCGGATTTCATGAAATTGGAACCTATAATTCGCCGTCTTCTGTTACAGTGATGATGCAGAGAAATGAGACTAATTTAGAAAAAAGTGAAGAAAAGAAGCGGCATTTCCTTAAGCCATTATTCCGGCGTCTGTATAAAATGTGTGATTTTAATGGTGATGATGAGCTGATTATTAATGAAATGAAGAAAGTTGTAGATTTTTTTGATGAACAAGATGTATTTGAAGAAAATGAATTACAAGATGCAATTGAAGATGCAGAAAAAATTAAACAGTATTCCTCATATTCATAATTAATTCTAATATTATATGATTTTTAAAATCATTTTGAATTTCTAAAAAAATTTTTACAAGAAGCTCAATATAAAAACCCCTGCAGAAAACAGGGGCTTTTTAACATTTTTTGAAATGAGATTTCTTAGCGTTGCTGTTATCTATGACAATATTAATTTAAGCAGAAATAAAATTCCTACAATAATGGTCATAAGGTTTATCTCTTTTGATTTGCCCGATAAAAGTTTTAGTACGAGCCAGGAGAGCATACCAACCATGATACCATCAGCAATACTGTAAGCCAGCGGCATTACTATAAGGGTGAGAAATGCAGGAATTGACTCGGTATAGTCTAAGAAGTCAATGTTGGCTACTGGTGTTATCATGAAGAGTCCTACAAGAATCAGTGCAGGTGCGGTTGCTGCTTCAGGTATAGCAAGGAAAAGAGGAGAGAGAAAAAGGGCAAGAATAAAAAGAATTGCAGTTACAAAAGCAGTCATACCTGTTTTTCCGCCTTCAGCTACACCTGCAGAACTTTCAACGTAAGTCGTAACTGTACTTGTTCCAAGCATAGCACCAACTGTTGTACCCAGCGCATCAGCCATGAGAGCCTGTTTACATTTTGGGATTTCCCCTTTTTCATTAATAATCCCTGCTTTTGTAGAGACACCTATAAGTGTACCGACAGTGTCAAACATATCAACAAAGAGGAATGTGAAAAGAACAATCAGCATATCAAAAGTAAAAATCTGACTGAAATCAAATTGAAAGAAAATTGGGGCCAAAGAAGGAGGAGTCCAGCCTTGTCCCTGAGGCCAGGTGGTAATACCGAAGAAAATGCCGATAACAGTTGTGAAAATTATACCAATAAGAAGCGATCCGCGTACTTTAAAAGCCAACAGTATTCCAGTAATAATTAGTCCAATAACTGCTAACAGAGCTGCCCCTGAAGTCAAATCACCAAGAATTACTAAAGTAGCAGCATCATCAACAACAATTCCGGCTCCCTGAAAACCAATAAAAGCAATGAAGAGACCAATACCAACGGATATTGCTTTTTTAATGTTCGTTGGAATACTGTTTACGATGGCTTCACGAATATTAAAAACTGTAAGGACAATAAAAATCAAACCTTCAAGGAAGACTGCAGTTAATGCAAACTGCCAAGAGTACCCCATACCTAATACTACGGTATATGCAAAGAAAGCATTAAGTCCCATACCTGGGGCGAGTGCAAAAGGCAAATTAGCAAAAAATGCCATCACTAAAGTTCCGAAAGCAGCAGCTAAAGCTGTAGCTGTGAATAAAGCACCAAAATCCATACCTGTTTCACTAAGTATAACTGGATTGACTATTAAAATGTACGCCATGGTTAAGAAAGTAGTCAGTCCGGCTAATACCTCGGTGCGAACAGTTGTTTTATGCTCCTTTAATTTAAACAACTTTTCCATCTTAAATACTCCTATTTATAAATGTATATGATATAAACCATTCTACAATGAAGATTATTTTATGTACAGAAAAAAATAAATAATGTTGCATAATGTTGCAAGTACTAATACTATATACATAACAACAATTAGTACAAATAATAATCTGTTGTTCTTTTTGAGTTTAATACTATGTGAAATACTAAATTATACATGATGATTTGATAATAGGAGGTTTCATTTTGACAGAATTAAAAAAAGAGACAATTGATATTGCAGCTGGGCGTAAAAAAGCAGAATTAGTTATAAAAAATGCAAATATTGTTAATGTGTTCAGCGCGGAAATTGTATTCGGAAATGTCGCTGTGCACAAAGGTAAAATTATCGGAATCGGTTCTTATGAAGGGTATGAAGAGATAGATGCAGAATGCAAATATATAATCCCCGGTCTTATTGATGCTCACGTTCACATAGAATCATCTCTTCTGTCGCCGGAGAGGTTTACAGAAATGATATTACCGAAAGGAACTACAAGCATAATTGCAGACCCCCATGAAATTGCCAATGTATGTGGCTTGAAGGGAGTTAATTACATGCTTGATTCGACAGAACATATGCCCTTAAATACATTTTTTATGATTCCATCCTGTGTTCCAGCTACAAAATTTGAGAATTCTGGAGCAGTCCTTACAAATAAGGAAATTGAATCGGTAATGAACCAAGAAAGGGTGCTTGGTTTGGGTGAAATGATGGATTATCCCGGACTAATATCAGGAAATAAGGAGGTAATAGATAAAATCAATACGGCAAAAAAATTCGGAAAACAAGTTGACGGGCATTCACCTCTTTTAGAAGGGAAGGAGCTTACAGCTTATGCAGCATCGGGAGTAAAAACCGACCATGAATGCAGCACCGTAGAAGAGATGAAAGAACGCATAAACAGGGGGATGTATGTTCTCCTGCGTGAAGGCTCCGCTGCCAGGAATCTTACCGATCTTTTAAAAGGAGTAAACAGAAATAATTCTCGCCGCTGTCTTTTCTGTACTGATGACCGTCAGCCTCAGGATATTTTACATGAAGGACATATAAACAATCATCTTAGAATTGCAGTATCTCAGGGTATAGAGCCTGCTGTAGCTGTTCAAATGGCAACAATTAATGCTGCAGAGTGTTATGGTCTTACATGGAAGGGGGCGGTGGCGCCGGGGTATGATGCAGATTTCGTAATTGTTGATGATTTAAAGGATTTTTATCCAGCAGCTGTTTTTGTAAATGGAGAACTAGTTGCTGAGAATGAGAAAATGATGAAAAGTATTCCATTAATGGAAAATAAAGACGTATTAAATACGGTGTCCATTAAAGATTTCACAATAGAAGATTTATCATTGAAGCTTGATATAAGCGATATTGTTAAGGTTATTAAATTATCTCCCCATTCTCTCTTTACAGAAAGCGCAGCTAGAAAAGTTGACAGAGATGAAAATAATATCTTCCTGTTTAATAAACGCTTGGACATTCTCAAACTTGTAGTAGTTGAAAGACATAAAAAAACAGGAAATATCGGTATTGGACTTTTAGAAAACTATAAATTGAAAGGCGGGGCTATAGCAACATCAATTGCACATGATTCTCATAATATTATTGCAGTTGGAGATTCTGATATAGACATACACGGTGCAGTAAAAGAGATTGAAAGAATAAATGGCGGAATTGCTATATGTAGTGAAGGAAAGATTCTACATTCACTTTCTCTGCCCATAGCAGGTCTTATGTCCAACTTAAAACCGGAGGAGCTGCAGAATGAATTAAATATAATGCAGGAGATTGCCTTCAATAAACTTTACGTTAATAAAGAATTGGATCCTTTTATGACGTTGAGCTTTCTTGCATTGCCAGTTATACCTCAATTGAAACTAACTGATCAGGGACTTTTTGATGTTTTACGGTTTACATTTACTGATATATGCATAAAACCATAAATATTAAGCTGTAAAATGGAATAGATGGTTAATGATGATTTTTTATCGTCGATAAATGATTTTTCTATCTCCTATTTGTGCGGTTTCTATGGAAATACTATATAAATCACTCAGTAATTTAGAAGTTAAACCTTCAGACGTTTTCCCATAAAAATTGAGACAGCCTTGCTTAATGAGTGCAGTCTTACTTGATAATTCGGAGGCTAAATTGGGATCGTGGGTAGTGAAGATTAAAGTGGTTCCTTTTTCGTGACTCAGATAAGAAAGAATTGACAACACTTTACCCATGTTTCCAGGATCTAAATCACTTGTAGGTTCGTCAAGAAGCAGAATTTCTGGCTGCTGAGCAATTGATCTTGCTAAAAGAAGGAGTTGTGTTTCTCCGCCGCTCAATTCTTGTATTGAACGATTTCTCAATTCTAAAAGGCCAACTGTTTTAAGGGATTCCTCAACTATGTTCAGATCATTGGCATTCGGGATTCCTAGTTGCTGCAGGTAGGGTGTACGGCCGAACAGAACATAGTCAAATAAAGAAAATGAAAAATTCATATGTTCAAATTGAGGCACCAAGCTCATGATTTTCCCAGCTTCTTTTCTTGATAAAGCTGTAGAATTCTTATTATGTATTTGAATAAAGCCGTTAGTTGGACTTTTCCAACCTAAAATTAAGTCTAAAAGAGTTGTTTTACCTGCTCCGTTCGGACCTAGCAGCGAAAGAGATTCCCCTTTATCTATTTGCAGATCAATATCTTTTAGAACATAATCACCTGATTCATGATAGCTATAGAATATGTGATTTATAGAAATGAAACTCATAAGGCTTCACCAGAATGTTTTCTTGTTAAAATTATAATAAAGAGAAAAGCTCCGACAAAACTCGTAAGGATCCCTATTGGTATTTCACCAGAAAGAAGAGTTCTTGCAATAGTATCGCAAATGAGCATATAAATTGAGCCAAGGATCATTGAACCAGGAAGTGCAAATCGGGAATTTGAGGAAAATAATTTTCTTGAAAGATGAGGAATAATCAAACCGATCCATCCTATTAAACCAGAGATTGAAATAATTGAGGCTGTTGAAGCTGTTGCCAAAAAGAGCAGAATTAATTTCTCTATATAGGGAGAAATTCCAAGAGAAAAGGCAGATCTGTCATGAAGTGAAAGAATATTTAGTCGCCATCTGAATAAATTCAGAACACTTAAAGATACTATACAAATGGGAAGAACTGAAAAAAATTGACCCCAAGTGCTATTCGCTATGCTTCCAAGTAACCAGAATGTAAGTTCAGGAAGCTGGCTGAGTGGATCAGCTATGTACTTTAAAAAACCCACCCCAGAAGAGAATAATGCTGAAACAGCTATACCCGCTAAAATCAAACGAAGTATCCAACCACCAAAATGAAATCTTTTTGCCAGATTGTAAGAAAGAAATAAGCCTAGAAGTGCAAAAGAGGTAGCGGATAACTGTAGCATAGTGCTTGTTGTATCTAAGAAAAGAATAGCTACTGCAGCTCCGAAAGCGGCACCCTGAGAAACACCTAAAAAACCCGGCTCTACTAAAGGATTTGAAAAAATCATTTGAAAAACAAAGCCGCTGGCTCCCAGAACTGCTCCTCCCAAAATAGCAATAAGAATTCTAGGAAAACGAAGATTAAAAAAGATTTCATAGGAAATCCTTTCATCAAAGAGGCTGAAAGGATTTGTAAAGCCGGGATTTGGATACCGTCCAATGAAGAGAGACAATAATAATAGTAATATAAGAACAATAAAAAGATATAAAAGATGAATTCTATATGCTCTAATCTTGGTTTTCAGTTATAGCCCCCTCAATTTTTGGTATAATAACTGAATTAATAGTATCACTTGATATTGAATACAGTGTTTCGTAAAATTCCTGGGCAGAATCATTTATTTTATAATCCGGGAATTTTGAAGGGTGCAGCTCATGAGCCAGCCATTCAAGACCCAGTATCCACCGACTGTCAGGCTGTGCCCAACTGTGAAAATCTTGGGGAAAAGCTTTAACATTGCCGTTTTTATAGGCTCGCAGGGAATTCCAGATAGAAGAATCATGCAGACCTTCCACAAATTCAGCAGCTGGAGAACGATAGCTAATTATATATATTGAGTCAGGGTCCCATGAAGCTATCTGCTCAAAATTTACTGTCTTCCAAGTGCTGGAAAGATTTGTTCCTTTCCATACAGGATTCCCGCCGGCATATTCAGCCATGCTGGTTTGAATCCAATCATCTGGAGCGACTTTAAAAGTTGTCTCTCCATCTTTTGAAGATATATACAGGAGTAAAAGTTTTGGTTTATCCTTTTGAGCTATTTCTTGAACGGAATTTTTTATATTGTTTACTTTATCATTAAAGAAATTACTAATTGTTTCCGCCCGTTCTTCATTATCAAACAATTCACCTAGGAGCTTTACATCTTCTATATATGAAGTATGAGATTCAAGATTCAAGGTGAGAACCGGTATTCCTATTCTTTCAATTTTTTTTCCTAAACTATTGTACATAAAATCCTTAAGGATAACTAATTCAGGAGATAGGGCGGCAATTTCTTCAACCCCAGCATCATAAGGAAGTCTTCTTTTTTCTGATAGTTTCGAATCGAGGTATGGATAAAAATCTCCCATTCCTTGGTTGGTAAGCCCCAATGCTGTAATCCATTCAGAAGCTTCAGGGAATAAATATAGGGCATCGCCAGTTATTAGTACAGCTTTACCAGCTAGTATAATTTTTTCAGGTACAGAATCAAATCTGACCGTATTTCCCAGTTTATCGGTAACTGTTATTAGCGATTCTGCATACTGTTCTTTGTTATTTTCAGCCGGTAAATCATTCTGCCCTTGGGCAGAAATAAAAAGACTGGTACTCATGACGAGTAAAATACAAATTATATACTGTATTTTTTTCAGTTTCATATAAGACCTCACATTAAAAAAGAATACA
Organism: Spirochaetia bacterium; assembly: GCA_021736505.1. The sequence continues at coordinate 300 of JAIPFU010000090.1, read as the reverse complement.
TTCACCATTATATATAAAGAAATACAATGGCCGGTGATGCTATATTGCAATAATGTGTAAAAATATTCAATACAGAATATGCAGATAAGCTCTTATAAGTAAAAAATAATTACTTGGATTCTGTATACAAACTTCAGATTCTTATTAACTTAGTTTCATTAGATATCATTTCAACAATACTATACATATTTGAAATATATCCTACTTTTAATGAATCTTTTATATTGTAATAATCTAAACATGTTCCGCATGATACAATATCTGTTCCTTTGTTTTCCAAATCCTTTAAGTTTTCAATAA
>JAIPFU010000089.1 GCA_021736505.1 Spirochaetia bacterium | reverse complement strand
TGGTAGCCTATGCATTTCTGGAATCTACCACGGGGGAGAAAGATTTTCTTACCCAGCTCTATTCCCGGGCAAGCTACGAGGAGTACGTGAAACTTCTTATTGAAGAGAAGAGACCCTTTATGCTGATGCTGATCGATCTCGACGGCTTTAAACGCATCAACGATACCTACGGACATTTTGTCGGCGATCAGATGCTTATCGAGTTTTCACGAATACTTATGCATCAGTTCAGCAGTGAAAAAATGATTTCCCGTCTTGCGGGGGATGAATTCGTTATAGTTCTGGAAAAACACAGGTACGTTGATGAGGATGCATTTATTCAGGAAATGGTGAAGCAGTGTAGGGAATCGACGGTTCCGCATGTGCCTCAGTTGAAGTTCAGCTACGGTATTCAGGAGTATAAACAGGAAATGACTTTTGATGAACTCTATATACAGGTTGATCACAAGATGTACATGAATAAGAATTATTGAAACAAGTGAGGCAGGCAGTATGCCGGAAAAAGAATCAATTGTGCAGAAGAGGACCTATGAATTTTTCATAAAAGTCTTAATTGCACAAATTGTGCTGACTCTTCCCTTCTGTATCTATAACTATTTTATCAGCAAGCTCTTTTTTGCAGCCCTGGCCTGCATGATCTTCATATATGTGCTGATGCTGAGCGTGCTGAAGTTTTCCCGGAAATTTACCAAGTTCAAGCTTTTTTATCGGGTCGCCAGCCTGATGCTCTCAAGCATCATCATCATCGCCCTCGCTATATTCCCGGAGTTCTCAATCTATTATGTCTTCACCATGATTCTTCCATTGGTCTATTATAAGCTGCTGGGTATTAAAGAGGGGCTTGTCTGGTCCCTCTCCTTCCTGCTGCCCCTGGTGCTCGTCTACTCTTTTCGCCATATTCCCGCTGTTCATCCGGGGTGGTCGGTGGACACTGCCTTCGTTTTCTGTTCTGTGCTGACGGCCTACGGCATCATCACCTATATTGCCTATCAGATTGAGATGACCTTCCTCCTTGCGTATCGGGAGCTCCATGAGGCAAATGGGGAGCTAGCACGAAAAAATCGGGAACTAATGAAGGCGAAGGAGGAGATACGGAGCCTGAAAGAGACGCTGCCGATCTGCAGCAGCTGCAAACGGATTCGGGATGATTCAGGGGAATTTATTGATGTTGATGTGTATCTGCGGAAACACACTGATACCGATGTTACGCACAGCCTGTGTCCCGACTGCCTCCGTAAATTGTATCCGGATATTGCTGAATCCATAGATACTGAAGATTCTTAATATAGCAGCTGTCACAAAGTTTTGTGCCAGCTTACATGAAATAATTTGCATGAAATAGTTTGCATAAAATGGCTCGCATAAAATTGAAGCTGCCTCGGCTTGCAGTTTCGGCGTATCAATCTCCTGCGGAAACAACGCGGTCGCGTCCTTGCTCTTTTGCCTGATAAAGGGCATTGTCCGCCAATTTTACGATTTCATTTTCATCAGAGCTGTGCTGCGGAAAAACCGCAACACCTAGAGAAAGCGTTATGTTTCTAAGTTCCTGCTCATTGTTCTGCTCCTGCTCCGTATCTTCAACATGCAGCTTCTTGACATTCATGCGTATCTTTTCGGCCTGAATGTATGCATCCTCTTCCGATATACCGGGCAGGATGAGGACAAATTCATCCCCGCCGTAGCGGCAAATGACATCAGAAATTCTGATTTGGGAAAGCAGAAATTTCCCCAATTCCTTTAACAGTGTATCCCCAGCTGTATGCCCTTTTGAGTCATTAAACTCCTTGAATCTGTCAATATCCATCATGATAATACCGATGGGGATCTGATAGTTTCTGGCACGCTGAATTTCATGTTCCAGGGTTACTTCCATGTACCGGCGGTTAAAGAGCTTTGTCAGGGGATCACGAATTGTCTGTTCCTTCAACTGCGCCGCCACATTAATGAGCTGGCGTTTCTGCTGGTCAATTTGATTGACATCCCGTCGGGTCATAAAGTTGACAATGATACTGAGGGCTGAAATGAAAACGAAGAAGGCGAGTAAGCTCGGCCAGTTTATCAGTTCCTGCGTATTGCTTACTACTGATATATAAACGAGACCGGAAAACTGAACTACTGCCAGGATAATGGGTACTGCCAACGGAAGAAGTATGCTGGACAGCAGTACAGAGATGCTCGTATATGTCAGTGGTACAAAATCACCTTGAAGGATGACGGGATCCAAGAGCAGAGAACCCCAGGGACCGAGAAAAGCAAATCCTATCGTCAGTACTGAGGCGATGTAATAATGTCCGGAACGGTTTGCGAACCAGGCACCGATGATAACAGTGATCAGAAATAAAATCAGCCAGGTATATCTGCTGCGGCGGAGGCTGTTTTCGGGATTGACTATGATCACAAGCACTAATGCCGCGACGGTGAGTATAAAAGAGAAAAGAAGCAGCCAGGCTAAAAGGCGTGATCTGCGTTTAAGCGAATCTGAATAGTCCCCTGAGTTATCAATTGAGTGACTAATATATGAATGTAATTTCCCCATACAGTATCATGCCGTTTTACTGTGCTTTTATCAACGGTATTACGTTAACTAATGCTGCTCTTGTTTCAGCCGTCGTCACCAATAGCTTCAACTGGACAGCTGTCCAGTGCTTCCTGACAGAGTTCTTCACCCTCCTGGTCCGTGGGCTGTTTCTTAACATATGCCAGATCATCGTCATCAGTGTCGAAGAATTCAGGAGCTGTGTCTGTGCAGAGTCCGCAGCTGGTGCAGGTGTTGTCTACGTAGAATTTCCCTTCCACATTGTTTTCATTCTTGTCGCTTTTGTCAGCCATAGTAAATACCTCCTGTCTGTAATTGTCTGTAATACAGACTATCTCATTATGTATCTATGAGGATATCTAAAAGAAGCACGATGTATAGAAATTTCTATTCCCAATTACTACTGTATCAAATTTGTAGATTATGTAAAGCAATTGCACTGATACTATTTGGTATTTTTCTCAGACAAGCCGTTTTTTTAAAGGAAAACGTGTTTTGCAGAGTGTTCACGCGAAATTTTTTTTACGGCTAAGCCATGAAAGACTAAGCCCTGAAAAGCTGAGCCTTGAAAAGCTGAGCCTTGAAAGTCAGATGAGGCAGCCTGTTGAGTAAAGATGTTGAAAGAAAGTGAAGGACAGCGGCAAAAAAATCCCCCCAGGAGATTTTACAGCTCCGGAGGGATTCTCATCAACTGAAATTTCTTACGATACGCATGGTATACCTATCGTTATTCTATCGTTTAACACCGATATAGTATTCATAGCCGTTTCGGAGGAATTCAATATTGAACCTGGAGACATCTTCATCATTCAAGGCTGTATAAAAGTCCTCTATAGATTCAATACGCGTATCATTTATTTTGGTGATGACATCGAGATTCCGCAGGCCGGCTGTATACAATTTCGTATTTTCAGAATTTGCCATAAAGTAAACAGCTGCCCCTTTCTGGTTTTTCGACAGATTTAACTCTTTCCGCAAATCGTCGGTAATCGCCATAGGCAGTACACCCGGCCAAAGCTGATCATTTTGCTGGCTTATATCTATTTCAGATTTTCTTACAGCTAAATTGATGGAAAACGTCAAAGATTTCCCAAAGCGATTGACAGATACCGTATGCTCCTTTCTTATGTCAGCGTCACTTATTAGGCGGGAAAAAGCTTCACTTGTATTCACTTTCGTGCCGTCAAATTTTGTGATTACATCTCCCGCTCGTATCCCGCCTTTATAGGCAGGAGAATCAGAAAAAATATTCATAACAACTATACCGTCTTCAATATCAAATGCTTGACTGAAAGATTCCGGCATATTGCTCAGGGAGTTCATTGATACCCCCAGCCATCCGTCTTCAACTGATCCGAATTCGATTAATTCTGCCGCCGCGCTTTTTACATTGTTTATGGGGATTGCAAAGCCTAAGCCGATATTCCCTCCGGAAGGTGCGGCAATCCAGGTGTTTATACCTATTACTTCACCGTTCAGATTGACAAGGGGTCCGCCGGAATTCCCCTGGTTTATGGCAGCATCTGTCTGAATGAAATCATTTATGTTGTTGATCTGCTGTCCTGACCTGCCGAGGGCACTGACAATTCCTGAAGTAACACTAGATATATATCCATAGGGACTTCCCATAGCCAGAACCCAATCTCCAACCTGCAGAGTATCGGAATCTCCAAGGGCAGCGGTCGGCAGCTTCTTATCAGAAGAGAAGGAGACAACTGCCAGATCCCTTCTTTCATCACCTCCGATAATTTCTGCTGAGAAGGTGCTTGAATCATTGAGGACTATTTCAATTGCATCAGCCTCGCCGGTCACATGATTATTGGTAAGGACATAATAGGTATCTCCCTCTTTACGGAAAATTACACCGGAACCGAGAGACTGAGTTTCAAATTCCCGGCTTGGGGCCTCTTCTTCCGGGACTCCGAAGAACCAGGGAAAGATATCATTTGTCCGTGGTACGTTCTGCTTCACGGTTGAGGTCACTCGCAATTCAACAACCGAGGGGAGAACCTTTTGAGCTACCTGATTAAAACTTTCCTGAAGCTGAAACTCTTTTCCTTCAATAATTTGTTTCTGAGTATCACCCTGCATCTCCCCATTTTCCCGCTGTCCTGAAAGAAGTGCAGGTTCTGCTTGCACATTCCGTTCGTTGGAGATGGGGATTCCTTGAGTTTCTGTATTCACCTGTGCCGACTGAACTGTCTGTTCGGCCTCTTCGTCAGCGGTAACGTCACTGATTGGATTGAAAAGGAATATAGCAGTCAGCAACCCGACAGCTATGCCGCTTGTTACGAGTAAGAATGATTTCATAGTACCTTTTAATTTTATATTCATACAAACCTCACAACAAAATTGGTCTTTATTTTAAAGGTAAAAAGATTTTACATAAGCGTCTAGGGAAAATCGGGGATGAATCTTACTGAAGCTGTAAGGGGGGAACTATTTTGTGTAGCAGTGGTAAGCTTTGTGCCGGAGATATTTTCTTTCTGGAAGCCTGTCTATAAATTTGCTCATATTTTTTTTTGTGATACAATAGCTGTGAATGTTTGTTAAAAGAGTGTCATCACATCATATATGTATCATGATAATCGGTATAGTTTCTATGCAGCTGCATAGTCATGAAGAGGGAGAATAAAAATGAAAAGTAAGAATAGGGGATTACAGTTAACTGCTGTTCTCGTTTTGATAGGCTTGATTGTTTCAGGTTGTGCTCATCAGCCTGAAGAAGCATATGTTGGGACTGATGAACTGGAATCGCGGTTGGGTGCGATAGAAGAGAGTTCTGCTGAACGCAGCGAAGAGCTTTCCGAGTATCTTGAAAGCCTTGAATCGGAGGTAGTTCGACTGGAGCAGGACATTCAGGAGGCTGATGAGGAGCGTGCTGAACTTGAGCAGAAGCTGCTGCTTATGGAAGAAAAACTTGATGAGCAGGGTAAAGGACAGCAGGGTTTACGTTCTGAAACGGATACTATTAAAAAGGATATTGATGAACTGCAGGAGAGTCAGGAAGTCTTAACAGGCAGGCTGGATCAGCGCCTTGATGAACTAGAAGATGTCTTGGCGGCCAAAAAGGCTCCCGAGAAAGAGCCCGCTCCCGAGGAAGTAGAGGCTCCAGAAGTGGAAGAGGCTCCTGAGGTGGAAGAAGTTCCTGAAGTAGAAAAAGTTCCAGAAGTGGAAGAGGTTCCAGAAGTAGAAGAAGTTCCAGAAGTGGAAGAGGTTCCAGAAGTAGAAGAAGTTCCTGAAGTGGAAGAGGCTCCAGAAGTGGAAGAAGCTCCTGAAGTGAAAGAAGTTCCTGAAGTGGAAGAAGCTCCTGAAGTAGAAGAAGCTCCTGAAGTAGAAGAAGCTCCTGAAGTGAAAGAGGCTCCAGAAGTGGAAGAGGTTCCTGAAGTGGAAGAGGTTCCTGAAGTGAAAGAGGCTCCTGAAGTAGAAGAAGCTCCTGAAGTGAAAGAGGCTCCAGAAGTGGAAGAGGTTCCTGAAGTGGAAGAGGTTCCTGAAGTGAAAGAGGCTCCAGAAGTGGAAGAGGTTCCTGAAGTAGAAGAGATACCGGAGGCTGAAGAAATCCCAGAAGCCGCTGAGAAACCTGCTGAACCTGAACTGGCCCCCGGAGAAGCAAAGGAAGCAGAACCGGAACCCGAACCCCAGCCTGAACCCGAGACTAAAACGGAACCAGAAGCTGAAGCAGAACCGGAGCTGAAACCGGCTGCTGAACCTAAGCCCGAACCAGAAATCGTTGAAGAAGAGGCTCCTGCAGAGGTTCCCGTAGAAATCAGCATAAAAAGCAAGGATATGAGAACAGGTGATGCAGTTTTCACCATGCGTCTTGCCCCGGCGGCAGTGACACCAACGGGTGCCGATGACAGCGGGGAAGCCGAAATCAGCGAATCATTTTGGATCGCTGAGACCGAAGTGACCTATGAATTGTGGTATGAGGTCTATACTTGGGCTCGGGATAACGGATATAGATTTGTGAATACCGGAATAGAAGGACATGACGGAGGATATAAAACAGAACCGTCGGAGGCTAAAAACGAGCCAGTAACTTATATAAACTGGAGGGATACAATTGTCTGGCTGAATGCCCTGAGTGAAAAAGAGGGTTATACGCCGGTCTACACCTACAATGGTGAAATTCTCAGAGATTCAAACGAGAAGGACGCCTGTGACAATGCGGTTCAGGAAGATGCCGACGGCTTCCGGCTGCCCACAAGCGATGAATGGGCATTGGCTGCGCGCTACCTGGGGAATACCTACAGCGGAAGCTTAGCGGATGAGCCTATTCAAAAAGATGGCTTGTACTGGACTCCCGGTGATTATGCCAGCGGAGCCCCCGCAGATTATAAAGATGCCGATGCCCTTGCTGCTGTTGCCTGGTATATTGAGAACAGCGGAGAACGTACCCACCCTGTGGGGCAGAAGAGTCCTAATGCATTAGGCCTCTATGATATGAGCGGAAACGTTTTTGAGTGGTGTTTTGACTGGCATCCCGATCACGAAGGTTCCAGCCGAATTACGAGGGGCGGCGGCTTCTACTATTATGCTTTCAGCATGCGCCTCGGTATGGAGAATAATAATT
>JAIPFU010000088.1 GCA_021736505.1 Spirochaetia bacterium | reverse complement strand
TGCTTCCATGGGCTCTGCCGACAGCCCTAAATGCTATTGTATGGAGATGGCTCTACAATACTGATTTCGGATTTTTTAATAATATTCTCTATGGATTCGGATTTACTGCAGAGAAAATTAACTGGCTGGGAGAAATTCCTTTAGCCATGGTAAGCATGATGATAGTTGCCATTTGGAAAACAAGTTCATTCATGGCTCTCATTCTGCTAACCGGGCTGCAGACCATTCCAAGCGAACTCTATGAAGCAGCCGATATTGATGGAGCAAGCAGCTTCTATCGTTTCAGATCCATTACTTTGCCCCTTCTAGTTCCTTCTATCCTGCTGTCATTGCTGTTCAGGTCTATGGACGCCTTCAGAGCTTTTGAGTTGCCTTTTTCCCTGACCCAGGGAGGTCCAGCTGGTTCTACACAAACATTAAGTCTCTTCGGATACCGGCAATTTTTTCAATTTCTAAAATTCGATCAGGGGGCAGCCGTATCTGTAATACAGTTCATATTCATTTTTGTGCTGGGGCTCATTTATTTAAAAAGCTTCAGGATGGAGACGTAAACTATGAATTTAAAACAAATAAGTCCTAGAGAACGGGGTTTCCAATATATTGTAGGCATTTTTCTGATGGTAATCTTCTTTTTCCCCATTGCTTGGATATTTCTTACTTCCATAAAACCCACAGGAGAAATTTATGCATGGCCGCCGATATTCTTTCCGCACAACCCGACACTGGCACACTACAAAGCGGTTCTGCTTGATTCAAATTTGGGTAGATATATCATTAACTCAATTATCGTTTCAACTTCATCAACAATAGCCGTAATATTTCTGGCATCCCTGGCTGGTTATGGTTTAGGACGGGTCAAATTCAAAGGAAGCACCTTTCTTTTAATTTTCTTTCTTGCTATGTCGATGTTTCCCCAGCTCACAATTGTTCCTTCAATTTTTGTGTGGTTCCGAAAATTTGGGTTGCTGAACAACTATCTGGGACTCATTGCAGCATATGCAGGTCTTTTTTCACCCATGGCTCTCTGGATAATGACGACCTATTTTCGTACCATTCCTAATGAGATCGAAGATTCTGCCAAAATGGACGGGTGTTCCAGCTTTCGATTTATATGGCAAATTCTTGTTCCCTTATCAATACCCGGCGTCATTGCTGCATCTCTTGTCGTTTTCATCCTTACCTGGATGGAGTTCTTTTTGGCTTTGATCATACTTACCAAGGATGCCCTTCGAACGGCCACAGTTGGTATTGCTTTGTATCCAGGTGAATATGCATTCCCTTGGGAACTGATTACTACGGCAACACTTTTGGCCATTATTCCAATATTTCTGTTAACGGCATTTTTCCAAAAACAGATTATCGGCGGTCTTACGGCTGGATCCGGGAAATAAATAGCTGGATCCGGGAAATAAATAGCTGGTTCCAGAAAATAAACTGATTCTGCAGCTATAGTTAAAAATTTTAATGATGTTTACAATAAATAAGATGATCACCATATTGGAGATTATTTTGATGAAAAGACTATCTTGATGAAAAGATTATCTAAATGAAGGAGAATGACATGAAACCTGAAATACAGGAAAAAGCATTTGCAGTTGCATCACGACTAGTAAATCAAGAAAAAGCACAGATTCTCATCCCTGCAATGGGATCCGAACAGGGATTCTGGTTCGGCGGCGGAAATACGATACAGGATCGCGAAGGAAATTACTGGATCTGCGGAAGATACAGAAATTCCGGAGACTCCCGATACGGTCTTCAAGCAGGAGAACGTGGAGCAGAACTGGCAATATTTTCTGTAAAAAATAATTTTAAAACCATTGAGAAAGTTTTATCCTTTACAAAAGCGGATCTTGGTATTGCTGGCAAAGAAGTTCTATCAATTGAGGGAGCTAAGCTGCATATTACTAATTCCGGAGTAGAATTGTTTGTTTCAACGGAAAAAAAGATGGCTTATCCCGAAGATATAAAAGAATTCCAGAAACCAGGTACTGGTATCTGGAGTATTGAACGTATGGCGGCTCCAAACATTGAAGACCTGCCTAAATCTGAAATCAGGACACTTATTGCCGGTCCATCCCCAGAATATATGCATATCAAAGATCCTGTAGTATACGATACAAAAGAGGGTGATACCGTTTTGGCTTTCTGCTTACACCCTTTTAACTGGTCTTCATCCAACAGCGGGTATATTGTAAGACCAAAAAATTCTGAAATGTTTTCCGAACCAAATTTCAATTTTTTCCGACGAGGTGACGTCTGGGACGTAGCCATCTCAAGAATAACCAGTATTGTCCCGCTTCCCGCCAGAGGACCGTTTGCAGAAAATCCTTTCTCCCTCTTCTTTTACGATGGAGGTGAGTGTCTAAGAAACTTGGATGAGCACAAGGCCGCTGTAAAGCGCCCCAGAGGATACTCCTGTGAGGAGCTTGGTGGACTCGCACTTGTAAAAAATGATGATCTTTCAACTGTTGAACGGGTATCAAAGCTCTTTCCTGCCTTCGTGAGCCCCTACGGGACAGGCTCAAGCAGATATGTCGATGTTTATGATGACGGCGAGTCGTACATCGTTACTTGGGAGCAGTCTCAAAAAGATAAATCACAACCTCTGGTTGTAAACCTTGTTTCCCACGAAGAGATCAACCGGATACTTGATAGCTAAGCTTGTGTGCTGTAAACCGGACTCTTTATGCAGCCCTTTATGCAACTCTTTATGCAACTCTTTATGCAGCCCTTTATGCAGCTCTTTATGCAGGTTTTCAGAATGCGGATTCACAGAATGCAGGTTTTCAGCCCCAAAAGCTCTACACATAACACATAGGCATCAAGCTAAAGAGTAATTCACAACTCTTCAAAAGCAAAAGGGCCCCAAATTCCATTAAGAATCTTGGAGCCCAGCTAATACATTTAGCTTTAAGCTTATCGAAGAAATTTGGATACGAAGGGTGATGTTTCACCGCGACGCAGGAAGTGTCCTGAAGGCCCTTCACCGAGGAATTCTGAAAACCATGATTCATGCTCAATTTCTTCATGGAGAATTGCCTGAACAAGATCGTAGGTTCTGTGATCTTTTCCTGCAGTCAGATTACAGATTTCAGAATACCCACGCACAGCGCATCGTTCTGCTTCCACAAGTACTTTCAGAATTTCCATAGCACTTTCAGGATTTTTCGGAAGATGTGCCGGCGGACAGGCAGAGATATCATGAAATTCTTTCATAGACTGAGGAAGTTCTCCGCCAAGTTCATAAATTCTAGGCACTAGAGCCTCAAAGTGATTTCTATCCTCAATTCTCGCAGTTTCTGCAATTTCCTTTATCCCCTCACCTTCTAAGCCGATCAAATTTACGCGAAGAATTGTGTAATAATAGAATGTCGTCAATTCCGCTGAAGCATTTTTCACGAGCAGATTCACCAATTGATCTACATCAACTCCCGCTTTTTCAACCATTTCTCTTGCTACTTTTGCCATATAATGCCTCCAAAAATATTTTTAATAATCGGAACGATTATTAATTTGTTCATAAAAAAAGTTCCCTTCCATTGGTCTTACTTGCCTCTTACTTGCCTTAGTTGTTTTTCACCAATTCTTCACTCTTTCAGTTTTTCACTTTTTCAGTTCTTTAATCGCTGAGTTTATTCGAATAACTGTCCAAATGCTCATCCGGTTTCTCATCCGAATGCTTATCCCTCAATTCTTTAGCTGCATCTTCCTGTTCCTCATTTTTTAGGCAGTCTTCACATATTCCAAAAAATTCTATTCTATGCCTTTTCACAGTATGATGCGTTTTTTCTGCAAGTTTTTTTTCCAAACTATGATCCACTGGTACCTGCAAGTCTATAATCGCCCCGCACTTTTCACAGATAAAATGATAATGCTCATCAATGTTGGCATCAAAACGATCAAAAGTACTTCCAAAGTCAATTTTGCTGATAAGCTCCTGATCGATGAGGATGGACAGATTCCGATATATGGTTCCCATGCTCAAGTGCGGGAACTCATCCTTGAGTCTTTCATAGATCCAGTCTGCGGTGGGATGTACACCTGTGGATTGCAGCAACTCCAAAATGCGTTCTCTCTGACGGCTTCTTTTATATGTTTTATCTTTTGTTGTCTCTTTCACTTCCCTTCCTTTCTGCTTTACTTAAAGGTAAATCGTGGCATAAAAATTAGTGACAGAGTATTCAGTGAACAATTTATTAAGAATTGTCCTTTTAACCCTGGATTTTAATAATCACTGTACTGTTCCAGATAAAAAAGTTCCTCCCAAATAACTCCTTTGTAAAAAAATAGTCCATCACTAATTTTTATGCCAGTATATAAAAGGTACTATCTTACGGCACAAATCTTTTCTTTCAATTATAAATTCTGCTCATTTTCCGAATAATGATATTCGGAACTATTATTACTTTTAAACATACTAAGATGATGGTTCCAAGTCAAGTTCTTTTAATTTTCCGGAAAAAATTGATTTAAGCGTTTTTTAGGGATATAATAACAATAGGTATTGCAAATGCAGGGCTGTAGTACTTTGCTGTGCTGTTCTGTGGTACTTTGCAGTGCTATAATGCAGTACTATGGTGCAGGGTTGCAGGTGCATTCCGAAGATGCTGTATTAAGCTGTATTCCGAAGATGCAGAACTATGCTGCAGGGTTTGCTTACAAGCAGGGCAGCATGCACAACAGGTAGAGTTGGTTAACACAAAAGCAAAGGCTTACGGGAGGCTGCGTATGACAATTACCATCGAAATCCCTGAATATCCGGGATTCGCCCCGGAGGATGATGAAATTCTGCTTGAGATATCCCATGGAATTCAGACTGTCCTGACGCTTCTTTCAGTAGACATGTCTTTCCAAATCTGCTTCGAAAGCGGCCGATTCCCGACCCTTCCGATCCTGAACGCCTATCTGGCCAACGGAAACAGCGACTTGCTGGCCGACCGCCTCGAAGGCCAGGAGCTCTACTTTAAAGCTGTCAAAAAAGATGGAACTGAAACCGCGCTCTCGGGTCACAATCTCTACGATGCCGACATTGAACAGTACCAGCGTCTTTACAACCCCCTCGGCGGAAGTATCGTCTGGGATGATGTCGTCCTGGATGAGCACGAGTACAGCACCCTGCTGGAAATCCTTTCACAAAGCGGATTTGATTTTACCATCGATGATTTCGGGATTGATGAGCCCTCGTACAGCGCCTGGTTTTTCGCAGCCCTGGATTACGTCCGCAGCGCCTGAAAGTCCGCAAAAAAGCAATATCTCAAACTACAAAAATAAAAATGGTCTATACTGATGCCTCTGCGCTGCGTTTTCCTTGGTGAATTCGCAGCGTTCTGCTTCAGCGCGGGGCATCGGGAAGCCGATAAATTCTCAGCGTGCTACTGCAGTCCGCTGATGCATAGGGACAGAGGTAACATCTCTTCATTCGTGCTGAAATCAGGGACAGAGGCAGCATCTCTTGATTCGTGCTGGAAAACCGGATAGGATACCGGATGAGATCCTTAAAAGGCAAATCGAGGAGACTGCGTATATGAAATATATCTGTATCGGAAAAAACTATTTAGCCCACGCTGAAGAATTCGGCGGGAGTCTGCCGGAAGAACCGATGTTCTTTTTCAAACCGGAAAATGCAGCCCCATCAAAGGATGGAATTTTCCCCTATCCCGATTTTTCCGATGAGGTGGACTACGAAGTCGAACTGGCTGTTCGCATCGATACAAGCTGCCGCCGTGTATCCGCAGAAGATGCAGGAAATTACTACAGCCAAGTGAGCGTGGGCATGGATTTTACCGCTCGAGATCTGCAGCGGCGTCAGGGTAAACTCGGCTTCCCCTGGGAGGTTTGTAAATCCTTTGAAGATTCATCCCCAGTGGGCAAGTGGGTCAGTCTTGATAAACTGGGAAAAGGACCTCAGGAGCTTGAAATCTCCCTTGAACAGAATGGCAAACAGGTCCAGCTTGGCAAGACGCAGGATATGATTTTTTCCGTAAATCAGCTCATTTCTCATGTTTCACGATTTATTACCCTCGATGCCGGAGATATCCTGCTCAGCGGCACTCCTGAAGGCGTTGGTCCCGTCAAGCCGGGCGACAAGCTTCAGGCCTATCTAGAGGGGGAAGAACTGCTGCAGGTGAAGGTGGTATAAACCTTAGCCCCGCAAGCACTCCTCCGTCCCCAATTTCTGCAGCTCCCTATTTTTTTCTATTGCTGTTGTCATAAAAGTTCCTCCGTCCCCAATTTTGCAGCTCACCTCTCCCTTAGCTGCTGTGTCGTAAAACTCCTCTGTCCCTCAGCTTCTCATAAAAGTTCCTCTGTCCCCATTTTTTTAGATCCACATCAGTTTCAGTTCGTGTTTGATAAATCGGATATTTTGGCGTATACTAATTAATTATGACACTGACTACAGTTATACAAAATGTGTAAAAATATATTTTTTAATGGTTTACTGATGGTTTGAAGATAATTTGCTGATGGAAATAAAGGCGAATAAAAAAGCTGGGGACTATTAATAAAAAAAGGAAATGTAAATGGAAAATTCATGGGACAGACTGGAACCGTACAGGGGAACTGATTTCAGCGGAGACTGGCCGACGATACCGGAGATGTTTCACCTCTCCGCTCGGCTGTATCCTGAGCGAAATTGCTTTACGACTTTCACACCGGAGGAGCTGCGCTTCACCTATCGGGAGGTGGAGGAGCACGTGAATCGGATTGCGGACTATCTGCTGGCGGCGGGCTTGAAAAAGGGCGACCGGGTGGCGCTGACGGGGAAAAATACACCCTATTGGGGCATGGCGTACCTGGCGATAAGTGAGGCTGGCGGCGTCATCGTACCGCTGGACTATCATCTGGAAAACGCAGCGATTGAGCATCTTATAGATCATGTGGAAGCGAGCATTGCCTTTGTCGATAAGGAGAAATTTGACGAGCTGAAACCGAGCAAAACAATAATCGAAACTAAGATTTCTCTATCCCCTGAAAAGGAAAATTTCGTTCTTGATGTGAAAGCATCTGATGTGAAAGCATCTGATGTGAAAGCTTCGGGATCGGGACAGAATAAGACGCATCAAGCGGGGACGGAGGAAGAACTAAAGCATCAAGCGGGGACGGAGGAAGAACTAAAGCATCAAGCGGGGACAGAGGACGAACTAAAGCACCCAGCGGGGACGGAGGACGAACTGGCGGCGATTCTTTTTACCTCCGGCACCACCGGCAACGAGAAGGGGGTGATGCTGACCCACCGGAATTTCATTTCCGACGCATTCCAGGCCTCGCACA
>JAIPFU010000087.1 GCA_021736505.1 Spirochaetia bacterium | reverse complement strand
ACTTCACACTTTTACGATCACTTTTACGATGCTTGTTCAGCCATATTTTTTTGCCTTCTCGCTCCAAATTCCGACTACCACTCGCACAATTAAGCCCCCCGTTTTTCATTCTGATGCCTGACGCCTGCGTTCCGCCCACCTGGAAATTTTCGGTCAGCTTCACTCAATTCACCCCAAAAATTAACTTATAGTAACATTTCTATCCGTATATTTATGTGTATTCACTTCAAAAAAACATTACCAAAAAATTCTCATTCTAGTTCGGTTTTCATATTTTTTCTTCCATTCATTTTGCTGTTTCCAGAAACTCTTGAAAAGTTGCTTTCCGATTCCGAGACCAAATCCAAAGCATGTGGATTTGGTCTCGGAGAAAAAATCCACATTTTCGTTTTAAGGCAAATATATCCACTAAAAGTAAACCTTTTACCCGTATATCTTTGTGTACTAGCACCATAAAAAATCCTCTTTTTCCTGCTCGTATTAATAAATTTCAATTTCTCTGGTTTTCAGGTTTAACCTCCCAGCTAAAAATAAAGACAAACAACAGGCAGAACTAAAACGCTGCCGTAAAGTTCTGTGGGTTATGAGCATCAAGTGCCAGGCTCCACCTAGAACCCCACTCAACCTAAAAGATTTACAATTATCTAACATACAATTACTTACAAAACATCATATCTCAAGTTACGAGGGTTCTGTGGACGCGGTGCCTGGCACTCGCGATGCAATGCTGTCGGCTTGAGGAAAATTTGATGGGCTTTTCGTCGGGATAGCTTATCGTAACATCCACGGATTTCCTCTCGGTGGAAACACAACATGATTGGAAAACCTAGTGTAATCTATCATAAGGAGGGATCTTGCATTGTTTGAAGATACTTTTCACTACCTCTCCAATCGAGAGGGAGGGATTGACCGTATAGTAATTATACCCACAGAAGAGTTGCTCAGGCCACCCATTTTCCCTATTCATCTCCAAAATTCTATCAGCCCTATTGATTGCTGTGCATACATCATCCAATGTCAGTTTTGTTAGCAACCTTTTGAAGTTATTTTCTTGCTTATACTCATCCATATTTGAGAAGTGTTCCTGATATGCACTATTTATCGGACCTAGATACTGGTGACGATAACTCAAGGACCTATTGCAATCAGCTTTATGGAGCACCATCCATAGATCGAATGCAAAATTGCTGTAACCAAGAGAATACTTGATGGACTTCCCAATACCTTGTGCTTCCTTCATACGCCTCAAGGTCTTCTCGAATTGCTGCACATGAACCCATTCCTCGCTTTCACGATCGAATATGTGGAAGATCTCAGTCTTCTCCAAAACGCTTATACCCTTGGCCCGGGATAGTGGGTCTTTTTCTATCTTGCGGTCGAACGAGACCTTGAACTTTGCCTGCGGTGAAGCATTGATGCTTTTACTCAACCATTGCAGGTACCAATCTTCTGTTTCACCCTCGACTGAGAAGTAGAATTTCTTTGACTGCTTTATCTTCATCTACTCCTCCCTGTTTTTGTCCAGAAGGTCCCGTATGACCGGCGCGAGATCAATGCTCTTAATTGCCCCATAGCGGTCAACGAAATAATTCTTCATGTAATCCTCGGTTAAGCGAACACCCTTCACTCCCGCAGTGCCGAAATCAGATAAGGAATAGTGCGTGCTGCAATGCATATCATCATCACGATCTACGAATTTGATCTCGTCCCTTCTGAACAG
Organism: Spirochaetia bacterium; assembly: GCA_021736505.1. The sequence continues at coordinate 5,673 of JAIPFU010000087.1, read as the reverse complement.
ATTCGAATTCAGGAAGATCGGATTGTGGGTATTGAACACCAACTGGGCTTTATGGGTGTTGAGTTCATCATTGTGGAACACTGTGATGATATTCATCAATGCCATTGGATGCATTGATGCGTCGAACTCATCAACAATCAATATCCCACCGTGACGCAAGGTTTGCAGGATGAGAGGGAACAGATTGATGAATCGAATCGTTCCATACGATTCGAACAGTTCCACCGGAATGGCGGTAGACTCAACGTCCCCTTTGAATAAGGAGCAAAGCTGCGCTTCTTCATGTTCTCCATCCAGTACATACCCCAAGGCATTTGAATTGACTCCAAACAAAGCTGCTGCCTCATTCAACGTTTTTTCGACAAAGACTGACTGTTTCTTCGAATCGGAGAACTTGCGGACCAACTGCATTGAATCCGACCGATAGATGACAATGAAGCTTTTGTCCATCCATTGAGCAATCATCGAGGCCAGTTTTGCGCTGAACATGGTTTTGAATCCGTTGGCAAGAAACAGCTCCTCGTTTTGAAGGCTGCCTTGGGCTAAGGCCGCCGCTCCCTTCGCGTTCTGCTCATACGCAGGAACCAAGTAGGTTTCCACAACCCCCATGTCCCCGACCTGAAGCGTTGCATCACCACGGGAAAAGAGGATGGCATCATTGACACGAAGAGACTCCTTGAGCACCTTCCGCTCATAATCCCGCTCCAGAAATCGCCCAAGATCAAGGGAGATTGCATAATTGAAAAGGAGTCCATGATCAATGAATGTAATGGAAAAATCCACCGGTTCGGCAGTATCAAGTGTATTGTTCGGAATCAGTTCAAGTGCGTTGGATGCAGCATTGGGAGATTCCCTGCCCTCAATATTTCGAATATTACCGCGAAGCACGATCTGCTTGAATGTCTCCATCGCCCCGATGATATTGGTCTTGCCCGAGGCATTGGGTCCATAGATGACTGCCGAGCTTAAAGCTTTATGAACATTCCTCCCAATCTTCTCAGAGAAAATACTGAAGTCCAGCCCTTTCTGTTTTGGGGCAACTTTCATGGAGAACACACATTCATCCTTGAAGGATTTATAGTTCTTTATCTTGAATTCCAACAACATGGCAATACCTCCGTTTTGCAATTATATTGCAAAATCATATTAAACATATACTACTAAACGTCTCTAATGTCAAATACATTCTGCCATATTGTTAGTTTTACACAAAATAAATAATTTACAAATTGTCAACTGTGAAAAAATTGGTTCACCTTCACTTTACTTTAATCTAGAAAAGATAATCTCATGATCCCAGTAGCATTACCTTATGCTATTCAGCAGGGAGATGGGAATGGCAAATAACCAATTCATTCTATTGCTTGCGCACGCATACTCACCCCCAAGAAAAAACGCCTTTTTCAAGGCGCTCTTGTTATTCAGGCTGATAGATACGCCAGCGCAAACTTGTTCCGATATCCCCTACTCTTTCCGCCAGACCATGCGATTTACTATGGCCGTACAGCTCTGGAGGATTCTGAAAACCTTGGTGCTCATGTTCTCATGGGTGCAGTCGGGATGGCTCCTCCCTGGTGGCCGTTTTTTTGCATGGTTACTGCCATATCCACTGCCTGCAGGACCTGCTCGTTGGTGATACTGCTATGCAGTTGTGTGGGTTATGTGTTTCAAGTGCCAGGCACCACTCTGAACCCTACTCAAGTTGAAGGATTCACAAGTATCTACCTTGCAATTAATTACAACAACTCGTTTCTGGAATTGCGAGGGTTATGTGGGTGCGGTGACTGGCACCCATATTCCGACTTGCCTGACGAGTTGTAAAAAAAATTGAAGTTTCTTATAGATTATACATTGTGCTTTAGTGTATATAAAACAAACGAATGCACATTATAACTAGTAAATAAATGGTATAACCGACTATATATCCTGTCAAGGTTGAGCATTAAGATAAATATTATATTTTACTTTAAGTAATAATTTGGCAGAAAATATATTTTCAAATTGCATGAACTGGGTCGCGGGGTCCATCACGGCTTCGTCCATCCAGACGAGGGTGGCTTCGAAGTGCCGTCCGACGCGTGAGACAGTTTGACAGATAGTTCATTTTTTATCTTATTTTACAATATTTATTCTATCGATTTAGTAGGGTTTGTACACAAAAAAACTGAACCCAAAAAATCAGATCAGATCTGCGAATGTCGTCTGTTCCAGCGTGTTGCTGATGTAATCGCGGATGTTTCTGCATACATTTAGCAGCTTCTGTTCGCCCGAAATCGGGGTTTTTTCATAGAAATGGGTACTGACTGATGCTGTGGGAGCCAGGGAACCGTCCATCAGCCTGATGATTTCCGCAAGGGTGATCGATTCCGGGGGTTTTGCAAGCTGATACCCGCCCGAAGGACCTCGCCTGCTCCTGACATAGCCGGCACGTTTCAGGCTCATCAGGATCTGCTCCAGATATTTTGCGGGAATGTGCTTCGCTTCAGCGATGTCTGATATTCGCACAACTTCATTATTCCTGCTTCTCGCCTTTTCACCTTTGCTGCTTTCGGAATCCAGAGCCCCGTCGGTATATTGTTCAGTGAGATAAATAAGCGCCAAGCAGGCATATTCACCTTTTGCTGATAGTTTCATGATTCCTCATAAATATCTAAATAACCCTAAGTCGTGAAACTATACATTTCCCGGAATTTCCACTTTGTGTCGACATGCATCAGTAAAAACGGTATGCTACACCCAAAAATCACTACACTTTTTTTTAAAAATATATTAGCGGTTCGGAGAAAATCAATAACATCTAAAAATTCCAACAGATTGCTGTTTACCATTCAATAAAACCCAGACACCTGACGGAATGTATTTGTTTATATGGGAACAGGTTAATTTTCACATCAAGCGTCATCTAGCTTCAGAAAAATTTCTTCAATTTCTCCGGCTTCTTCCAAGCTGGCTGTTCCAATATATTTGTCAAAAGCTATTGCTTTTTTCAATGATTTCTTAAGATCAATGACATCACCATTTTGTCCTGGATACATTTCACCTAAAGGCTCTTTAAATATATTTCTATAGCAAATATCACAAAATACTTCCATTTTCTCAAAGAATTCTTTCTCACTACCCTCTGGGAAAGCACCTAATGTAACATTAGATAGGTAGATGTTTTTATCATTATGTGCAATTACTTTATTCCGAGCCTTTTTTATGTATTGCCTGAATGCTTTGAATTGTTTGTTTAAATCAGTTAATTCCTTTTCCGTTTCACTATCCCAATCAATGGTATCTATCAAATATTCAAAAGTTAAATTGCTATTGTTAGATTTACTCGTCTTATCTACTCCCGGGTCAGTTATTTTTGCAATTTCAAGAATTATATTGTTTATGAGAAGTGAATTTAAGTCGTTGAAAAAAATCGGAGCTGTTTGCTCAAAAACATATGTGTTATTATTTTCAAACAGCTCTTCCTGCATATAGTACAAGATTTTGAGATACATGACTTTATCTATAAAAAGTTTAACTAAAGCTTTATTATTTTCATTTCTTTCCATTTTATCTTACAGATATCTCAATAATTTACCTAATTTGAACGCCTCTTAAGTTCGTTAATTAAACCGTTAACATCACCGCTCTTTATCCTTGATGAAGTCTGTATCGGATGAGCAATACCAAAATCATGTTTTGGATGATTTGCATCAATGGCTTTGGATTTGGGGAGAAAAACAATCCAATTAATACCCAGTCTGTGACGGTGGTGACTTGGTTCTGGAAAGACATCCTCAGCAGACCCTTGCTCAATTAATTTATATTTATCACTTTTTTTGATTTTCCCGTATCCAATACAACCTATGCCTGAAACATATGCAAAAACATGATCATCTGCAATATAATTACGAAGGACCTCTTCGCCTCTATCACCTTCCTGGTTTGAAAAACTTGCAGATATTTTTTCTTTTCTATGAAGATATTCCAGCCAGGAAGAATCAGATGAACCGAGATTGTGCCAGAAATAGAAAGTCTCTCTGTTAGGCCGATTATGAATATCCAATTTGTAATTGTCTGCATCTGAAGACTGATCATTGGTAACCGAAAAATTTATGAACTCTTTTCCTTGAATATGAATCGGTTCATAACTGATGCATTTGAAGGAAACGCCCTGGCTGCTGAGCCATTGTCCCATTGAATAGAGTGACTGGTCAAAAAAACGGGCCATAAGAATTATTCTGCTACGCTTATTTAAATCTTCTACATGTATTCCATCATAAAAGAAATTTTCCAATATGTCTTCATAGTCCTTCAATTTGAATTTTTTTATAAAATCAAGCCCTGTATATTGTGCAGCATTGCTAAGATAAATTAATGCTTGTGTATCAACACCAATTTTCCCTTTTTCTTTTTTTAGTTCAATAATCACACCCTGAGCATTTTTGTCAATCGCGATAATATCAAGTCTCTTGTTATCCGAATTCACTTTCTGGTTGCCAACAAAAAACAAGGGCTCACCGAATATCTGCTCATTAAGTACATGTTCATCATCCTGAGTTGATATTATCAGAGTTTCCAATTCCTGCTCAGAAGGCTCCCAGTAGTTGATTAACGAAGAAAGTTCCTGTTCGTTTTTAATAAAAATCATTAATCACCCCCTAAAATACCTCCTAGAAGCATCCGTTTTCTGTGTATTTGTGTATGTGTAAAAGCCAGGGTTACTACGTAGCCGGAAAAATCTTCTCTACGTGCAGATAGTCCAGCACCGTGCTGATCTGCTCGTCGATCGGCCGCTCCGCCGGCTTGATGACAAGCGCGGGCGCCTGCGGGACGTCATACCGGCTGTCCACACCAGGCATGTCCTCGATCCGCCCCTCTTCAGCTCGCTGATACAAATCGTCGCCGGCGGCGCCCCGGCAGTACTCCACCCCGGCGTCCATGTAGACCAGCCGAAACTCCTCTTCGCCGATGATCCCCCTCACCTGCCGCCGGATGTCCTCGGCGGGTGAGATGAACGAGCACAGCACGATGAGCCCCTGCTCATTTAAGAGCCGGCAGATGTGGGCCACGCGCCGGAGGTGCTCGGCGCGGTCGGCGGCGGAGAAGTCAAGTTCGCGCGAGAGGCCGGACCGGATCGCGCCGCCGTCCAGCACGACGCAGGCGGCTCCCAAATCGAACAGATGCCGCTCCAAACCATATACCAGCCGCTTCTTACCGGATCCATGCAGCCCCGTCACCCACACGGTGGCCCCGCGCTGGCCCCATCTCCGCACGCGCTCCCCGGCGCCCACAAGGCTCCCCCCGTCGGCCAGCCGCCCCCAGTCGGCGTCACTGATCCTGCTCGGCAGATCGTCGCTCTCCATCCGGTCGATGATCATGCCCACGGCGGCGGTGTTGTGCGTCACGGGGTCGATCAGCACGAACGAGCCGGTGATGGCGTTTTTCTGGTACGGGTCGAAATACAGCGGTTTTGTCGTGGTGATGACGACGCGCCCGATTTCGTTCAGCCGGAAGCGGTCTGGTTCACCCGAGCCTCCAGATAAATTTTTACCGCCAGCTTCACCCGAGCCTCCAGATGTATTTTTACCGCCAGATTCTGCCGAACTTCCAGATGTATCCGAGCCGCCAGATTCTCCCTTACCGCTATCTGAGCCCCTGTACGAATCTGCTCCCCCCAGCCCCTTCTCTGAGCCC
>JAIPFU010000086.1 GCA_021736505.1 Spirochaetia bacterium | reverse complement strand
CAAAGCCCGTTAGATCACAAAGCGTAGGGAAAATATCATTGAGGTAGCAGAAATCCGTCACCTCCCTGCCCGCAGCAATACCCGGTCCAGCAAATAGTAAGGGCACATGCAGACTGTGATCATACATGTTCTGCTTACCCATCAGCCCGTGAGAACCAAGCGCCAGCCCGTTATCCCCTGCCAGCACAATAAGCGTATTATCCAGCAGCCCGTTTTTATCAGCCTCATCCAGAATCTCTCCGATGGTATCATCCAAGTGGGTAATCATGGCATAGTACTCAGTCAGATGCCTTCTGATCTCAGCCTCCTCTCTGGGATACCCCGCAAGTTTTTCGTCCCGCACATGCATCTCACCATTGTCGAAGGGATGCTGAGGCATAAAATTATCTGGTAAAACAGTTTTTTCCTGATCATACATCTTCAGATACTTTTCCGGCATCGTCCGGGGATCATGGGGGGCCATGTAGGCTACATAGAGAAAAAACGGCCTCTTACCGGCTCCATCATCCTTACCGGCTCCATCATCCTTACCGGCTTCAAATCTCTTACCGGCTCCATCATCTTGCGCATAGGCATTCAGAAAATCCTTTGCCGCCTTGCCGAACATATCCGATGAATGAAGCCCATGCTCTACCTCATCGAAAACCTTCGGAATCTGAATAATCTCGCCCGTTCCGCCATCCCAGTCATGCAGACGAGGATCAGGATACCTTCCGTCCGGGTGATAGCTGCACACCGGCACATTCCAGTGATCATCCATACCACCGAAAAAAATCTTGTCGCCGCCAGTAAAACTCCGCTTAAACGACTCGACTCCATTGTGCCACTTGCCGATTCCGTAGGTCGAATACCCCTGTCTCTGGAAATATTCACCCATCAGCATATGATTATCAGGGATAGATTCCCCCGAATCCTTCAAATGAAACAGCTGCTTCCCCGAATGCACCATGGCTCGACTCGGCATGCAGACAGCTCCCGTCGTACCACCCATGATATACGCCTGGGAACAGTACGTCCCCTTCTGCACAAGCTTATTCAAATTCGGCGTTTTTATATCCGGATTATTGACCGCTTCAATGGTATTGAAACGCTGATCATCGGTAAACAAAAAAATTACATTGGGTCGATTCATACTATTTGCCTCTATTGCTTTATTTTATATCGTTCATTCTGGCCATTTTCATTGCTTCAGCTTTTCCCCAAGCAGCTTTTAAGAAGATTTTTTGCTGATGCCTCCGTCATGCTTTTTCCCCAGCTACTCCTTAATCCCGCCAGCCAGAACACCCTGCTGAATGTAGCGCTGGAAAAAAAGATAAATCAGGAGCATCGGCAGGGAAGCCAGAAGAAGCATAGCCATGGACTTTACGGTCTCCATCCCATACTGACCGCTCAGCAGGGCCATCGCTGCCATAATGGTCCTCTTCCCAGAGCTTCGAATCAGAATCAGCGCAAAGGTCAGTTCGTTCCAAATCTGCTGTGAAGCAATAATTGTTACCGTGATGATCATCGGTCGTGCCATGGGGGCCATAATATGCCAAAAGACTCGCCATGGATTCGCACCGTCAATTAAAGCAGCCTCAATAAACGTATCAGGAACATCTCTGAAATAGGTGGTCATCAAATATGCTGAGTACGGCCCGAAATAGGCGAGATAGATCAGAATCAAGCCGGGAATGGAATCCAATAGCTTCAGTTGGGCCAACTCCCTATACAGTGGAACCGTCAGCACCATCTGTGGAAGTATCATAACAGCTGAAATGAGGTAGAGACTGAATATCCTGCCGGGGAATTGAATTTTTCCAATTCCGAAACCCGTAGTCATCACCAATAATAAAAAGGGAATCAGTGTACCCACAAGAATAATCACATTATTCATATAGTTCAGAAGAATATCCTGCTTCTCAAAAGCCCACTGATAATTTTCCATAGTAAAAGGAATCATGGGCAGAATTTTCTGGGAAAGATACTGATCTCCGGTTTTCAGACTCGTCACAATCATAAAGTAGAAGGGGAGCAGAAAACCTAGGCTGATGAAAAGGATAACGAGGAAAATAAAGATTTTTGCTGGTTTATTTCGTGTTGTCATACTACGCTTCCTTCATCATCGTTCTGTTCTGAATCATGATGATCCCCAAGGTAATGACATAGACAAAAAGTGCCCATGTAGATGCATATCCCATATTACTGTTGTTGAAAGCCTGATAGTAAATACCGAACTCAGGAACGAAGGAAGCAAATCCCGGTCCGCCCCTGGTCAGTGTGAACGTCAAAGGGAACATCCGGGCATAGAAGGTGATAAAACCCAGCACCATGAAAAACTGCAGGGTGTATCTTATCCCCGGTACCGTCACGTTCAAGAGCGTCTGCGTCCAGTTGCAGCCATCCAATTTTGCTGATTCATACAGGGAATCGGATATTTTACTCATAGCACCGTAGTAGAGGATGACTCCGAAGCCGAAAAATTTCCATAGGGTAATTATTGCTATGGTATGAATCACCATTTGCTGATCAGTTAGGAAGCCCACCGTTCCAAGAAAAGGCAGGTACTCCTGAATCATTTCGGTAACAAGCCCCTCAACTCCAAGAATCTGCTTGAAAAACATACCCAGAACAACGGGGGAGATCACATAGGGAATTAAAATTGTGGATCGGAATAGATTATCTCCCTTTCTCGGTTTTCGCACGAGTTCAGCAAAAATAAGCGGAAACAGCACCCAGACGGGGATGTAGAGCGTTAGTATAAGCATGTTTTTCAGGGATGCATAAAAACTGGCATCGGTAAATAATTTCTTCAGATTATCCAAGCCGTTCCAGGTAGGATCGGAAAACCCATTCCATTCTGTAAAAGCTAGATACAGGGTACTTACCGTTGGATAGACCATGAAAATGGTGATGAGTATGATTAGGGGAGAAACAAAGAAAATAGCACTTCGCTTCATACTTTTATTTGATATCATTCGGAACACCTGTCTATGTTTATTTGCTTTGCAGTCAGCCTGCAGCTCTATCTGCTGATTGTTGTATTGACTATTGTACTGACTATTATACTGACTCGTATACTGACTTGTATGCAGCATTTAATAAAGGATAGAGTACCGGTATGCTTTTGAGGCATACCAGCACTCCCATATTCTCGTTCTGTAATTTCCAGATTATCTGAACAATTACCTGGCCTGATCAATCCTTTTGCCGTACTCTTCCGGAGTGATATCACCGGTGATCAGAACAGGCGCATGCTGCCGCAGCGCATTCCACTGTGAACTCTTAATGAAAGCCTTAGTCGGAGGCACAATATTCTCTGACAGCAGCGCTGAAACTTCACGACCGGCTTCATTTGCAAGAAGCGACTTATCAGCTTCTAGGTTTGCCGGCATTCCGCCGCCGGACTGCAGCATGATGTTTGCGCCCTCCGCGCTGGCAGCAAACTTGACATATTTTACTGCCGCATCAATGTTGTCACTATAGGTAGGAACACCATATCCAGTACCGCCTGCAGCGCCTACTACATTTCTATGGGATGAGGGTTCAAAATAGAAATTAGGAATAACGCCGACATTGTCTCCGCCTAAAGCATTGCCGAATTCGTACCAATTGAAAATATCTGAGACGAAGCCGCGAAAAATTGCACTTTCTCCAGCCATAAAACGCTCACCCATCTCTCGAAGCAGCGGAGTAGTCAATCCCGCAGGATCCATATAGCCCTTTTCAAACAAATCTCTGAACTTAGCAAAGGTATTTGTTATCTTGGGATGAGTAAAACTCATCTCTCCGGAAAACAGAGCACGCTTTTCTTCCATGGATAATACCTGATCCAAGGTACCAGCAATCATCATTTCCAGATGTATTCCTTCTCCGAAACCGACTGGAACTGTGCCGTAATCCTTCAGCACGCTGCATGCTTCAAGAAATTCATCCCAAGTCTCCGGCGGATTTTCCGGATCCAGACCGGCTTCCTCAAAGAGCTCCTTATTGTAATACCATACCCAACCCTGAATGGATATCGGCAGACCTCTTATGCCCTTGCTTACATCTCTATCCGGACTCGTATCAGCAAGAACAGATTCTGGGAAATTATCCCGCATGTCTTCAATGTAATCATCAATAACCACTAAAGAGTCTGCCATATCCTGAAAGTTCTGCCCGTTTGCATGGATAAGCATGACATCTGCACCTTCACCGGCTGCCATTGATGCTGCATAAACATCATATGGAGGGTGTGATACTGCCTCATGATTCACATTGATATCCGGGTATTTTGCTTCAAAAGCTTCATCTATTGCCTCAGCTAAATCGCCCTGACTTCCATCGGAACCGTAGAACCAATCCCAGACGGTAATAGTTACCTGTCCGTCCTCTTCTTCCTGTTTTCCTTGAGCACTCAAACTGAAAGTCATAATAACAAAGAATACTAGGACTGCAGTTAAAATTTTCAAATTCGTGTTTTTCATAAAACTCCTCCTTCTTTCTTATTATCCTAACCCGCAATATGCCTTCTGTCAAATATTTTTTAAATATTTTATAATTATTTACTAAATTTTATTTGATTTATTAATTAAATACCAGTACAATACAATTATTGATTGTGCTAAATTGCGAATTAGCATATAGTAGTTTCATATACGGATGTAAACAGCTATGAAAAACAAGACAAAGAATCAAGCCACCTTAAAAGAAGTCGCAGAATTTGCTAAAGTATCTCCCCCAACAGCATCACTTGTCCTATCCGGAAAAGGAAATGTTTCTGAAAAAACGAGACAGCTCGTGGAAGAAGCTGCTCGCTCCCTGGGATATAAGCGAACATCTATTCAAAAAAAGGCCATCCAACAGCAGGTACTTTCCATCGGATTATTATTTAATGTCCACACCGACAAATCCTATAACTTAAAAAATTTCCGTGAATTTCTCACCGAGGCTGAGAGAATAATCACAAAACAGAACGGAACATTTATTCTTGTCCCCTACTCGGATACTAATTCCGATGAGGGTATCATCAACACCATTCTGAAAACACAAGTAAAAGGCATTATCTCCTTTGCCTACTACAATGAACGGCTGTTCAGAAAACTTGAAAACCAGTCCATCCCCGTTGTTGTATTCAATAATCAGCAGTCTCACAACAAGTTTCTATCCGTAGCCCTGGATGACTTTCAAGCTACCTATGAAGCTGCCCACTACCTGATACAGAAGGGACATAGAAACATAATTTATGCCTACACGAACCGTCCCAACATCCCCTATTTAAAGCACAACCGCTACTTCGGCTACCGAAAAGCTCTGGAAGAGTCAGGCATTCCTTATGATGACAAACTGATCCTCTACTACTCCGATGATGCCGTTCAGAAAACCACCGAATCCCTCTGGGAGGTGCTGAAAAAGCCGCAGAAACCCACTGCCATGGTCTGCCTTGATGACGACATAGCCAGCGGAATCGATTATCTTCTCACTCAGCACGGCTATTCGATACCCGAGGATTTGTCGGTTATTGCCCATGGAGATCTGCTGGATTATTCACTGATGCAGACTCCTAGAATAACCACCATGCGTCTAAATCCGACCACCGCGGCGCAAGTTACCACGGACCTCCTCTTAGCCCGTCTTGTAAAGGGTGATACGGATATTAAGACTATTAAAATTCAGGAGCATTTGATTGAACGGGGTTCCTGCAAAAACCTAGCCTAGATGATCGACCGGAATTTAGTAGATTTGTATAAAGTTGAAAACAGACGACTCAATGAATAGGTCAAACGCGGGTAGAAACGCGGGTAGAAACGCGGGTAGAAATGCGGGTAAAAACGCAAGAGGCTATTCTTAAGGTTTTAAAAGAAAATAATTCCTTAACACTGGCAGAGGTTGCTGATCGTATTGACAAATCTGTTAGCACCGTTGAACGGGCAGCTAAAAAGTTAGGAGCCCAGGGGAAAATAAAATTTGTCGGTCCCAAAAAAGGCGGATACTGGGAGGTAGATAAATAATTATATATGATTTTTCGACGAGCAAAAATGAAATCCCATATTCCTGCAGTGCAGCTACTAGTGGCACTAGGTTATAAGGATATTTCTCCTGAACTATCTTTGATTGAGAGACAGGATAGATATTTCATTTTTTACTGGAAAATTTTCTGCGTAGCCAGCTGAAAGGAATAAACCGTATTCGCTACAAAGGAAATGAGTATCTCTTCAGTGAGGAAAATGTTCAGTAGGCTATTCAGAAACTGAAAAATATCAAATCTGACGGACTGCTGATTACAAAGGAACAGAACTAACTCCTTTACTCCCTCTGTTAGTCCGAAAAGTCTGTCAGAACTGGCAGGAAAATTCACAGTGTTCTATGGAGAAATATGTAAAATCGCCCGATATAAGCTGTATTTTGTCGTAAAGTCAACCTTGAAAAAATTGAAGCATTTTGACAACACTGGTTCACATATAGGCAGAGTTACTTGGCCCACAAAGGGTTCCGGAAAATCCTTGACCATGGTGATAATCGCACGCAACCTCGCTGTGGATCCAAATATTCTAAATCCACGTATCGTTCTTGTTACAGATAGTGACGACTTGGACAAACGGGTGGGAAATTCTTTTAATGCATGCAGTTTTGATGCACATCGAGCAAACAGCGGAATAAACTTGCTAGAACCCAGTAAGCCCCAAGGCCAAAATCACGTAAGCCGCAAGCCCAAATCTCACCCCACCCTAGGGCATTGGCTCACCCTGTGCAGCAGTCAGAAGCTCATACCATTCATCCCGAGACAGCATGATTTGCTCAGCCTCCATGCAGTTCCTCAGCCGCTCTAGGTTTGTCGTACCGATAACCGGGATGATCCCTGCCGGGTGCTTCATGAGCCAGGCCAGAACAATTGCCTCCGAGGAGACCCCTTTTCCCACCGCTATGCGCTCCACAATGCGTCGAGTCTCCCTGATAGTCTTCGGCGTATCGGCATCCAGCTCTCTGCCGCTGTACAGCCCCTTCGCTAAAGGACTCCACGCCTGGAGCTGAACATCCTGCAGCATACAGTACTCAATGGTACCGATAGGAAAATCAATCCCGCTCCCCCCTGAGTTGTTGAAACCCACGCAGCTGCTGACAAACTCATGCTTCGCCAGGCTGAGTTCAAGCTGATTGGCGATAATTTTCCGCCCCGTTGAGGCACGGACGAACTCCATTTGATCCTTGCTCATATTCGATACGCCCATGGCACGGATACTGCCCTCTGCAAAAAGCTGGTCGAAAGCTCGCCTGAGGTCCTTCGGATCGGCCAGCGGATCCGGACGATGCAGCAGCAGGCTATCGAGGTATGACGTGCCCAGACGCTGCAGAATCCCCTCCACACTCTTCATGATATGGTCATAGGAGAAGTTGAAGCGCGAACCGTAAGGAGCTCCCGTCAGCTGGATGCCGACTTTTGACTGAATGAACAGCTGCTCCCTGAGG
>JAIPFU010000085.1 GCA_021736505.1 Spirochaetia bacterium | reverse complement strand
GGGGACCCCTCCTCACTGTTCATCAGCTGTCCATCTTCGAATATGCCCGCCTTCAGAAACCTGACGATATACCTGAGAAAGTTCTTGTCCGCTATGTCGACCTACAGAAATTTCATCAGCCATTCGTGATCGATATGATCAAAATAACCTCGGATATCTGCCTCTACCACCCATCCACTCGGCTGGCTCATAATGGTCTGATTGATGTCATGGATCATTTCATGACAGTTCTTTCCGGGTCGAAACCCGTACGAGCAATCAAGGAATCTCGATTCGTACACATCATTCAGGACTCGGGCCATAGCACCCTGGACAAGTTTGTCTTCGTTCGAGGGTATCCCAAGCGGTCGCAACTTCCCGTTGGTTTTCGGGATATAGGTCCTTCTCACCGGCTTCGGTCGATAACTGAAAGATTTCATCCGGCTCAGCAGGTCTTCGATGTTCTTATCCAACTGCTGTCAGTATTCATCCTTTGTTACCCGGTCCACCCCGGATGCCTTTTTCCCGCACTGGAGCGTATGCTCCTTCATCAGGCTGTCTCCATTCACATAGTGCATCAGCGTTTGCAGCTTACGGTGCTTTTTCGACAGTTCCCATATTTCCTTCTCATCATTTCCCATTCTCCCCGGGACTCCAGTACCCTGAATGTTTCTTCGAAGAAATCGATTGTGATGTCTCCCCCTTCGCTCCACCGATTTTCACCGGTTTCCTCACTACTATGAAGAGATCCGACTGCTCATCCGCCAGAAGATGCCTCGGCCTCTTCGGCCTTGTACACCTCCCTATCCATTCATCTGGACCAGCATATGAGCTCTCCCAGGTACACTGCATATACCTTGCATACTCGCCATGCCTTGAAACCCCGCTGAGATATCCCAGTCCTTACCAAAACGGGCTGTTCTTGCTGCCTGCTATCACTCAAAGAATATCGGCTCTCACTTTTATATTTTCTAACGAGGCTAATTCAGCTTCAGTATCCTCCTTACGGCTCGTATACTCTCCTGCCTACGCTTAAACCTCACCTCGCGGTTTTGGTTCCAAGACTGGATACTGACTGTTGGTCAGACTTTGTCAGGTCGGGTGTTTCACCCGGCTATATATGCAGCGCCGAACTGGCGCACTTGAGTAGATAGAAATTTACTGAATAAATTTAGTAGGGTGAGACACCCACAGGCTGAGCCTGTGTTGCAGTAGATGGTTTTTCTCGGACAAGCTGAAAGGAAGAGAAAGACCCCTGTGATACAATTCCAATTGCGGATCACAACGCATTCGGAAAGGAAACAGGAGGCTAATAGATATCTGAAAACAGCTTATCACATAAAAGATAGGATTGCACATTCCATATAGTATGGATTCCGAAATACAGAAGAAAAATTCTTTATGGGGAATGTCGCTAGGAAATAGAGGACATCCTGAGAAATTTACTTTATAGAAAGAAAAAGAAGTACTATGATATTGTATAGACACATACCAAAGCAGTAAGACTGCATTCCTTCCGATTATCCTATTATCAGTTTAAAGAGCAGATTCAATATCCTGAATAATCAACACTGTTTAGGGCATAGTCATTGATACTCTTCAGAATCAACGATATGTTCATAGGCACTCACCATCTGGGCAGCACGGTAAAGCCAGTCATACTCGCGCTCAGCCACGGAACGCAGTATTTCACTCTTCTCTCCTGACTTCCTAAGCAGATTCTCGATATTTGTGATAATACGATCAACCCGTATTGCAGGATCAAGCGGAATCTTCATATATTCGGTCAGATCCGTTCCGATAGACGGTTCAAGTTCATCAACACCATCCTTGAATCCGCTGAAATAGCTGACCACTGGAATTACACCGTTAGACAGGGACTCCATCAGAACCAGCGGATAGGCTTCGGGAACCACTGACGGGAATACTGCCAGGTCGGCACAGGGAAAAAGATACTGCAGCCGATCATGGTTGAGACGACCGAGAAAGTGGATATGATCAATTAGCAACTTGCCATACTCCAGCAGAAACTCCTCAGTTCCCGGCTTGTCCAGAAACTGCAGCACATCATCCCACGCTCCGGTCAGTTCGCTGCGATCCAAATCCATTCCGCGTTTAGCCAATGTATGCAGCAGCTTCAAATTACCGCTGCTCAGGGCATGCACAAGTGCTTCAAGCACCTCCCGGTAAGCCCCTGCACCGACTATAATCATGTGGGTATCAGGTAGTTCCTTAAGGATGAACGGAAGGGCGATAATCAGACTCTGCAGCCCCTTGCCGGCAGTGAAGGCCCCCACGAAAAGCAGGATATGCTCCTCCCAGGGAATGCGTGAAAGGGTTTCGTTGAGCTCTTCATCGGGAAGGGAGTGGTCATAGGCATCCCAGTACTCGCGAACCGCTTCGATATCAAGCTTATCAAGTCGCCGCTCAAGTTCAGCACTCTGTGCCTGCCGTTTGCCTCCCCTGCCTCCGGTGGCAATGAGTTTCTCAATCGTTCTCCTGCGCTGAGAACGGGCAACAGGCCTGAACAGAGATGTATCGACCCCAACCCCGACAATCTGCGTTTTTTCCAGGATGGTAGAACAGTACTCGGGATAAAGATTGACAATCCGGTCCCGCACTTCACGGTTTCCAATTATCAGGCCAGCACACTCAAGTATTGCATGCAGTGCAGAGTCATAGAAACGCCTGTCGGCTTTAACCACGTACTCTATGGAACTTCCGTGGGGATAGATCACCAGTGGCGTTCCGGTTTTCCGGCAGACATCCAGCGCATCGATCGGCTGATAGATCAGATGATTTGCATGCAGTACATCCAGAGCAACTTCGGAAAGAATCCGCTGCAGGATTAGCTCATTCATGGCATGGTAGGAAGCTATCTCATCATCACTCAGTGAGACAAAGGCCTTCACATTGCCCTGCCGCTGCTTGTCGGTGATATAAACTGGGCGTACATCTCCGTAGGGAAGCTGATGCAGAATACAACGTGGCTGATCACTGCTGCTGAAGATAGTTTCAGCAGAGCCTGACCGGTCCCAGGCAATTGCCCGCTCAACGAAGGGAACTTGCCCCGGATGCTGCTCGCGGCAGATGATGTGAACCTCATGCCCAAGCTCCAACAGACTTGCCGCGAGGTAGCGGGTATACTCATTGCTTCCCGAACCTATCAACTCATAACCGTGGTACAATCCTATGCGCATACTGCCCTCCGTTAGCTGTTTCTATAAGGTAATTGTAGCCTGCCAAATGCGTTCCTGCAACTGAAACCATGTAAATGTGTGATCTAAAAAAATTATTCTTTTCCGCTGGAATCGACAGAATACCAAGCCCTGTAACGAGCTCATGCCTCTTCAGGAGTCTGTTTTACTCTAATAATTCCGTAGATTCATGTCCTCTGCTTTTAAATGGGAAACCAGAAGTTTTCATGAGGTCCTTCAAAACTCATTTTTCGAAGAAGCAAGAAGACCTGTCTTTAGCAAAATTTCTGCCGCATCCATGATCTCTTCCAAGAGCCAGTCGGGGAGTTCTGCAAAATGTTGGTAACGATAGAGATTACTATTTCGAATCTTAAGGATCATGTTACCCCGCAGGACTACTGCTGCCTGAGAGGCGGTGAATCTCAACTGATGTCTTCTTATAAGATTTGTGATTGTACTCTCTCCTGAAGCTGTAGATTGGCGTGTCTTGTCACAGACATCACATCCAAAGCAGGTATCAGGTTCTGCCTGAAGTATTTCCAAAAGCATTATTCTACGGCATGTTTCAATCTGAGAGAAAGCATGTAGAAGTATTTTTCTTGGGTAGTTACAGTAGTGATATTGTCCATTTCATTTAGGTACATAAGGATAACTGTATGAGCCGGTTTCTCATCACGACCGGCTCATACAGTCTTCTGTAGGTAGGCCTCAACTGAAGATGAAATACTGTAATGGATGACACTTCGTATATTCGGCTTATCGAGACCCATAGGGGTCTATGCACTTGGAATGAGAATATTCAACCTCTGACTGATGATTCCGATTGGAAATCTTGCCTACTATCTAAGTCTAAGTGAAATTGGATACCCCATTTCACCTCTGGTTATTGGACTTATTTTGGGACCTATGGTAGACTCCAAGCTCAGAAGGGCATTGATGGTTTCTGAGGGAAGTTTCACCCCTATGTTTACTATACTGGTTTCTTTAATACTTCTATTGGTGATTGTAATTACCATCGTCAGTCAGCTACCTGCATTCAAACGGGTAAAACAAAAAGTCTCGGATTGATGGGCAAAAAAAGGAGATAGATAAACATGAATACCAGGCGTTTGGGTTCCTCGGGATTACATATATCCCAACTCTCATTAGGAACGATGAATTTTGGATCGGTTACCGATCGCTCTGAATCCTTCCGAATAATTGATACCGCAATTGATGCTGGAATAAATTGTATTGATTGTGCCGACATTTATAATGGTGGTGAAAGTGAGCGAATTCTTGGAGAATACTTTTTCAGGAACCCGGAAAAGCGGAATAAAATCATACTAACAACAAAAGTGTTCAACCCTACCGGACCAAACATCAACGATCGGGGAAATACCCGTTATCATTTGAGAAAGGCTGTTGAGAAGAGTCTCAGACAGTTGAAGACTGACCATATTGATATCTATTTTCTTCATCGCACTGATATAAACGTCCCTCAGGAGGATACTTGGTTAACCATGGATATGCTTGTCAGAGAAGGAAAAATATCATACCCCGCTGTCTCAACTCACCCCTCCTGGCGAACTGTCGAGGCTTTAGATATTACCAAAAGGTATGGGTATGCCCGACCCGTCTGTGAACAGCTCCCATATAATATTCTTGATCGGCGGGCTGAAAATGAATTATTACCCATGTGCGGGGAAAAGGATCTAGGCGTATTTACCTGGTCACCTTTAGCCCATGGAGTTCTGGCGAACAAATACACTTCAGGAGTAAAGCTGCCTGCTGGATCTCGTGGTTCGCAGCGTTCTGTTTTTGCTGAAAGAATAACCGATGAGGGAATAGCCATTGCTGAGAAAGTTAATTGGTATTGCAAAGAGAAGGGAACAGATCCTACCCTGTTTGTGATTGCCTGGGTTCTATCTCAACAACCGGTCACTTCAGTTATTGCAGGTCCGCGAACAGAAAAACAGCTTAAAAACCTTATTCCGGCATCAGAAATGATAATTGATGATAGGGATCGAGAGTTAATTGACTCTCTGGTACCACCTGGAGGGTTTACAGCTAACTTTTTCAACACCTCCGGGTGGATGAAAGAGAGTGCAACCCCACGCTATTTTCAGAATGGAGGATAAATGAGTCGAGTAATATTATCTCTCGTTCTCCTGCTGCTTGGGTTAACACTCGGTTATGCTATTCAGAAACTGGTTGCTGCAGGCAGAATATCATTACCTATCCCTATTAAGAAATTACGTATTCGACTGCAGCAAACTGCCCTTCTCGTAATGAACCCAATTGCTTTTCTTGGAGCAATTTGGATAGCTCCTATCCGCGATATTAGGATTGCTGCATTACCAATCCTTGGAATTCTGGCTCTAATTGTCGGGGGGGCTGCAGCCTGGCTTATATCCTCAATTCTCAAACTCGATAATAAAAAGAAAGGATCCTTTGTTGTATGTGGTTCGTTTACTAATATTGGATCAATTGGGGCGTTAATGGTGTTTCTTCTTCTTGGGGAAAAAGCCTTTTCGTTAGTGCCTTTTTATAAGTTATTTGAACAGTTTATCTATTATGGAGTTGGATTCCCTGTTGCAAAATCGTTAGCCGGCAAGTCAGATGGAAAACAGGAGAAGAAGATTAGAAAGCTTGTAACAGATCCATATATCATTGTATCAATGGTCAGTATTATAACGGGGTTAATGCTTAATATTGTTGGTGTTGGGCGCCCAGAATGGTATGGGCCTCTTAATTCCCTGCTGATCCCGATTGCATCAGTACTTCTTATCATTTCTATTGGGCTAGCACTTAAGTTTGGACGAATGAAACCCTATCTGAACCTCGGCATACTGATAATGGGTATTAAATATCTGATAATTCCATTGATAATTACTACTTCGGCATTGATACTTGGGTTAGGTAAAATTGAGGGTGGAATCCCCCTAAAGGTTGTTATTCTCCTATCCACCATGCCGGTCGGTTTTATAGCAATCGTCCCTCCGACTATATACAACCTGGATGTTGATTTAGCCAATACGGCATGGGTCATGTCTACTGGGGGGATTATGGTTACAGTCCCCCTTCTCTGGTATCTGTTCCAGATAATCTAAAAAATTTAATTTCCAAATAACGCAAGTAGGAGTAAGAATGAGCAAAATAGAAAAGTCGTTAAATGAACGAGTGGCATATCTAGTCGAAATGTAACTGCTCCATAAACTACCAGGTTGAAAAATATTTATTTTGAAGTGACCTTAGCATACACATGAGAAAGCAACAGGTGCCCGTTTCCGGTAGCTGTCAGTAAGCGGCTCAACCCCATCCATAGGATTATGTGCTGCCAGTTTCTTGCGCACAGCTTCCTTCAGCGGAACTGCCATAGACTGAATTACTTTCTTGATGGTTGCATTGGCCAGTTTTCCTTCATCGAGCAACTGATCTATGACTTTCTCGATATGCAGTGTTGTTACCTGAGCTATATCAAGTTTCTTCGGCAGGTGAGGCATCGCATGGTTCTTAAAATTTGCCCGCATGGTACGTGCATAGTCTTTTCCGATACTGTTGGGGGATTTCTGGTTTCTTCTCCGAATGAACTCGGAGGTATCATAATCCCAGAAATCAAGCACATATTGATTGAATTCTTTGTGTTCCCTGCTCAGGTTGATCAGTCCTTCGGATATTGCCCGTTCAACAATTGCATACGCTTCCCGTTTACGCGTGAGAGGTGTATGGGAGGGAATGCCGATTTTTCTTCGCAGCCTTTCCACACTTGCAGACATCAGACATGTACGGGAATCTTCAGGATCAGTGAAAAAAACATACCAGTAGTTTCGATTAGCTTTTTTACGTTTCGTGAGATAGGAGTCCATACTTTTTTCTACTCCATTTTGCTCACTGTTCATAAAGCCATTGCATACCCTTTTGCATACCCCTGGTCGTTTTTTTAATCACCTGCACAATAAAAAAGGGCAGCTAATTTGTTGTACACAAAGAAGCTACCCTATGGGCGATACTGGACTTGAACCAGTGACTTCTACCATGTCAAGGTAGCACTCTCCCACTGAGTTAATCGCCCAAAGCGATAATTACTATACGTATTTTCCAGGGCTTTGTCCAGTCCCTGAACTACCAGTGAAGCAGAGAAATCTCATCCGGAAATGATATTGTCAAAGTATAACGGAAGTGAAAATGTCTTAGATGCAAAAGAAAAGAAACTGTTTGTTTGAGATTGAGCAAAAGAGATAGAACGGATAGATTATGAGGAAAAATAAACGGGGCTGAATT
>JAIPFU010000084.1 GCA_021736505.1 Spirochaetia bacterium | reverse complement strand
TTTTAATTTCCTAAGTACTGTGAAAATTATTTTCCCTACTAATATGGATTTTAATTTCCACACTATACTGAATTCTATTTTCCGGACTACAATGATTTTTAATTACCTAAATATAGTGATTTTTACTTGCCATTTACATCTTTCTGACCTTCAAAGAAAAAGGTCGAAAAAAGCCGCTTACCAGTTTCTGTAAGCTTCTGCTGCCGGATTTTTTCCGGATCTTCCTTTACTCCCTCGGTTTTTTCCAGGGCTATTTCAAGGGCGGATCGTATTTTTGCCATGATGGTTCCTCCATTTATTTCCCATGATATCTCAATTTATGTTGTTAATCCCTCTGTGCTGCGAATTCGGCACATTTGAAAATCGCTTTGACGATATCGAATGCATATATACAAAAAGCGCCCTTTTCGCATCACTAAAAAAATACTACAATACGTACTATGGATCAAGCAAAACCGGAAAATCATCCGAAACTTCGCCGGACAGGATTAATGGTAGGCCGATTTTCTTCTTAATTCAACGGAGACAGAAGGCAGGATGAGCTGCGGAATGCAATGACGAAACAGTACATAGATGTCCTGTTTGCAGTTTAAGGAAAAATGTGCCGAATTGGCAGCACAGCTGGAGTAGAAAAAAAAAGGTTATTATGACAGAGAAAGTATTCTATCAGAATCAGTATACCAGGGAAATAGATGTCACCGTTCAGGAAGTCCGCAAGGGAAAAAAAGCATGGGAGATAATCTGCGATAAAACCATTTTCTACCCTGAAGGGGGTGGTCAGCCCGGCGACAGGGGAAGAATAGGTGATGCGGAAGTCCATACTACCCGAAAGGACGGAAATGAAGTGCTTCACCTGACGAAAAAGCAGCCTGATCTTGAAGCGGGACAGAAGCAGCGTATGGTTCTTGATTGGGATCACCGTTTTGACTACATGCAGCAGCACTCGGGACAACATATTCTCTCCGCTATATTCTACCGTGAGCTGGGCATCGGAACGGTTTCTGTGCATCAGGGAGAGGATTACACCACCATAGAGCTGGACTGTGAAAACTTGAGTGATGAGCAGATAGAGGCGGCGGAAGAGCAGGCGAATACCCTGGTCACCCGCAATGTGCCGCTTACTGATGAAGTAGTTGAAGAGGATGCGGCGGCTGAAATGGACCTGCGGCGGGAACCGAAAGTCGGAGGGGAAATTCGTATTGTCGGGCTTGAGCATTATGATAAAGTAGCCTGCGGCGGTGTTCACGTGGCGAAAAGCGGTGAAGTCGGCTGGATAGCCTGTATCGGAACAGAGAAAATCCGAGGGCACGTACGTACTGTATGGAAAATCGGAAAACGCGCCGTCAGGGATTATCGCATGAAGACCCGTGTGCTGGATGAAGTAGGCACGCTGCTCTCTGCATCACCGGAAAAGACTCCGGATGCAGTCAGAAAACAGCAGGATAAGCTGAAGGAGCTCCAGTCCCAGTTGGAGCTGGAACGGAGCAAGCTTGCCCGATCATACGCTCGACAGGCTGAGGAGCACGCCGAAATGCTCCCTAACGGCATCAGATTTATCTCGGCGGTTCTTCACGATGAGGATCCGAAAATCCTGAAAACGATATTTGAGTATCTTCAGTCAGAAGAAGAGGAGCGGAAGAATTCTGAGGCTATGAAAAATGTGCCGAATTCGCAGCACAAGTTGGTGTACTGCGGATTAGTAGTATGCAGCGAAGATCTTCGCTGGCTCATCGGCATTGCCGGTGAAGTTCCCCTGGACTTCGGAAAAATACGGACTGAACTATTCCCCTTGGTAGAAGCGAAAGGCGGCGGAAAAGCTCCAATCTGGCAGGGAATGGGAAAAGCGCCGGGCGGCCGCGGGGAATTTATTGCTGCGCTGAAAAAGACTTTGGAGGAGCTCAAATGAGCGGATCACTGTACGAAGACATCAGCAGGGACCTGAAATTACAGGCGTCGCCGGAAAAAAAGGCAGTGCTTCAACGTTTTTTTAAAACCGGAAAGGGCCAGTACGGGGAAGGTGATATTTTTCTCGGTGTTACAGTGCCGAAGCAGCGGAAAATCGCAGGCTTCTGGTATCAGAAGGTAGGAAGGGATGATCTGCATGAGCTGATGACCAGCAGTATCCATGAACACCGGATGACTGCGCTGCTGATGCTTTTGAAGATATACCAGGGGAAACGAAGGGAGAATATGCCTCTTTCGAAGGAGGAGTGTATAGCGTTTTATCTGGAGCATATATCCTGGCAGAATAACTGGGATTTAGTGGATACGAGCTGCATCGGGCTGTTGGGTGCCTGGCTGCTGGAGCGTGATAGGGGGATCCTCTATACCTTTGCACGTTCAGGGGAGCTGTGGAAGCAGCGCATTGCCGTGGTGAGCAGCATGGCTTTCATTCGTAAGGGGCAGTTTCAGGATACACTTGATATTGCTGACCTGCTTTTGCATCACCCGCACGATTTGATTCATAAAGCGACGGGGTGGATGCTGAGAGAGGTGGGGAAACGCTCTTTGGAAACGGAGACAGCTTTTCTTGATCTTCGCTATAAGCAGATGCCGCGAACCATGCTGCGCTATGCTATTGAGAGGTTTCCTGAGGATTTACGGAGAGCATACCTGCATGGAGAACGATAAGGGGAGTGCTGCCAATTCGGCACATGCTGAAGAGGGCCGAAGGCAGCGGAGAATTATCACCAGAGATATTATCCTGAAGACCCTTCTCTTCGGGGGAATTATTTTTGGGCTTTATGGACTGCTCTATCTCTTTTTCGGAGAGTCCCTGCGTACGGCAGGCAGCTGGCTCGGTGAGCATCTCGGGCTGTGGGGTGTGGGAATATACTGCCTGCTGGTTGATATGTTTATCGTTCCGACCACGGTGGATGTGATTTTCCCCTTTACCCTGGTCTGGAATCCTGTTCCGCTGCTGCTTGTGATGTCTACGGCTTCTGCTCTGGGAGGCTATGGAGGGTATTGGATAGCTCGATCTTTCAATCACTGGAGAATTGTAAATCGCGTGACTAGTCGCTATCGCAGCAAGTGGGAGCATATCCTTCAGCATTATGGTGCCTGGGGAATTGCTCTGGCCGGATTTACTCCCATACCGTTTTCAACCATCAGCTGGACGGCGGGTCTGCTGAAAGTGCCCTGGGGCTGGGCGGCAATAGCTTGTCTATCGCGTTTTCCGAGGATGCTTGTCTATTATCTGCTCATCCGTGCCGGCATCAATCTGTTCAGCGTCCCTGCATTGTGATATCGATTCCAAAGCTTCCTGAAATGTTTCTAGAAAATCTTCCAGCCAGATTTTCATTAAGGTTTGCAGTTAGCGCACCAGAAATAATCCAGGTTGAAGCCATATTCAAGCTTCACTCAAGCCTAACTCAAGCCTAACTCAAGCTAGATTTAAGCTTGGGTTAAGGCTTAGCGCAAAAGGGTCCTGAGGGTATCGTCACTTCGTGTCTGAGCAAGATCAACAGCAGATTGCCCCATGATATTCGTTCGCTTGGGGTCAGCCCCAATGGAAAGCAGGTACTGGACAATATCGGGGTAGCCTCGGGACACTGCCAGATGAAGGGGGGTATTGCCGTTTCGATCCTGAGCGTGCATGTTGCGGGTATCCACAATCCAAGAATAGACATCCCGGCCCATCCCCATGGCTAGGCTTACTGGAGATTCTCCCTCCCCATTGCGCAGAAAAATATCCGCCCCCGCCGCCGTCAGTGTTTTAACCGCCCGTTTATTGGACGCCCGCAGAGCGACATGCAGGGGAGATTCGATTTTATTGTTTCTTCCGTCGATATCTGCACCTCGATCCAGGAGGAGATGGATAACTTCCTCTGAAGCATTGTGCTGCACAGCCGTATGGAGCGGAGAATTTCCTGAGTCGCTGCGTGCAGCTACAGTTCGCTGGGTGATGAACCAGTCCATCACCTCCATCCCAAAGGAAATAGCCGTAGTCAGGGGTGATTCCTCAAAGCGGTTTTCTGCGTAAATATCTGCTCCGGAATCAATAAGCTCCAGTGAAATATACTCATTTTTGTTTTTTACTGCTTCATGCAGCGGTGTGTTGCCTCGGTTGTCTCTGGCTTGGGCGTCTGCTCCGTTCACTATCAGTTCTCGGGCAATGGCATTCTGGTTTTTTTTAGCCGCCAGCAGCAGGGGAGTTAAGCCTGTGTTATCCCGGGCTTCCAGGTTTGCACCGAAGGGAATCAGCATTTTTACGGCTTCCTGGTTATTGTTCAGTACTGCTGTGTGGAGCAGTGAGTTACCACTCAAGTTGCGGACATGGAGATTTGCATTCGTAAACAGCAGGAGCTTGGCGACCCGGTTGGCAGATCGGGAAACGGCGGTATGGAGCGGTGTATTACCATAATTATCTTGAAGATTTACCTCTGCACCGCTATTGATGAGCATGCGTGAAATTTCTACATGATCAATTCTGGTACTTTCATGCAGCGGAGAAGCCCCGGATTCATCCCGTGCATTCACGGGAGCCCCTTCCTGAATAAGGAATTCACTTACATCAGTAAAAGCCTCTTTGGCAGCAATATGCAGGGGTGTCTCCCCGGAACCGCCGCTGGAACGGATAATTTCCGGTGTTAGAATTTCACGGGTAATCCGGACACCCTTCCTGTAAGCCAGCAGCAGAGCAGATTCACCCCGGTTATTCTCGGTAAAAGGACTGCTGCCCCTTTCAATCAGGTATGCTGCGGCTTTTACATATTCTGTGGATACAGCCGTATGAAGCGGCGTATTGCCAATCATATTTTCTGCAGTCATGCTGGCACCCATATCAGTAAGGTGCTGAATAACTGGAAGAGAACTCTTTATCTGCACTGCGATGTGGAGAGGCGTATTGTAGTCACTGTCTCTTCTGTCGAGCATATCTTTACGAAGGAAAATTTTGGCTGATTCTGTACTCTGCAGCAGAGCTCTGATTACTGGATTGACCCGCTGATTGTTCCGTACAAAAATGCCGGCGCCGGCATCAAGCAGCAGGTTCATGACATCAATGTTTTTCTCCGCCAGGGATATCATCAAGGGGGTATCGCCGTTTCTGTCCTTTGCGTCCAGGGCAGATCCATGTTCGATCAGCATCTTCGTGAAGGTTTCTGGGATACCCTGCACAGCCGATTCATGAAGGGGAGTTCTGCTCTTATTGTTCAGTGCCGTGACATCAGCTCCCTCTTCCAGCAGAAATTCAGCAATGCGAATGCTTACAGGTGCCGTTTCAGAGTTTTTAACAGTATTTTCATCAGCTTTTTTTGCTGTATTCCCATCAGAATTCCCATCAGCGTTTCCATCAGCATTCTCATCAGAATTGGGATTGAGGGATTCATCGGAACTGAGAGATGATAGTACTGCACAATGCAGGGGTGTGTTATACGAACTGTTCCGTGCATCTATTCGGGCTCCGCTCTCAACGAGGGTCTTCACGATGCTTATATTTTTTCCCTTCACTGCGCTGTGCAGCGGGGTATTGTTATGCTCATCCCGTGCTTCCAAATAAGCTCCGGACTGTATGAAGAGCCTCAGCAAAGCAGGATGATTATATGCAGCTGCAGCATGGAGCACCGTTGCGCCGTTTTCAAAACGGCTGCGAACATCATCATTCGAAATAGCCTGGTAAGCGTAATAAAACTCCGGGTCCCTCGGGACATCCGAATAGGCATCAATCAATAGTTCTACTGCATCAACATGATTCCGGCTCTCCCGGTACGTAAAAGCGATATCGAGGGGTAGTTCATCCTGATAATTTCGCAAATTTACATTGGCGGTGTCCTTGATGAGCTGCCGGATTGAGGCAGTATCACCGTATTCAGCAGCGTAATGGAGCGGTGTATTGCCTTCTTCATCCCTGATGTTCACGTAGCGGTCCTGCAGCAGCTTATGCAGGGCATCAGGTCCTGCTGCAAATGCCTCCTCCAACGGAATGTTTCCCTGCGGATCCGCTGCGTAAATCAGTTTGCCGCGATCGGTTAGTTCGTAGGCTAGAGAGAAATCACCTGGAATCGTTAGGTGGATGGGCAAATTTCCCGCCTTGTCCCGTACGTTCGGATCCGCTCCATATTTTATAAGCAGATAGACCATTTCAAATGATCCTTTCAGGGCTGCGCGGTGAAGAGGCGTGCGTCCCTGCTCATCCTGGCTCTGTATATCGACGCCATCCATCAGGATACGCTCTTTTATGATATCCAGTTTTCCCTGATCGACTGCCTCAAAGAGGGTGAGGGGTTCCGGCGGCTCCTCAATGATAACTTCTTCAGGCTCTTTCACCTCTTCCTCTTCAGGGTCTTCGGCTAGTTCGTCCGGCGGTTTACTTCCTACTGGACTGAAGGGATCGATTGCGGGTGCTTTTTCCACGTTCAGGGAAAAATCCTTGGGGATCGTTCCAAATCTTTTCAGCGCTTTATCTAGGGTGATGCCTCCGCGCTCGGTTTTCTCTGTTTTCTCGCTGCGGTCTGCCGACGTCGGCGTTTCCCTCTCTTCTGCCTCCCCTATCCAGGGCTCTGGTGCGGCAAAGACCTCTTCCCCTTCAGCGTCGAATGCGGTTTCAATTTTCGGCTCGGGAGTGGGCTCTATCACCGGCTCAGGAGCCGGTTCAGGCTCAGGTGTGGGCTCTATTTCCGGCTCAGGAGTTGGTTCGGGCTCGGGTGTGGGCTCTATCTCCGGCTCGGGAGCCGGTTCTGGCTCAGGTGTGGGCTCTATCGCCGGCTCGGGAGCCGGTTCTGGCTCAGGTGTGGGCTCTATCTCCGGCTCGGGAGCCGGTTCAGGCTCAGGTGTGGGCTCTATCTCCGGCTCGGGAGTTGGTTCGGGCTCGGGTGTGGGCTCTATCTCCGGCTCGGGAGCCGGTTCTGGCTCAGGTGTGGGCTCTATCTCCGGCTCGGGAGCGGGTTCTGGTTCAGGTGTGGGTTCTATTTCCGGCTCAGGTGTGGGTTCTATTTCCGGCTCAGGTGTGGGTTCTATTTCCGGCTCAGGTGTGGGTTCTATTTCCGGCTCAGGAGCCGGTTCAGGCTCGGGAGCGGGCTCTATCTCCGGCTCGGGAGTTGGTTCGGGCTCGGGTGTGGGCTCTATTTCCGGCTTGGGAGTCGGTTCAGGCTCAGGAGTGGGTTCTATCGCCGGCTCGGGAGTCGGTTCGGGCTCAGGAGTGGGCTCTATCGCCGGCTCGGGAGCCGGTTCGGGCTCGGGAGTGGGCTCTATCGCCGGCTCGGGAGCCGGTTCGGGCTCGGGAGTGGGCTCTATCTCCTGCTCAGGAGCCGGTTCGGGCTCGGATGTGGGCTCTATCACCGGCTCGGGAGTTGGTTCGGTTTCAGGTGTGGGCTCTATCTCCGACTCGGGAGTTGGTTCGGGTTCGGGCGTGGGCTCTATCTCCGGCTCGGCAGCCGGTTCTGGTTCAGGTGTGGGCTCTATCTCCGGCTCAGGAGTCGGGTCAGGCTCGGGAGTGGGCTCTATCTCTGGCTTGGGTTCTGCTTCAGGCTCCGGAGCGGGTTTAGGCTCAGGTGCAATTGCGTGTTCCGCCTTGGGTTCCTGCTCTGGTGTAGTTTCACTTTTTGCTTCGGGCTCGACTG
>JAIPFU010000083.1 GCA_021736505.1 Spirochaetia bacterium | reverse complement strand
GTAATCAAATGCTCTCAAAAGTACTTGAAAACGATTATAAAGAGCCAAATGATGAGTTAAATCAAATGGTGAAGGATGTAATCAGCACAATAAAAGAAAATATGAGTTTGAAAAAGTTTGAAACCATGGATGTATCTGAGAATGAACTTGTTTCTGAATACACTCATGGAGAAGGAAATATTGGAGTTCTTGTTAAAATGAAAGCTGAAAAACCTGAAGCTTTAGAAAAACAGGAAGTAAAGGATTTTCTTTTTGATTGTGCTTTGCATGTTGCTGCATTTAACCCTATGTTTTTAGATAAATCTGATATTGATGATTCCTATAAAAAAGAACAGGAAGACATTTTCAAAAATTCCGTTGCTGAATCAGGAAAACCAGCTAATGTAATAGACAATATTGTAAAAGGGAAAATGAATAAGCATTTTTCTGAAATATGTTTTCTTCAACAAGGTTTTGTTAAAGATGATAAAAACAGTGTAGAAAAAACTTTGAAGGAATTGTCAGATAAAGTTGGATCTGAACTGAATATTGTAGAATACATTTACTATCGAGTGGGGATGGATAATTAATATTCATCAATATTGTATAATAAGTGTTCGTCTTTTTGTTTAAATAAAATATTTTTTTAAAAAGACGAACACAAATTTTTTCCATGGAATACTTCTGTTTTAATAGTAAGTATACCATTAGATTTCCATAAAGGAATAGGAGTACGTTATGAAGGATTCTTTACGTAAAGCCGAAGAGAAAATGAATAAGTCTTTAAGTGCTCTGGATAGCGAATTTAACAGTCTTCGTACAGGAAGAGCTTCTGCTTCACTTTTTGATAAGATTAAAGTCAGTTATTACGGTCAGGAAACACCGTTGGCTCAAGTAGCTAGTATATCGGTACCGGAAGCCAGACTTGTAGTAATTCAGCCTTGGGATAAAAGTCTCCTTAGTGAAATTGAAAAAGCTATACAGAAATCTGAACTTTCAGTTAATCCTAATAATGATGGTAAGATTATTAGAATTAATATACCTCCTCTTACTGAAGAACGGAGAAAAGAACTTGTAAAAGTTGCAAAACAGCATGCAGAACAAGCTAAAGTGGCTATCCGCAACATCAGAAGAGAGGCAAACGACGATTTAAAGAAGCTGGAAAAATCGAAAGAAATAAGTGAAGATGAGCTCAAACAGGGTGAAGAAAAAATACAAAAATTTACAGATAGTTTTATTAAACAAATTGATGAAAAATTCAGTGTTAAAGAAAAGGAAATATTGGAAGTTTAATTCGTGACTTCATCAGATATACATTTTGACATAGACAATACTGAACTCCCGAAACATATTGGTATAATAATGGATGGTAACGGTAGATGGGCTTTAAAGAGAGGTCTTCCTCGTACAAAAGGCCATCAAGAAGGACTTACAGTTACTAAAGAAATTATACGAATTTTAGCCGAAATAGGTATATCGTATGTTACGCTTTATACTTTTTCAACTGAGAATTGGAAACGCCCAAAAAAAGAAGTCGATTTTCTTTTAAATTTAATTTCTAAATATCTTCTTCAAGAAATGGATTTCTATAAAACCTATAATATTCGAGTAAATCATATAGGTGATTTGCAGAGCCTACCTACTCCTGCCCGTAAAAGCATTCTTGAAACCATGGAAAGGACTCGCAATTTTAATAAATTGACAGTAAACTTAGCTATTAATTATGGAAGTCGAGATGAAATAGTCCGAGCATTTAAAAAAATTTTTAGTACCGTTCCGGATATTGAAAATATCAATAAAGAAATGGTGGATGAATATCTAGATACAGCAGGAATGCCTAATCCGGATATGCTTATCCGCTCCTCTGGAGAGAAAAGATTGAGTAATTTTCTTTTATGGCAAAGTGCTTATTCTGAATTGGTATTTGTGGATACCCTTTGGCCTGATTGGACAAAAGAGACTATTTACCGTTGTATAGCTGAATATCAGAAAAGAAAGCGTACATACGGGGGTATTTAAAATATGAATAAGAAAATTTTAGAAAGAATACTTTTGACAGTTATAGGTATCCCCATTTTTCTTTCATCTATTTTCTTTTTTCCACAGGCAAACTACCTGATGTTTCTTTTAATTATACTTTTTTTTAACTATCATGCCTCGAAAGAAACAGCTTTTCTTATACAAACTTATACTAATGATCGAATCTATATAAAACATTGGATGTTTGTAATTATTCCAATTCTCTATTATATATATATTTCCCTTGAAATTTCAGGATTAATAAAAATTGATGGATTCCCAATTCTCATATTTCTGATTGTGCTCATGTATACGATAATTTGTGAAATGCATTCCGGCTTTATCTTGGATAATTTCCAGAGATCAATATATCGCATTCTAGAGAATATTTTTGTTTTCATATATCCAACTTTGTTTACTTTTTATATTTTTAAAATAACTACTCTTGAATCATCATCTCTGCTTCTCATTATTTTTTTCCTCTTTATTTTTTCAAATGATGTTTTTGCGTATATTTTCGGAATGCTTTTTGGAAGGAAGTCAAAAGGCATTCTCAAAGTAAGCCCTAATAAAAGTGCCGTAGGCTATGCCGGCGGTGTCATTACAACTATTGCAATCAGCTATATAATATACAAATTTTTTCACACTTCCCTGCCCTTTGCTTCCTATTATGCTTTTTTCTTCCTGACTCTTCTTATTTCTTTTACTTCCCACTTGGGAGATCTATTTGAATCCTTACTGAAAAGGTCAACAAATATTAAAGATTCAGGCAATCTGGTTCCTGGGCGCGGGGGATTTCTGGATACTATTGATTCAATAGTTTTCAGTGCTCCATTTTTTTATTTCTATCTTTCATCTTATGTATTTATTGGATAATGTATGGTTAAAAAAATAATTATTCTAGGAGCCACTGGCTCGATAGGCACTAATACAATTAATCTGCTCCGCTCATTGAAATCCTATAATGAAGAAATATCTTTGATTGGCATTTCTGCTCATGTACATGAAGACGCTTTGCTCAGCATAGCTGAAGAGTTCAATGTACATCATATTGCTCTAACTGGAAAAACTCCAAGCTCAGAAAAAATCAAGTACCAAGGTGAAAATGGATTGATAAACATGCTTAATGAGCTTGAAGCTGATATTGTTGTTCATGGAATACCCGGAATCATTGGTTTAAACTATTCTATTGAAGCACTAAAATCAGGAAAAGATTTAGCTTTAGCTAACAAGGAAACTGTTGTTCTTGCCGGAAATCTTATTTTTGATTTAGCTAAGCAGAACGGATGCACAATTATACCAACGGACTCTGAACACAATGCTATTTTTCAGCTTATTCGTCACAGGCCGATTGAAACCATTAAGAAAATTATTCTTACTGCGTCAGGCGGTCCTTTCAGAAACTATACGCTTGAACAACTCAAACAAGTAAGTTTAGAAGATGCATTAAAACATCCTACATGGAATATGGGAAAGAAAATTACCATAGATTCTGCTACATTAGCAAATAAAGGGCTTGAAGTCATTGAAACCGAACGTTTTTTTGGATTTACCCCTGAAAAAATTGACGTTGTTGTTCATCCGCAAAGTATTATACATTCCATGGTTCAGACCATTGATAACTCCATTTATGCTCAAATTGGAAAAGCAGATATGAAAATTCCAATAATGAATGCTGTATTTTATCCGGAACTTGGCAGAAGTATATACAATGATTTTAATTTCTCTGAACATACACTTACATTTCAGAAGCCGGATATGGAGAAATTTCCCATGCTCAAATACGCATTTGATGCATTATCAGCTGGCGGCAGCTATTCTATCGTATTAAATTGTATTAATGATTTTGCAGTACAAGCTTTTATAAGAAAAAAAATTACTTTCCTGCAGATCCCTGCCCTGGTACATGATATGCTTTCTCTTGACTGGTCATATACTCCTCAAAGCTTTGAAGATGTTTTTTCCATTCAGAACAAGGCATTAGAACTTGTTGATGAAAAGTTGTTTAATTATTTATTTTAGTTAGAGGTAATTTTGATTAGTACTATTTTAGTAGGTCTTTTAGGATTAGGCGTGATAATTTTTGTCCACGAATTGGGTCATTTTTCAGCCGCTAAGCTCTTTGGAATAGAAGTTGAAGCTTTTGCTCTCGGTTGGGGCAAAAAGATTTGGGGCGTAGTCAAGCGGGGTACCGAGTATAGAATTAATATATTCCCAATTGGCGGTTACTGTAAGATGAAAGGTGAAGAAGATTTTAAAAAAGCCTTATCTGATAAAAGTCCCTCTTTTCCTATCACTTCAGGATCCCTTTTTTCCGTACCTGCTTATAAACGATTGTTAACATATGCAGCCGGACCAATATTTAATTTTCTTTTAGCAATTTTCCTTTTAAGTCTTATATGGCTTATTGGCTTTTCTCACAATACATATAGTAATAAAATCATCTTAACATCAAGTTATCCAGAAATATTCCAGGAGAGTTCAACTCCAAATCCCGCTGATGAAGCGGGTATGCAAAATGGAGATGCTATTATCCAGATCAACGATACTGAAATACACTATTTTTCTGATATACAGGAATCCATTGTTCTTAATCCTGGAGAAGAACTTACTATTCATTTCAGCAGGAATAATCAGATTTACACGGAAGATATTACTCCTGCACTAAATAAAGAGACCGGAAGCGGTTATCTTGGCATAACTCCTTTTATTGAACCAGTTATTATGAATATTGAAGAAAATACTTCAGCCTATAAATCTGGAATAAGATCTGGTGATAGAATCACCGAAGTAAACGGAAAAACAATAAATAATGCCCTAGATTTTTATAAAATCATTCAAACAAAGCCTGGTATTCTGCAAATTCATGTAACCCGAAATAATTCTGAGCTTGTTTTTTCATACAACCCTACATATGATGAGAATGCTGCCTATATTCCTGAGTTTTCCTTCAAAGCCGTCAATGTGTATAAACAAGAGAAAAATATCTTCAAAGCTGTTTATAAAGGGACGACAGATGCTTATGATACACTCATACTAGCTTTTAAAAGTATAGGCCTTCTTTTTAAAGGGGTTGATACCAGTTCTGCCATGGCGGGTCCTGTAAGAATAACCTATTTAGTGGGCGATGTTGCTTCTAAAGGGTTCCAGAATGGTCTTTCTCAAGGTATTATTACTTTATTCAACTTAATCAGTTTTATCAGTATAGCTTTAGGATTTACAAATTTGCTTCCTATACCTGCTTTAGATGGTGGGCAGATTATTGTCTCAATATATGAAATAGTACGAGGGAAAATGCTGTCACCTCAGAAATACTACATACTTCAAATGATTGGGTTTTCAATAATACTCATGATTTTCTTTTTTGCACTATTTAATGATTTAAATTTTCTATTCAGAAATTAGCTTAATAATTTTCAGAGAAATTTTCGGGGAGTATTTTACATCAATTTTTTTGGAGATAGTACACGGAGATTGTACACAATGCAAAAAAAAGATTGTGTATTATGGATGCTCTTTTGTTAAAGATTCAAATTTTGCATATTTTTTCACAAATCCTAACTTAAACCTATCTACTGGGCCATTTCTCTGTTTTGCTAAAATAACATCTGTTTCAATAACAGGAGCCTGCTGCTGTTCCTCTTTAGATTCGTTCTCGAATCCCCTGCTTCTATGAATAAACAAGACTAAGTCAGCATCCTGCTCAATGGAACCTGATTCTCGTAAATCTGCTAGCGTCGGTTCTTTTCCTTCTGACTGTCGGCCGACCTGTGAAAGGCAAATAATGGGAATATCTAATTCTCTTGCCAATGTTTTTAAAGATCTAGATATTTCTGCAACTTGTTCATGTCGAGGAACATTCCCTTTTGCTTCGGCAGCTATCAAGCCAATATAATCAATGAAAATTGCTTGAATATCTTCATTACGCTTCATTCTCCGTGCTTGTGCTCGTAATTCAAGCAGTTTAATATTCGGTGTATCCTGAATACACAATGGAGATTCATAGATTCTTCCAGCTGCTTCAGTTAATTTATTTAAATCTGAATTTTTCAGCATTCCGCTACGTAATTTTTTTAAGTCAATTCTTGATTCTGTAGAAAGCAGTCTCTGCATTAAGGACCTGCCAGCCATTTCCAAAGTAAAAAAACCAATAGGAATATTTTTTCTGAAGGCCATATATGAGGCAATAGAGAGGGCAAAGGCCGTTTTACCAACTGAAGGACGAGCACCAATTACAATGAAATCAGATTTCTGGAAACCGCTGGTTAAATTATCAAGTTCAGGAAAACCTGTCGGCAGGCCTGTGTAATCTCCGCCTGCCTGATAAAGCTTTTCAATAATATTTATTGTTTCATTTACTACATCACTTGAAAGCCGGTATCCACTTTTTGCACTACTTTCATCGGTTATATCGAAAATCTTTTTTTCAGCTTCAGCAAGAATGTCTTTATAGTCTTCAGTATCATCATAGGCTTTGGAAATTATTTCGTTTGAAATTTTTAAAAGCTGCCTTCGTATACTGCTGCTTCTTACAATATCTGCATAATATTGTACATTAGCACTGGTAGGAACACTGGAAGTTAAATTTGATACATATGAAATTCCACCGCAAATTTCTAAATCCTCATTTTTTTTCAGCTCTTCAACTAAGGTTATTATATCAACAACTTCACCCTTGTGAAAAAGAGAAACAATTGCTGAAAAAATTTTCTGGTGAGAATGCCTGTAGAAATCATCAACCCTGAGGTAATCAGCAATTACCGTCAGGGCTTCATTATCTAGTAAAAATGCACCAAGAACTGCCGTCTCGGCATCAATATTATGAGGAGGAACCTTTCCCAGGACTGTATCAATTCCCATGTAAAGTAAAGCTCCTTAAAAATCTTACAAACGAAATGCAATAAATGTATGCTTACCAAGCAGATTCAATTCTTATTCTGTAGTCTTTTCTGACAGCTCTATTTCTGAAGTCTTATCATCGGCTTTTTCTGCTTCAGTCGCCGTGCTTTCTGCTTTTTTTACTTCTTCATTTTCTTCTTTATTGTGATCGGGTTGTTTTTCCTGCATCTTCTCTGTTTTGTCAGTTTCAGTTTTTGAATTCTTTTTTTCATTTTCATCTACAACTTGAACTTGGAGATCAGCTAACTCACTTTCATAAAGCTTCACTTTAACAACAGAATTACCGAGCATTTTTATTGAATTTGAAGGAACATCAATATTTTTTCTCTCAATCTCAATCCCCTCTTTAGCTAAAGCATTGGATATTGTTGCATTTGTTACTGCACCAAATAATTTCCCAGTATCGCCAGCCGACATTTTAATTGTGAGAACTGTATCCTCAATTCTTTCTTTAAGAGATTTTGCAAGTTTTCTTTTTTCTTCTTTTCGTTTTTCAATTGCGCCGCGTCTGCTTTCAAAATAGGATATATTTTCATTTGTATGCAGTACTGCAAGTTTTTGCGGTAGAAGATAATTTCTTGCGTATCCTCTGGCAACATCACAAACATCGCCCTCTTCACCAAGATTATACACATCTTTATTAAGAATTACTTTCATGAAATTCTCCTTTTTTAAGTTCTATAGGATATCCATAATTCAGAAATACCTAGAATTAATACTATAAAAATAAT
>JAIPFU010000082.1 GCA_021736505.1 Spirochaetia bacterium | reverse complement strand
AAAATTATAAGCCGGAATAGCGTATCCGCCAGCAACGGCTTTCTTAAACATTTCTCTGGTGTTTACCAGACCTAATTCTTTGTAGGAAATCATTGTTTACCCCTTTACCTATGTATTTGGTTACAATAAAAAATTATAGCAAAGCCCGAATATGGTCAAGAGTACACAGCATATCTGCAGAGCATTCATAAAGGCTTATCAGTAAAAAAGAGTCTTTTAAATCAAATAAATTCATTTATGCGTGATAATAAGCTAGTTGTTCATATCCTGAAATATAAACCATCAGTGTTTACTAATTGCAGTTGACCAGATCAATTTCTTTGTAATACACTTTCAGACATGAAAACTGCATCTTTTTTCCTGAAAAATCTGTTTGTTCTGTGTTCTATTATTTTAATTGTTTCATGCAGTGACACTAAAGTTTTAAGCCTGGTAAGCGATCCCTATTCAGATCTTCTTTTTTTTAACCGTAAACAGCAGCAGAAAATTGACGAAAAATTAAAAGTCTTAGGCTATTCTCTAAGCTATGTTGTGATAGATCAGCAGGAGCTTCCGGAGAAAACCCTCAATAAAATCAATGATTCAGATATCACTCTTATTACCCCCTTTATAGAAGACTCTGTATTAACAGATATTTTACATAACGAAACAGGGCAATTAGACGATAATGTATACAAATTGAATTTTGCTGATGGCTCCGTTCTCGAATCTGATAATCCTGCTTCTGAAATAGTCCTTTCCCAGAACAAAGCATGGGAAAAACTCGGAAAAGAGATTACGGCCAGCGGAAGCATCAGCGCCATTCTGTTTCTCTATAAAGAGGGAAACGAAAGAAGCCGTAATTATTTTACTGAACTGAAACAAAATTTATTTGGAGTAGAATTGATTCCATTGGTATTTTCCAGTGAAGAAAGTATAAACATGCAGAAGATTGAACAGCAAATATCAGATTTAGTGAATGAGAATGATGAATATTTGATTGTCTGTGATATGGAAGAAGATACTGCTGCCTGTTTGGATTTCTGTAAAACTACTGGATGGAAGGCTGCTCTTGTTGGCGGGACACTGCTGCAGCATTATGAAAAGAGCCTGCAGTACTCTATTGAACTGGATATGCCTGCAGCAGCGGCTTCAATAGTTTCACGGATTGAAGAAATTGAAGTTTCTCTAAGTGAAAAGGGGAGTATAAGTTCCAAGCCATTATATATTGATGACGCATGGAAAGTCA
Organism: Spirochaetia bacterium; assembly: GCA_021736505.1. The sequence continues at coordinate 6,565 of JAIPFU010000082.1, read as the reverse complement.
TGACCTTTGATGACTAGGAAGAATAATGGTAATCCATGTTGGGAAAAGGTCATACATAGTATTCCTTAATTGCTTTTCTCTCCATTTATTAAATCAGTAAAATTTTGTATTACCTGCTTGGTTAAAGTTTCAGTACTTACCTGTTTCATCCCAGCAAGAAATTCATATGTATGGATAATATAACCAGGATGATTTGTTTTTCCCCGTTTAGGTACAGGTGCAAGGTATGGTGCATCTGTTTCTACAAGGATGCGGTTCAAGGGAACTACGTCAACCGCTTCCTGTATCACCCTGGAATTTTTGAAGGTGACATTACCTGCAAAAGAGATATACATACCTAATTCCAGAAGCTGTTCAGCTGTCTCCTTATTTGATGAGAAACAATGCATAATACCAGATTTATTTGGAGGGTATTTTTCAAGAAGGTCAATGATATCAGAATCTGCATCGCGGTTATGGATGATCACAGGGAGGGAATAGCTATTTGCCATTTCCAACTGCTGAATACAGAGATCTTTCTGATTTTCTCTGGTTCCGTAGTCCCAATAGTAGTCAAGGCCGAATTCACCGATAAATGTAATATCATTTTGAGAAATGGATTCCTGTAGACTTTCTAAAAGCTCAGAGAGTGGTTTTTTGCTATCATTTTCCAGAATTCCGGGAAAAATTCCTCCAGAAAGGAGAATTGAAGGGAATTTGCTGAGAGCCGCCTTTCTGAGTTGGATATCATCAGGATGTGTTCCTACATCTATCCCTCCGGAAAAGCCAGCAGCAAACAATTCTTCCAGCAGCCTGTCAGTTTCTAAACCCTTATTCCGCATCATTTCTGTATGAAAATGTGTGTCTATGTATTTCATTATGATAACAACATAGTAAACTCTGTAAAAATGTTCAATATAAGCATGCCGACAATTATTATATGCCACCTGCATTCTCAACCGTACCTGGTCGGGAACCTGTATCCCACATAACAAGAAAATGTTAAGCCGAATTCTCTCTTCCAAAATATGTACCCATTGTTCTTCATCTTTGGAAAACATTATGAATAGTTCAATTTCAGTAAATGGTTCCCTTCGTTCGTTTTTCTCCGTACATATTGTAGAATATAAAAGAGAACTTTTTACCTATTGACCATTATATAAAATACAAAAACAATTAAACTCGTTTGACACTACCTTGTTAAATTGAGATACTTAAATTAGAAAGGTGGGGTTGAACATGAAGATATTAGTAGTCGATGATGAAACTGCCATCGTAACTACAGTCCAGGCCTATTTTGAATACGAGGGCTATGAGGTCAAAAGCGTTTATGATGGGAAAAAGGCGCTTTCGATTGCTCGGACGTTCAGACCGGACGTGGTAATATTGGATATTATGCTTCCGGGAATTGATGGATTGGAGGTGCTGCGAGAGCTCAGGCGAAAAGCAGATCCGTATGTCGTATTGCTTAGCGCAAAAACCGATGAAGACGATCGAATAATCGGGCTCAAATTGGGGGCTGACGATTATGTTCTTAAACCCTTCAGCCCCCGTGTGCTTGTTGCCCGGGTGCAGGCAATCGTCCGGCGACAAAGAAAACCAAGCGTCAATGATGTTGAGGTAATACGGAGCGGGGAGTTTTCTATTGATCCGGCCGCCAGAAGAGCAAGTCTACAAGGCAATGAGCTTGAGCTTACCCGTATCGAGTTTGACATACTGCTTACTTTAATGGAAAACAGTGGACGTGTGCTCAGCCGTGATCAGCTGATTGAGCATGTGTGGGGCGGTGAATATTTTATTGAAGAGCGCGTAGTTGATGTGCATATCCGCCGGTTGCGCAATAAAATGAAGCTTTCCGAGGATGACAAGGAATACATTACAACAGTACGCGGAAGCGGCTATCGTTTCGAGGCAGAACAGTGAAAATAAGGGAACTGTTGACGAGCCGTTTAGGCCGCAAAATCTTTGTTTCACATCTCATAATTATAGCAGTCGTTGTTATGGTTCTATTGCTCACAACTCGTCTCCAGGCACCGTATGCATTAAACCAGCATATTCGGCAGATGGAATACTTGATTGGGGAGAACGAGTTTTTACAACAGAATTTAATTAATACCTTTCAGGCTGCCCTAAATGAAGTCATTCTATTCGCCGTCTTCGGAGCCTTGCTCGCAGCGCTTATAGTGAGCAGCTTTGTCGCCTGGAGAATAGTATCTCCCATTCGTTCGATGATGAAAACGGTAGTACAGATTGCAGACGGAGATTATCGGCAACGGGCCTATTTTATATGGGATGACGAATTAGGCGAACTGGCCAAAAACTTCAACCGAATGGCGGAGACGCTGAATTCCACTGAAACCCGCCGTATTGAGCTCATCGGCAATGTCGCCCACGAACTTAGGACGCCTCTTGCTTCGATGCGTAGCCTTATGGAAGGAATTATAGACGGAGTCTTGCCGGCCGATTTTTCTACCTACTCGGCGGTTCAAAAAGAAATTACACGGTTGCAACGTCTTGTGGGAGACTTGGAGAATCTATCAAAGGCGGAATCCGGACAGATCAAGCTGAATCTTCAGGAGTTCGATCTCAATGATTTGTTGGAACAAGTTGTACTGAAGTTAAAACCTCAGTTCTTGGAAAAGCAAATCGACCTGAAAATTGAGCTCCCAGACCATGTAGTAAGAGTACAGGCCGATTGGGAACGTCTACAGCAGGTGCTTATTAACCTTCTCGGCAATGCTTTGCAGTACACGTCGCCCAATGGTACGGTTCGAATTAATACTGAATCCAAAGATGATATGATAATCTGCGGTGTTGAAGATAACGGAATTGGTCTAAGCGAGAGTGATATAAGTCATATTTTCGAAAGATTTTACCGGGTCGATAAATCACGATCCCGTGCCGGCGGTGGAAGCGGTATTGGATTGACTATAGCCAATCACATCATTGAAGCTCACGGCGGCAGTCTGAAAGTTGAAAGCCCCGGATCACAACAGGGCAGCCGTTTTTATTTTACTCTCCCACAAAATGACTAATTTTGTCATATTCCCGTAATATTCCCTTCACCATAGCTTCATATTCTTTCTCTATATTCATACTACAAGTTATTCGAAGAGGAAAAGAAAATGAATCAAAGAGTTTCGCGGGAAAATGAAGCTGAGCTCCAAAATTCTATTGATCCCGATAAGGTTCCGGAACTGCTGCTGGAGTAAATCGTCGATGCCGTCATGTGGGAGGTTCTCCCCAACGAGAGAGTTCATTCATTGATGGACCAAATGGTGGACCTCGGAATGATGGGCCGGCCTTGGGGGATGAACGTATCAGATTGTGGTTCTATACACAATAATTAATCGGAAGAGGTCCTGAAACAGCGCTACTCCCGTGGTGGGATCAACTGGGAAGATTATCTGCGTGTACTTGATAATGTGAAGCGTTAAAAAGCGGAGGTATGAAGTTATGCAGTGGCTTATCAGATGCCCGGAAATGTATGTGGGATGGTTTGTTATTATCCTGCTGGGAATTTTCGCAGTAATCCTGATGTTCCCTAAAAGAAATTAATAAGGTTCCGTTAGGAGGAATATAATGAAATACTATATGAGCACAAAGGTAAATAGAGATTTTGATGAAACTGTCGAACGAGTAAAATCAGAGCTGTCAAAGGAAGGATTCGGAGTACTATCTGATATCGATGTCGAGGCAACATTAAAGCAAAAGCTTGATGTTGATTTCCGTAAGTACCGAATATTGGGCGCATGCAATCCTCCTTTCTCATATAAGGCTCTGCAGGCGGAAGATAAAATCGGAACTCTACTTCCCTGTAATGTGATCGTACAGGAACTTGAACTCAACTCAATCGAAGTTGCTGCAGTCGATCCGAAGGCTTCGATGCAGAGTGTGTCCAATGCGGAAATTGAAGTGATCGCCGGAGAGATCAAGGTCAGATTACAGAAAGTAATCGATCGTTTGAAAACTGATCTCGGTTATTAGTATTATTATTTTACTAAGTTAAGGAGGAAGTATGAATACCGAACACTCACAACAAAAAATCAATAAACGTAATGAGGATCACAGTCAGGAGCACAGTCATCATGACCATACCCAGCACCACCGGATGATGATTCGTGATTTCAGGAAACGTTTTTACATAACCCTCGTATTAAGTGTGCCAGTGTTGGCTCTCTCGGAACTGATTCAGCAGTTTCTGGGGTTCAGTTTCGCATTTGCCGGTGACAGTATTCTTGTATTTATCCTTGCAACAGCAATTTTCGTATATGGCGGCTGGCCTTTTCTGAAGGGACTGGTCGATGAACTCAAGTCAAAAGCCCCGGGAATGATGACGCTCATAGGCCTGGCCATCAGCGTTGCATATGTATACAGCGCGGCGGTTACCTTCGGACTGCAGGGAACTCCCTTTTATTGGGAGCTGGCCACCCTGATCGCGATCATGCTAGCCGGACACTGGATCGAAATGGCCTCAGTGCTGAGCGCTTCATCAGCTCTGGAGAAACTCGCCCAGCTGATGCCCAGTGAAGCCCATCGTAAGAAGGACGGTGAAACCGAAGATATTCCGCTTTCTGAAGTGCAGAAGGGCGATGTCCTGGTTATTAAACCTGGTGAGAAAATCCCTTCTGATGGTACAGTAGTGAGCGGCAGCAGCTACATCGACGAATCGATGCTTACCGGAGAGTCGCGTCCGGTAAGGAAAGCAGAAGGGGACGAGTTGATCGGAGGTTCAATCAATGGTGACGGCTCGCTCGAACTGAAAGCAGAAGGAACTGGTGAGGATTCTTATCTATCAAAAGTGATCAGCATGGTCCGTGAAGCCCAATCCGCTAAATCCAAGACTCAGGCCCTTTCGGACCGGGCGGCAATGTGGCTTACCATAGTGGCGCTAACCGTCGGAGCGGCAACATTAGCCGGGTGGCTGATTGCCGGGCAGGGGCTACAGTTCTCGATTGCCAGAATGGCTACGGTAATGATTATCACCTGCCCCCACGCTCTTGGATTGGCGATTCCGCTGGTAGTCGCCCAGTCAACAGCAAAATCAGCCCAGAACGGACTGCTGATCCGTAACCGTACAGCCTTCGAGAATGCCAGAAAAATTTCCGTCGTTGTCTTCGATAAAACCGGAACGTTGACAAAAGGAACCTTCGAGGTCAGCAGTGTTGATGTCCATGACGACACTTACGATAAAAACACTATTCTCAAATTTGCCGCGGCACTGGAAGGGCAATCTGAACACCCAATCGGTAAAGGAATTGTTTCTGCCGCTAAGGATGCTGGTGTATCAATAGGATCTGCTGACAATTTCGAAGCGATTAAAGGCAAAGGCGTACAGGGAAGTGTGGATAACAAGTCGGTATTGGTTGTAAGTCCGGGCTACCTTGAAGAGCAGAATATTAAACAACCTTCTGAAGCCGAACGTCAGGGCGGAGTAACCCGGGTCTTTTTGTTGGTCGACAATCAGGCAGTCGGTTCGATTGCCCTTTCAGACACTATCCGTCCCGAATCGCACCAGGCAATCAGAGCCCTGCAGAAACGGGGGATCAAGTGCTGGATGCTGACCGGCGATAACCGTGAAACCGCTGAAGCCGTATCGAAAGAGCTCGGCATGGATGGGTATTTTGCCGAAGTGCTGCCCGATCAGAAGCAATATAAAATCAAAGAACTGCAGGAGAAGGGCGAATATGTGGCCATGACCGGAGACGGAGTGAACGATTCTCCCGCCCTGGCTCAAGCCCAGATAGGAATAGCGGTGGGTTCGGGCACCGATGTTGCCGCTTCCACAGCCGATATTGTGCTGGTGAACTCCAATCCTCTCGATATTACAGCACTGATCCTGTTTGGACGCGCAACGTATCGCAAGATGGTCCAGAACTTGATCTGGGCTACCGGTTACAATGTGATCGCCATACCCCTTGCCGCCGGTGTCCTGTACAACGCGGGAATCGTTCTGTCCCCCGAAGTGGGAGCAATCTTCATGTCCCTGTCTACAGTTATCGTTGCAATAAACGCGCAGCTGCTGAGTGTGAAGAAGGAAGAACTAGAGGAGGCACAAACATGATGTACGGTTGGAATACAGGTATGGGAGGATTCGGTGGAGGACTGCTCTCAATACTTATCATAATCGGTGCCATTGTCGGGATTGTTTTTCTCGTCCAATGGCTTATCAGCATAAACAAGCAGTCTTCCGAAAGATCAAGTGAAAATGAAACGCAGCAAAGCGCTGAAGAAATTTTAAAACAAAGATATGCCCGGGGAGAGATCACTAGGGAAGAATTTCAAAAAATACTTGAAGAAATAAAATAATGTGGACTGTAATGGAAATAATCTGTTCCCAGTTTACAGGAATACTCGATTTTTACTTCGTCTGTATAACTTGACTACTGAGTTGATAAATAGGAATAAAGCCCCCGTCATCAGAATTTTTTCTTGGGACTGAAGGGGAAATATCTTTCCGGGAGTTGACCAAGTTCGAAGAGTTGGATATTATTTCACGAAGTGCCGGAGTGGTGGAATTGGCAGACACAGGGGACTTAAAATCCCCCGGGCATAGTATGCCTGTACCGGTTCAAGTCCGGTCTCC
>JAIPFU010000081.1 GCA_021736505.1 Spirochaetia bacterium | reverse complement strand
CCACAAAAAGGGTGATGTAATCCTGAGCGATTCCCTGGACGGCCACTTCTTCAGACATGTGGCGGTAAAGACCTTTCCCGTATATACTTACCTCTTCTCCCCTGATAGATTGATAGCTGTAGACACCGCGGCTTTCGCCAGGATTTTCAAAGGGGCCTTCTCCATAAAAAGCTCCGACAGAGGAAGCAGCAGCAGCCCCAGCAATAATGATAATGGTTAAAATGCTTATGTATCTTCTATACTCCATGAATCTCCCCCTCCATAATGCTGTTAAGCAAATTCATTCTCGGTTTTTCAAGTTATCGGCTTTTTCAAGTTATCGGCTTTTTCAAGTTCTTCAGTCTCTTTGCCATTTTCGTCTTTTTTACTTTTTGTCTTCATTGATTTTTTCAAGGTTCTAAAGCTCTGAACTTATCTCAGTTTTATTATTTAATTTTCAAAAGTCCAGTGTTTCAGTGTTTCAGTATTCCAGTATTCCAGTATTCCAGTGTTTCAGTGTTTCATAAGTTCACGGGCAAAATCTGTAACAGCTTGCGGTTTCTCACGGAACACACTTTCGGAACTTCCTTTTACGTTTTTCAGCATCTTTTTAACAAGAAAATTCTGCTGATTCATATCGATCCTTCCGCCGAAACAGCTGATGACCGAAGCTTTATTACGAATTTCCTCGGGAAAGTTTTCCTGGATGTATTCATCAAATTTTTCTTCTTCCATACAGCAGAGAAAAAGACCAATTTTTCTGCCGCGTAATTGCTCCAGATTGTCACTGCAGAATTTTTTAACCGGCTTCTGGATCTTCCCGATGTGAATGCTTCCGCCGATAACCACGGTATCAAATTCTGTCAGTGATTTTTTCAGTTTTTCTTTCTTCAGATTAAGCGTTTCACACTCCTCAGTAATTTCCTTTTTGAGTAAATCAACGCATTCCGTTACATATCCTTTCGATGATGCATAAACAATAAGTGTTTTCATTTATCCTTCTCCTTTAGAGCTCCTTTAGAGTTTTTTCTAGAAGCACTACTGCCCCTCCGGCGGGCTAAGCAGTCCTTCCAGAATCATTGTTTTAAAAGCCTCAATACGGCCGTCAATTTCATCTTCACTTAGCTTGCTGCTACGGTTTACAAGGTTCAGGGTGATACCTCTGAGGGACCATAAAAAAACATCATACTGCAAATTCAGCTCATCCTCCTGCCTTTTCCCGGTGTATTCAGCCAGGTGCATTTTACCAGCCGCTTCTACTTTCTGCTGATATGGTCCGGGTTTATGGTTGCTTCGAGAAACAAGCATGATAACAACTCGATAACGTTTGGGATCACTCAAGCCCATTCTGATGTGCCCGATTATCTGTTCTGCTATGACGTTTCTTACAGTTGTCCCACTGGCTGTATAATTTGAATCAGCTGTACCGCTGGTAATTTCATGAGAAGCAGCTTTCCTCGCCATACCTGCCATACCAACCATACCAACCATACCAACCATACCAACCATACCAGCCTTACCTTTCATTCGCTTCCAGGTTTCGGCGAACCCCTGTTCAACAATGGATGAAATAAGTTCTTCCTTATCCCGGAAATAGATATATATTGTTCGGGGAGAATACTCGATTCGCCTGGCTAGCTTACGAATAGTCAGAGCTTCGTAGCCTTCTGTAGAAATGATATGTGTTGCTTCATGAAGGATTTTCAGCCGCATCTGCTGTTTTTCTCGTTCGCGCCTCTCTTTGATACTCATCGTATACAAAGTAAACACTGTTTACCTTATTGTCAATATGTGATTTCATTTTTTCTGAATTTTTTCTCAAATATGATCATCCTCTTACCAGTACCTTAATAGCTGGCACAAAGTTTCGTGAAAGGCCGTAAAGGCCAAACCTTCATTCGAACCTTCATTCAAACCTTCATTCAAAACACCAAGCAAAACTTAAATATCAAGGAACTTCATTCATAACGCCAAGTGCAACATCAGCCGAAGGTAGTTCGGTTTCTCCCCGCTTGTTTGCTCATGTACATAAGCCGGTCCGCCCTCTCAAGTACTTCCTGCCAATCTTCTCCCTCTTTGAGGATAGTTGCCCCTAGGGAGACAGTAACTCGCACCGGCGGATCAACACTTGGAATCGGCGTAGAAGCAGCGATCATACGGATTTTTTCGCTCACCGTCTCCATAGCTTCCGGAGAAGCGTTGCCGATAATCACAACGAACTCCTCACCGCCCCAGCGTCCGATGAAATCGTCCTTCCTGAGCACGGACTGCATAGATTTACTCAGAACCTTCAGCACCTCATCACCCACAGAGTGGCCGTATGTATCATTTACATGCTTGAAATGATCGATATCAATAAAGATAATACCAAAAATCAGGCCGAGGTCCTTGAACTGCTCCCATGTATTTTTCACTTGTGATTCCAGATATCGGCGGTTCGGGACCTCAGTCAGCTGATCATTCAGGGCCAGCTTCTCCAACTCCTGCAGATCCTTCAGTATGCTGAGGCGCTCTGCATTCTCCTGGAATACCTCAACAGCGCCGATCACTTCGCCGTTCCGCTTAACGGGGAAGGTCTGGATAAGCACTGCAAGCCTGTACCCGTTTTTATGATGCAGATAGACCAGCGCTTCCCTTCTCTGTCCGTCTTCGATGGTTTTTTTCAGCGGGCAGCCTTGAAAACAGAGTTCGGTTCCCTCTTCATCGACATGCCGCAGAATGTTGTCGTAGCAGTGTCTCTCTACAACTTCCTGTCGAGAATAGCCGGTAATGCGCTCCGCACCTTTATTCCAGAAGCTTATCTGTCGCTGGGGGGTAACAAAATAGATGCCTTCATAAAAATGATTCAGCATCTCCCTGTAGAGTTTATCGTCCAAACTATCTAACTCTTTATCCGTAATCTGCAGTTTATTCAATGCTCTTCTCCTTTATCACGTAATGCAGACAAACTCATTTTATGCACTCGACTGAAACACTTGTACCTGGCTGAAACACTTGTACCTGGCTGAAACACTTGAATCTGGCTGAAACACTTCGAGTTGACTTTCACAGCGAGTAAATTTTTTCGTAGAGTTCTTCATCACCAAAATTTCCTGATTTCAGCACCACCATCAAGTCTGGCCGGTTTACGGGAAAACAGAAGGGCACTCCCGGGGCAGCGGGGAACCCGACTTCCAAAAAATCAAGTCCAGCGTATCGGCACACAGCCCCCGATGTCTCCCCTCCGGCAGCGATGATCCTTCCGACAGCATAAGGATCAAGCTCCTGTTCCGCTCCTTTGTCATCATGCCGGTTTTGTTTTTTATGCTGATGCTTCCGCGATGCGTTTTCTCTCTCTGCTTCCGGAATATTCTGATTCAGCAGCTCCCGGGAGATCATCCCGAGGGTATGAGATATTGTCTCCCCCGCTTTCAGGGGATCCATTCCTTCACCCTCCGCAAAATTGTGAATCTCCTGCAGCTCTTCCGGTTGTGCTGAGGAACTAACGATCAGCTTTTCGTGATCATTCAGGAGTTTCTGCAGCTCCCGGAGGTGGTCACTGAGTTTCCAGGCCCCCAGCAGAATCTGCTTTACCGGCAGGCGATACACGGCAAAGCCGCTGCTCTCTGCGTATGCCAGCTGCTTCAATGTCATCTGCGAGCAGCTCCCGGAGATGACCAGAGTCTTTTTCGGGATGGCGTCAAGCCGCCCCTGCCAATCGGAGAGCGCTGCTTCTCGACCTTTCAGCTTTCCCCAGGATGCAGTAATTCCTGACCCGCCGGAGAGGACCGGCCAGTCCTTCACGTGCTCTGTGACGATATCGATGTGCTCCTGCAGTACGGCATCGCTGACGATATATGAGGTCTGCTCATCCCTGAGCTGCTGCAGTCGGCGGCCAATGCTGTCTGCTTCAGCTGCCTCGGTTCCTCCCGTTACGCCGGCTGCTCCCGATACTCCGACTGCATCGGCTGCTCCAGCTGCCTCGGTTCCTCCGCTGCCCCCAGGGGCTCCGACCTCTTTTGCTGCAGCGCCTGTCTGGATTGGATTCGCAGCATCTTGGCTGCACTCAAGGATGGTCTCGAGGCGCAGAAGGCCCGCCTTCCGCTTCGTCTGCGTACTCAGCAGTTTCAGCAAATTCGATTCAGTCATGGGGTTGATCGGATGATGCCGGAGGGGCGAATCCGCGAGGAGAGCATCATACACATAATGATACCCATGGTAGGTGGTCCTTCCGTTCACAGGCAATGCTGGCAGGACGATTGTTTGCGATGTTCCATAGACATCCAGCGCCGCATCCAGCATCTGCCCGATGTTTCCCTCCGCTGTAGAATCGAAGGTTGAGCAGTATTTGATCTGCACCTGCGGAATTTCCAGCCGCTTCATCACCTGCAGCGCCTGGACAGTCCTGTCATACGCTTCCCGGACGGGTACTGAGCGGCTCTGGGTCCCCACTACCAGGGCATCAAACGAGTTCCCGGCGATACGCTTTACAACTTCCGCAGACTCCAGCACCTCCAGCCGCAAGGCTAGGACGGTGGAAATTCCGCAGGCCGCCAGCATTCCAGCAGCATCCGAAGCGCCGGTATTATCATCGGCTACAATTCCAAATAGCATAACAACTCCTGCTTAGATGAGTTTACCAGGACCTTAACTTTACCAGGTCCTTAACTTTACCAGGTCCTTCACTTTACCAGGACCAGCAGACTTGAAAGCCCATCCCTCTGTCCGCCGAAACCGCAGGCATGACAGCAATTCCCTTGGAACGAGATCTTGCGACCTGGGGAGACTCAAAACTGCGCTCACCCTCCATGTTTTTCGTGAAATACACTGCAGCGGCTTGGCCGGCAAGGGCTGATCCCATCATAATACCTGCTGATGCCTGCCCCGTCAAATCAAGAAGCTCCAAAAGAATTATGTTGGAAAAGAAGCCTAGAAGCCCTCCGCCGAGACCGCCTACAGTAACCAGCCCCGTCCTCAAACTGCTCCAGTGCAAATTCTCCCACAGGGGCAGACTTCCCGCCAATGCAGCATCCGTCACCAACAGCGCGCCAATATTGTTTCCCCGCGTGTAATCTGATTCCAGCACCCCTGCAGTAAAGAGCCAATAATACACATTGGACCAAGCGTAACTCTGCAGCATAAAAGCTGCTTTCCCCTTGCTCGGAGACCTTTCACGGTTCAGCGCATAGCCTATTCCTCGGGACGTCAGGGCGGTGGAGATAATCCCGGCCTGAAAAATCCTGTCTGCGGTGTCATAGTCCATAAAGTCATAGGGATCAATACTATTGAAGCTATAAAAATAGTTTCCAAGCGAAATAAGCTGAATACTCTCAATCCACCATGCCTGATGGCTGCTCACTGGATAATCTCTGCTCATCAGGCGAGCACTTCCAAGCCCCGAGGCCACCCCAGCCAGCCCGGTCAGCCCGCCGAGGATCTCATCAAGTTCATACCCCAGAACATAAGGCAAGGCCATGGCCGAATAGGTCGTAGTAATCAGATTTCCCAAATAAAACGGGACAATCCCGGCATTACTTTTTCTTTGGGTGATGTCAAAGAGATACTCCTCGGCTTTTGGACGATACTGAGACTCGGGAAAGCGTTCCTGAAGCTCCAAGAGCTTCGTTTTCGCCAATGAAAGCTCCTCATCCGCCAGCGCTTCAAGAGCCTCAATATAGATGTCAGCCGGCTGGTCATCTTCAACCGCGGAGACATCATCCTTAACAGTCCTTCCCTCCAAACTCCCTGCTTCCTGTCCAGCTTCTTCCGCATACAGATTTCCCGCCATGCAGATTCCTGCAAAACAAAGAACACAGAATACGCCGATTATTTTTTTTCTGCTGATGCCTAAGCAATCGATTTTACTTTTTTTACTCAGCATACGCCCTCCCCCGGTTTCTCGTATACCCTGGCAAAAAAATTTGTGACAGCCTGAAACCACTCTCTGCCGAACTTTTTCGCAGAAAAATCATCACCCCAATCGCAGTCTCACTGCATTATTCAAAGGTCCCTGAAAAACCAGTGATGAGCAGCTTAACATTTTTACTTATCACAAAATTTTTTGCCACCTCTCATGGTACACCCATTCGGCTTAATTGACCACTGAAAACGCCTTTCATAGTTTCTTGAGCAGCCAATTTCCTCTGCCTATACTTGACGATTGCTCATCAGTACCCTACTTTATAAGTATGGTTCCTCAAGTGTATGTAATTCACAAGCGGGAATCTGCGTTTGCTGCGCAAAGAACTGAAATAAAACAGGAGGATAGTATGCCCGATTTTGGTAATCCTTTTCATGTAATGAAGAGTGACAGAAAATTGACTCATGAGGAGCTCGTCAGAGCTATACGATTTATGGTATCAGCGGAATATGAAGCTATACAGCTGTATCAGGAGCTGGCGGAATCAACAGATAACGAGCTCGCCCAAAACGTTCTCATCGATGTTGCTGATGAAGAAAAAGTGCACGCCGGTGAATTTCTCAGACTGCTGAAGGAGCTTGATCCTGAAGAAGAGAACTTTTATCAGGAAGGCTACGCGGAAGTGGAGGAGGAATTCCTCGGAGGAGCTTCGAAACAAACGGACGAAGGAGATAAAAAAGATACTTCGGCGGAAGCTCCAGGAAGAGGATTAGGCTTAACTGACTAATCAAAAAAACGAATAGCAAAAAAACTAGCGATAGCTGCAAAGCAAAGGAGCGGCATTATGGATTTATTAAAAAGAGACCTAGCACCAATTAGCTCAAAAGCATGGGAAGAGATTGATAATACAGCACGGGAAGCATTGCGAAATACACTTTCCGCAAGAAATTTCGTCGACATCGACGGACCCCATGGAATCAGCTACACAAACGTCAGTTCCGGGAGATTGAATGTCCCCAAAAACCAGAAAAATAACGGGGTGCTCTACGGAACATATAACACACAGCCATTGACTGAAACGCGTATACGCTTCAGCCTGCCAATGTGGGAACTAGACAACATCGAACGAGGCACTCAGGACCCGGACCTTGATCCTCTCTTGAAAGCTGCTCAGCAGATTGCTCATTTCGAAGAACAGGCAGTCTTCAATGGCTTCAAGGACGGCCAAATCAAAGGAATACAGGAAGTCATCAAAGGCAAGGAAATCGGTACATCTCTGGAGGGAGGGGCACTTATTGATGCGGTTTCAGAAGCGCAGGCAAGGCTCAGACGGGAAGGAATTGATCCTTCAGCAAATCTGGTGGTCTCCCCTGTCCTCTGGAACTTCATCTCGCGGCCAACCGCCGGCGGAACGATCCGTTCCATAATTGAAAAGCAGATCAACGGAAAAGTACTGCTCTCTGATATCGTAGAAGGCGGTATCCTTGCAGCGAACCGCGGAGGCGATGCGACTCTTACCTTGGGTCAGGATTTCTCCATAGGGTATCATTCACATACCACCGAAGAGATCAACCTCTTCCTAATGGAATCTTTTACCTTCACCATCTACACTCCGGAAGCGCTTGTGGGCCTCAAGTTTTAACTTTCAGTTTTTAACTTTAAGTTTTTTAACTTTCAGGCTTCACTTACCCGGATTCTTAAAATCGGCACCGCATGCTTCACTGATCGGGTTTTCAGCTTACTGATTTCCCGATTCTTGAAGCCCTGCGGTGTTTTTTTGTGCGGTCACAAAGCAACGAATAAGGAATGAGTGCCCTGTTTTCGGTGGCACAAAGCTTTGTGCCACCGTATATGCTGATACCCCCGCACTCCGCCTGCATCATCAATTTTGACCCCGTAGAATAGTCGGGAGCCACGTCAAACTCAGAACTGCGCTGACCACCATCGACACCCACATCATCTCTGAAACATACAGATGTATCAGCAGCGGAGAAAACATCA
>JAIPFU010000080.1 GCA_021736505.1 Spirochaetia bacterium | reverse complement strand
CTACCGCCCTCCCTGCGCTTGAACACAGCCGGGGATCTGCATACTTGATGGATGATGAGAACCTGCCGGATTTTTCCGAGGCCATAGATCAGGTTTTTGCACAGTATGATGACTATCGGCTGCGTATCACTAGTTTCAGCAAAGAGAATACATGGGAAAATCGTATAGAAAAACTTCAGCAGTTTGTTCTGGATTTGCAGAAACGCCATGCCGATTAGCTGGAGCAGCTGGATTGAGCTGGTTTGATCAGGATTGAGTGATATTGAGCTGGATTGAGTGATATTGAGCTGGTTTAAATAGTATTGGGTTATATTGAGTAGAACTGGGCTATATACTAAACGGAGAAATCTGCTGTTCTGAGGGCGTGCAGAAGGCTTTTTTTGAAAATAAAGGTGTTCAAGCCCAAAGCTGCTGTTCCCATGATGCCGGCGCTGTCTCCAAAATGAGAAGTGCGTACAGACAGGTTTTTTGAAATTGTATCTATTGTGTTTCTTTCACATTCAGACCGAATGACATCAAGAAAAAACGAGCCAATCTGAGAAATTCCGCCGCCGATTATTATAAGATCGGGACTCATCATATTTGCTACAGAAGCAATGCCTTTTCCCAGACTCGTTGAAGCGTAACGGAATAGTTTCCTGAGTTCGATGGTATTGTCCAGGAACGGAAGCATCTGCTTTACGGAAAGTGACTGCCTCGCCAGAATTTTACCGCCAAGTTCCTGAAGTACTCTACCGCTGGCATGAGCTTCAAGACAACCTACTTTTCCGCAGCTGCACATCCGAGTATCTGCGACAGGAATATGTCCGAACTCGCTGTCCACCTGAAGAATGATTTGATCATGCATAATTGCAGAACCGATACCATGTGCCCAGTTGATGTAGATAACAGTTTGAGCGGTATCTAAATTGTTAAACCATTGTTCTCCCAAAAGCATGCAGCGCACATTGTTATCAACCGTCGTGCTGATTCCTGTCATTCGGCTGAGCATATCTGCGGCGGGAATCTGATGCCATCCCCAGTTGGGCGAGTGTTTTACCGTTCCAGTTTTCGGGTCAACAAGGCCGTCTAGGGATACGGATAAGCCGAGTGGGGGTTTCCCCTGGAAATAGTTTTGTTTTACTTCTTCAACTTTTTCAACGGTTGAGTGGAAAAAGAAGTCAGGTTCATGATTATCTGAAGTAAGATACTCTTCAATAAGATCTACTTTGCCAGTGCTGTCAGTTATACCAAGCCGTGTTTTCCATAAGCCGGCATCTACTAGTATTATAGAACCATACTCTGGATCGACTGAGAGGGATATGCCTTTTCTTCCCGAAATGTTTTCCTGCTTTCCCTTTTCCTTTATTAATCCCTGCTGTATTAAATCCTCAACAATACTGGATACTGTCATCTTATTTAAATGAAGGTCTCGTGAAATTTCAGCTCGGGATATGAGTGCATGACTGCGGATGGAATTGAGAATCCGGAGGCGATTGATGGTACGGGCTGCTTCAGGATCGCTAGAGAGCATATCAGGAATAGTATCAAAAGAATCGTATTTTGAATAGTAAGTCTTGACGAATATATATAGTAAGTATACTATACTAACAAAAGGAATTCAAAATGGAATGCCATAAAACAAGGCAGAATAGACGTTATGCTGACTATTTTTATGTGAGCATAATTTTTATCAGATAAGATTAGATAAAATCAGATCAGATAAGATTAGATTAGATTAGATTAGATTAGATTAGATCAGATTAGATCAGATAAGAGAGGAGATTTTCAAGTTATGAGCTTTATACATGATTCGTTTCTGCTGAATAATGATGCAGCAGAAGTTCTGTACCATGAACATGCATCAGACATGCCGATTTATGACTTTCACTGCCACCTGCCGGTTCAGGAAATAGCTGAGGACATCCAGTATAAAAATGCTGCAGAACTATGGCTTGGTGGAGATCATTACAAGTGGAGGGTAATGCGCAGCAATGGAGCTGTGGAATCAGAAGTAACAGGGAAAGCTGAGGATTATCAGAAATTTCTTCGCTGGGCGGAGTCAGTAGAACGTGCGGTGGGTAATCCCGTCTACCATTGGACGCATCTGGAGCTGAAAAGGTATTTTGATCTTGATACGATACTTACCAGAGATACCGCTGAATTGGTTTGGAAAAAAATGAATATCCGTATTTCAGAACCAGATTTTTCAGCACGGCAGCTTATCAGTGCCAGCAGAGTAAGTCATATCTGTACGACTGATGATCCTGCAGATTCTCTGCAATGGCATGAAAAGCTTGCCAATGATGATACCTTTCATGTGACGGTAGTGCCGGCCTTCAGACCTGATCCGGGTCTAAATATTGAGAAACAAAGTTTCGGTGAATGGGTGAAACGGCTTTCAGCACGCTGTGGTCGGGAAATAGGAAGCTTTGCTGACTTCTTGGAAGCTTTGAAAGAGCGTATAGATGCTTTTCATGCGCTAGGATGCAGGGTAAGTGATCATGCTCTGGATACAGTAGTCTATCGGGAGGCTCATGAATCTGAGGCAGCCGATGCATTTTCTCATGCAGCTGCTGGAAAAAAATTGACAGATGCTGAAATTGAAGCTTATAAAACATATCTGCTGGTTTGGCTGGGACAGCAGTATGCAGAAAGAGGCTGGGTTATGCAGCTTCATATCGGGGCATTCCGGAGTGTGAACAGCAGTATGCTTAAAAAGCTCGGCCCGAATACTGGTTTTGATGCAATTCAGGATACGCCAATAGCTTATCCCTTAGGGAAATTGCTGGATACAATGGATCAGCATGATAGGCTGCCGAAAACTATTTTGTACTGCTTGAATCCCCGGGATAATGAAGTCTTGGCCGCCTTGATAGGCTGTTTCCAGACCGATGGTATTCCTGGAAAGATACAGTTCGGCTCAGCATGGTGGTTTAATGACCAACGGGACGGAATGGAAACACACATGCGGGTTTTAGCTAATTTAGGCTTGCTGTCACGATTTGTCGGAATGCTGACTGACAGCCGAAGTTTTCTGTCATATCCTAGGCATGAATATTTTAGAAGAATACTGTGCAATCTCATTGGTACTTGGGTCGAAGCTGGAGAGGTTCCCAGGGATTATGACCTTCTTGGGAATATTGTCAGGGATATAAGCTATAGGAACGCTGTTAATTATTTTCAAATTCCGAATAAAGAAGCTTAAGTTCTAGAAAACAAAAGAATTTCGAAGAGAAGAAGCATAAGAGAAGAAGCATAAGAGAAGAGGAGAGCAGATTGATGAAACAGCAGCATAATCAGAGTAATTCAAAAAAGCAGAAAGATCTGAAGGGCTTTAAAAACCCGAAAAGCCTGGAAAACCTAAAAAAATTGAATAGAGATAATTTTCCGTATCCCCTCCATCCTGAAAAGATCATACAATTTGGTGAAGGCAATTTTCTCCGCTGTTTTGTTGATTGGCAAGTGGATATTCTCAATGAAAAAAAGGGACTGGATGCAGGAGTTGCAGTTGTCCGACCAATAGATACAGAAACTCCTCCAAGCCTGGACACCCAGGATGGCCTGTATACTGCTATAATCCGTGGTTATGATGAAACCGGGACGCTTCAGAATCAGAAGCGGATTATTTCATCGGTGAATCGTGAGATTTCAGTATATAAGGAGTTCCCCCTGTTTCTGGAACTTGCTCACAATCCTGATTTCCGCTTTATCTTTTCAAATACCACCGAGGCTGGAATCGCATTTGATTCGTCAGATGCTTACACTGATGCCCCGCCTTCAAGTTTTCCGGGTAAACTGACCAGATTGTTACATGAGCGCTTTTTATGTATGGATGGGTCTGCTGATGCCGGCTTCATTCTGCTGCCCTGTGAATTGATAGATTACAACGGGGAAGCCTTAAAAGGTATGGTGAATAAGTATGCTGATCTCTGGGAACTGGGTGAAGAATTTAAAGGCTGGATTGAAGAAGCCAATACGTTCTGCTCAACTCTGGTGGACAGGATTGTTACAGGACATCCCAGGGAAGAGGCGCTCCCAATACAGCAGGACCTTGGATATCGTGATGATTTTATAACCACTGGTGAGTTTTTTCATTTGTTCGTCATTGAGGGGCCAGAATTTGTGGGAGAAGAGTTGAAAATAGCCGGCAGCGGTCTCAATATACGAATAGTGGATGATTTGAAACCCTACAAGACGAGAAAAGTCGGCATTTTAAATGCTTCACATACAGCCTTGGTTCCTGTTGCATTTCTTTCGGGCATAGACTTGGTGAAGGAAGCCTTGGAAGAGCAGGATCTTAAGCAGTTTCTCTCTCGATTGATAGATGATGAAATTATTCCCAACTTAGGATTGCCAATTGATTATGCCCAGGAATTTGCTTCCAGCGTTCTCGACCGATTCAGAAATCCCTTCATCAATCATCAGCTTTTATCAATATCCTTGAATTCCATGACAAAATTCAAGACTCGGCTTTTACCGCAGTTTCTGGAATATTTTGACAAAACAGGGCATGTCCCTCCATTGATGAGTTTTTCTCTTGCCGGACTTATCTGTTTTTACAAGGGAATGCGGAAAGGAACAGCCTACGAAACAAAGGACAATCCGGAGTTTCTTGAATTATTTGACACCCTTTGGAGTAAAGAGGTGAAGACTTTTGAAGATGCCCTGGATATTGCCCATGCCGTTCTCTGTTTATCAGATCACTGGGGAAAGGATCTCAGCAGCATTCCTGAATTGGAAACAATTACGGCGGAACATGTCCTTGCCATTGAAACTGAAGGCATGCGGGAGCGTCTGCATGATGTACTGAAAAACACTTAAGACTTGAGACAGTCTATGCTGGCACAAAACTTTGTGATTGCATATTAAAGAGCTGTTAGCAGGAAATTGAGAAGAAAAAACAAAGAGACTGGAAAGAGCAAAGCGTGAAAAACAAAGAGCAAAGTGTAAAAAGCAAAAATAAATAACGAAAAGCGAAGATGAAAGAGGAAAGAGGAAAGAGCGAATAATGAATAAAAACGGGCGTTCATCGGATGTATTACTCTTGGACAAAATGGATACTGTTGCAGTTGCCTTGCATGATCTTTCAGCCGGAACTCGTATAGCAGTTCCAGGAGGAGAAGCTTTATTGCTGCGGGATGATATCCCGGCGGGACATAAAATTGCCCTTCGGGATATTGCAGCTGAAGCAGTGGTAATAAAATACGGATCACCAATAGGACAGGCTGTCAGTCCGATATATGCAGGGAATCACGTGCATAGCCATAATCTGAAAACACTCCTGTCCGGCAGCGGCAAGTATCAGTATCAGCCCGAAAAAAAGCAGCTAAGCTGCGGAATTACATGCCCTGAAACGATCCAAGCGTACAAACGGAAGAGCGGAAAAATCGGTATACGAAATGAATTGTGGCTTATCCCGACAGTGGGCTGTGTAAATGGAATTGCCGAAGAAATTATTCAGCGTTTCAAGGAAGTTCTCGGTTTTAATGATGCGTGCGAAGATACGGCTTTTGATGGTGTATTCACATTTCCCCATCCCTATGGCTGCTCGCAATTGGGGGATGACCATGTGAGAACTCGTACAGTGCTGCAGGGGATGGCAAAACACCCTAATGCCGGCGGAGTGCTTGTCCTTGGCTTGGGCTGCGAGAACAACCAGATTGATGAATTCAAGCAGACCCTGGGTGTATATGATGAAGAAAGGGTTTTTTTCATGGCAGCACAGGATGTTGATGACGAGGTAGAAAGGGGGATTGAGCTTCTTAAAAAGCTTTATGAGAGAATGTGCGGTGATCAAAGGGAGCCGGTGAATATTGGAGAACTTAATATAGGCCTTGAATGCGGTGGGTCTGATGCTTTTTCAGGGATTACAGCGAATCCTCTGATTGGTAAAATTTCGGACTCCTTGATTTCACGGGGTGCTTCTGCCGTATTAACGGAAGTTCCTGAGATGTTCGGAGCTGAGCATATCCTGATGAAGCAGTCAGCAGACAAACAGGTATTTGATAAAACAGTAAAGCTGATTAATGATTTCAAAACGTATTTTACCGCTCACAATCAACCGGTGTATGAAAACCCTTCACCGGGCAACAGGGCTGGGGGAATAACGACTTTGGAGGATAAATCTCTCGGCTGTACGAAAAAAGCGGGAAACAGCCCGGTAAAAGATGTTCTAGCTATGGGAGAGTGTATATCAAAGCGCGGACTGAACCTGCTCGATTCTCCAGGAAATGATATTGTGGCCACCACGGCTTTAGGGCTCAGCGGCTGTCACATTGTGCTTTTCTCCACCGGAAGGGGGACTCCCCTCGGGGGATTTATTCCTGTGATAAAAATATCTTCACGAACAGAACTGGCTGAAAGGAAACCGAAATGGATTGATTTTGATGCAGGGGTCCTGGCAAAAGGTGAGATGACTATGGATGAAGCTGCCGGTGAGTTTCTGAAACTGATTATCACCATAGTTGAGGGGAAACACTCGGTTTCGGAAAAGAGATCATATCGAAATATTGCTATTTTCAAGACCGGCATTACGCTGTAATGTATATGAGCTAGACTTCTTTTGTTTTGGAGTCTGCTGAGAAAAGGGGCGGCACATGAATATAATGAATATTCTCGGTGATATTATCATTCCAATATTTTCAGGAATTATATTTCTGGTATTTGCCGCCTATTTTTTATTTTCACAATCCCTTACGACAAAAGCGAGTCGTTTTTTTGTAATATATCTGTTTTCTTTCGGCCTTTTTGTGCTTCTCCGGCCGGTTCAGCTTTTTTTAGGTCCCTACCCGACACCTATGTATATAAATACCATTCGATCTTTTATCATGATGTCAATCTCTATTCCTTGTCTGGTAATTGCAAATTTCAGTTTTGTTATGCCAGTAAAGCGGAATATGACCATTTCATTCATAGCTGTCGGGATAGTATTAGGCATTGTCTACGGATTATTCAACAGCAGTGCACAGGAGTCCTTCATTGCATTTACCGTGTTAGGCCTTCCTGCTTATGAACCGCTGCTTCCTGCCAGCCTTCCCCCTTTGTTTGCCAGGGAAGTGACTATCGGAGTTTATGTTTTAGGAGGAATGCAGGTTGCTGCCAGTAGCTTTCTGCTGATGTATAAGGAGATAAAAACCAGAAAGAAATACAATGCAATGCGAAAAAAGTTTCTGATGTTCGGATTGGGCAGTCTCATATTAGGGCTGAGTATTATTTTTGGAGTACTTGTTAAACTATGGTGGATCTATTATACGGCATCCTTATTCAGCTCATTATTGGCTGGAGCTGGAATTTTAGCTGATATTCGAGAGCTGCAAACCAGGATTGATAAGACAGTTCCCTTTATTAAGGGTGAATTAGCAAATTTGGTACGGTTTTATCGAAAAAATAATAACGAACTTTTTGAATTATTAAATATACTTGAGTACAGCACGCGAATTAATACCTGTGTACTTCTTGAATGTCGGTATACAGCCTCACAAGAAAATTCACTGGAACTTTTTGATATTTTATTCCATGATATTGAACCCCTCCTCCTGCATGAAGCAGGAGAAAATTGTTTTTTCCTGCTTCCTATTGGACGGTATAAAATTGGAATATGCCTTGCCTTGGGTGGAGCGAAGAAGCAGAACAAAAATGCTTCCATCGAATTATCCGAAAGACTTTTAGCAGTCGTTAAGCGTAGAGAAAACCTCCTTGTTACTGCAGGTATTGGCAGAACAAAGGAGGATGCTTCAGGTTTATCCGAATCCTATCATGAAGCAGCAACAGCCCAAGCCTATGCAGCTTTTTTTCGAAAGAATCAGGTTGTTCATATTGATGATGTTCAGGATCCAGGAGT
>JAIPFU010000007.1 GCA_021736505.1 Spirochaetia bacterium | reverse complement strand
TCAATCATGGAATAGCCGTTTTCATCAAAATCCAACAAATTGTCATGTAATTCATTAAGGACTTCAACAGGGAGAACTGAGGGTCCTGCAAAAAAGTTCTTCTTTCGGTTCATAATCTTCCTCCATCAACTGCTTCCTGAACTATTGTAAATGCTTCATCACCTATTCTCAGTAAATTCTCTTTGCTTCCGGCTCCAATATGAGGGGTCATAAGGACATTGGGAGCAGTAAGAATCGGATAATCCTGGGAAGGCGGATCACTTGGCCAGACATCAACGGCATAATACTGTACATCCCCAGCTTTCAATGCTTCAGTCATATCTTCTGCATTAACACAGGGACCTCTTCCTGTATTAATCACAACAGGTTTTTTTGAACATTCTCTGATAATATCCTTATTGAAGACACCCTCTGTCTCCGGAGTTAAAGGAAGGTGCAGGGATATATAATCTGCTTCTTTTACGGCTTCTTCCAAGGATGCTTTCATCTCCGCAACAGAACTTTCTGAAACATATTTGTCATAAGAGACGACGCGCATACCGAAAGCAGAAGCTCGAGCAGCAACTTTCTGAGCAATATTTCCAATTCCAACCAAACAGAGTGTTTTCCCATACAGTTCGGTTCGTTTTATCTCTTTTTTTATCCATTTACCCTCTTTCATGCTATTATGAGCTTTTACAATTTGATTAGGAACAGCAAGCATAAGGGAAAATGCAAGTTCTGCAACAGCAATCGAGGATGCTTTAGGGGTATTTCTCACCTCTATGCCCTTAGTTTCCGCATAATCCTTGTCGATATTATCAATGCCTACTCCGCCTCGAATTATGAGTTTTAAATTCTCAGCTTCATCGATGTACTCTTTTGTACACTTGGTCTTACTTCTTACCAAAACGACATCTGCTTCAGCTAAACGCCCTTTATCATCAGTTACTTCACCAAATTTTCCCAGCTTCGCCGGAAGGGAAGCATCAAAAGCATCGGAAATTAAAATCAGCATCAAATCCTCCTGAGATAACAATAGATATTCATTATTTTATACAGTTATTTAGTAAAAGTCAAATATTTGCAACTCATTTTTATATAAATTTAATTATTTCTATATATTTTTATGTAAACAGAAGAATGTAATGAATTACAAATGAATGTAAAATTTATCTCAAATTTTTTGAAAATCGGATTATTTAATTTCTAAAGAGTATAATGTCGAAGAAGCAGTTATATACAGCGTTTTAAGATCTTTACCGCCCCAAGTAAAATTTGCTGTCTGCTCAGGAATAAGAATTCTTCCAATGGGCTTCCCCGTTTGCGTAAATACAAGAATTCCACCTGGTCCGGTACAATATATGCGGCCGAAAGAATCTATTTTCATGCCATCAGCCTTTCCTGGTAAATCTTGAGTGAATTCAGCAAATATTCTACCTGATGAGGTAATCCTAGTTTTATTAAAATCAAAAACTCGTATATGCTGCTTTTTAGTATCATTAACATACAGCAAAGTTTCATCAGGGGAAAGACATAATCCGTTAGGCATTTCAAAATCATTTATGAGTAAATCCAATTCAGTATTACCCGGTTTCAGAGCAAAGACTCCCTGAAAATCAAGTTCCTGCGGCCTCGGGACCCCAAATCCGGGGCTTCTTCCTGAGGCCGGATCCGTAAAAATTATTGTACCATCACTGCTTACAATAACATCATTAGGGCTATTTAGCTGCCTCCCTTTATACGAATCGATTAAAACTATATATTCGCCATTCGGTTTTGTTAAAGAAATACGGCTAGCAGCATGCTCACATGTTATAAGATTCCCCTCATTGTCAAAAGTGTTTCCATTGGCCATATAGCTGTTATCACGAAATACTTCCAAACCTTTACTTTCTGACCAAGTATAAATTGCATTCCCTTTTATATCATTAAAAAAAAGTCGATTGTTCTGTGCATCCCAAGCCGGCCCTTCAATAAATCTGAAGCCCTGAGAAACTATTTCCAGCTTTTTTTCCTTATAGATACATGATTCAAATTCCCTATCAAATATATCGTATTGTTCCGACATAGAATGCTCCATAAAAAATTTGCTCCATTGAAAAATCATTATATTTGCTACATTATAAAATTTAGTGCTAAAACTCACACCTTACGATTTTTAACTGTACCACGCTCTAAAATTTCTCCATTAAACAAATAAGACATAGGCTCAGATGAAAAATTTTCAATTTTTTTAAGCATAAGCTGTACGGTTTTCTCTACCATCCGTTTCAAGGGTTGTTTATACGTCGTAAGGGGATAAATTTTTTCATTCTGAAGCGGAATCCCGTCAAAACCGACAAGAGAAAAATCATCTGGAATTCTTAAATTTGTTTCAGCACTAATGTAATCCATAAATCCAATTCCCATATAATCGGATGCACAAAAAACTGCATCAAAGCTTTCTCCTGAAGATAAAAGGCGTTCTGCAGCTTCATAACCTGATTTGTAAGAAAAATCTCCATCATACACCGGAATCTTTTGGAAACCAAGTTCTGCAGCTTTCCCTAAAAAGCCGTTTTCCCTGTCCCTATTAGTGGAAGTAGTTCTATCACCACAAATATATACCATATTTCTGTGTCCAGTCTGTATCAAATATTCAGCAATTTTCTCTCCCCCAGCAACATTATCGCAGCAGACAGAATTGACACTTTCCCCATCACTTAAGCGGTTAAAAAGAAACACCGGAGTATCATAATTTTGAAATTTCTTGACCAGAGGAGATGTAAGTGTTGCTGATGTAATTATTACACCATCAACTTCATATTCAAGAGCACGAAGAAGGTCATTTTCTATTTCTCCCTCCTGCTGAATATTAAAAAGCATGATTGTGTATCCGTTCTTTTGAAAAAGCTCAGAAAAATATCTCAATGATTCAATATAAAATTGATTTGAGAAATTTCTAATTACGATTCCAATTATATTGGTGGACTGTTGATTCAAGGAACGTGCAATCAAACTTGGGCGATATCCCAGACGCTCGGCAGCTTCAAGTACAATGTCAATTTTTTTTTGGGAAACTGGTATCCCGCTGTTATTATTAAAGACACGTGATACAGTAGATTGCGAGACTCCAGCTTCCCTAGCCACATCTTTGGATGATATTCTTTTCATTGCTTACCCCAGAATTTTTTCTATAATAATTTACGACTGATAGTTTCCTGTTAGCATTTTATACTAGCTTTTTATGTTAGTTTTTAAGTTAATAAAATTCATCATCTTAACTAATTAACTATCCATCTATATTATCA
This sequence comes from Spirochaetia bacterium, assembly GCA_021736505.1. The sequence continues at coordinate 30,793 of JAIPFU010000007.1, read as the reverse complement.
TTTAACTGGAGAAATGGGAAACCCCGACATAAAGATTATTATTTACGCATCATTCATTATCTCATATTCAAAATCGATTATTTCTTTTGCTTTCACAGATTCAGAATATCTCTTATTTGGGCTACCCCGCTATGGAATGAGTGCAGTACCGGTACCGGTTTATTTTTACAAACTTCAACCAGGCTCAACATACTGCCCTGCGCTAAACAAACAACATCATTTTCTTCACAAGCCTTATCGATAGTTTCCATTAAAATTTTATCGTGTTTTTCTTTATTACCCTCATTCAGCAAAGCATTATACGCTCCGTCTGCAAAGCATTCATTGACAATTACATCTTCTGCTTTCATCTCTACAGCAGTATTTCTTACTAAACGGGCAGATGGTCCCAATGTGGTATAAGCAGTTCCTACTACTCCAATATTATTTCCTAAAGCTATTGCCTCTTTAGCCATAGGTTTATCAACCTTTACATATGGAATCGAAATAATATTCTGCGCTAAATCAGCAACTTCGCCCACTGAGGAACACTGATTTAAAATCATACTGCATCCGGAAGCTTCTAATTCCTGAGCGTAGTTACAAATTCTCCTTTTTACAGCATTAGTTGGTCCACCGTTTGCCAGCACTTCTTTAAGAAGACTGTCATCAATAATATTTATCATTTCTACTTCCGGAACTAATTCTGCAAATAGCTTTTTCAAATCCTCTACTGAATATAAAAAGGTGTGTATTACCCCTACTTTCTTTTTATCCATAATTTTTTCTCCATGTTCTTAGTGTTTTCTTAAAAATCAATCATGGCCTTTAAAATTGTGCAGGATACCTTCAACGAAGATATCCTGCACTGGAGGCTATGGTTTATAAATTGCTATTTCATCCCCAAATATCTGTTGGTTTCTGCAGTACCGGCTTCCCGAGTATCCTGCATCTTCATGGCTGCCCGAATCGCATCGATATTCTCAGGTATCACTACTGCTTCCTGCGGAATATTGATGGCGAACATCAGATCATCACCGCTGTTCACTATTGATTCTTCCCACACGGCTATCTCATACATATCTCCGCGCATATTCCCTAAGTCCCGGGCATACTTGAACAGGGAGGCATTCCCCAGAAATCCGTCTGCCAATCGCACCACCCGGATCCTCGGATGGGCATGAAACATCTCCAGCGCTTCCTGCTTCGTTACCTTCTTCTTCGAACTGATCACCGGCGTGATGATATGTCCATGGGTCACCGGCGTGTGCACCAGTATCCCCGTGGCATCGATATGCGGCATGATGGTCATCATGTCCAGGGCCTGATGATTCGGCGCTTCCGCTACCTGCAGCGCATTCGTCAGTCCCCTATGGTAGTCCCCAGGGTCTGCTACTCGACGGATGATCGTTATCGCTGATTTCACTACCCCGGCTGCACGGTCTACACAATCTACCGCTCGTATCAGCCCCGTGGTATTGCAGCTGGTCAGTTTCAGGTAGTCTGCTCCCAAGCCTTTCTCATAGTTCGCATACCCGTGAAAGAAGACATCCGCCACTTCGTTCTTCTCTCCTCCCTGAAAGACCGCTTTGGTATTATATTTCTTATAGATTTCCTTGTTCTTCGCCCCTATTCCGGCGCTGGTGGCATCCAGCATGATGTCCGCTTCCTGCACCAGATCTTCCAGCGTACCGCTTACCGGTATCCCCTTGTCTGTCAGCAGGTGCTTCTTCTCCGGTACGGCTGTAAACAGCTTATACGGCATCCCCCGTTCGTAGAGCGCCATTACCGGCAGCGTCGGCGCTACATCCGCCACTCCTATCAGCTCCATATCTCCCTGCAGGGCTACTCCGTCCGCCAAGCGCTGTCCGATTACTCCGTATCCTGCTACTCCTACTTTCACTTTCGCCATATATTCCTCCTGTCTCTTTCGTTCTGTACTTTTTCTATCTGTTAGGAAATTGTTTGAAAAAATCTTCAGTCAGTTTTCTTGCAAAAGAACTAAGGCTAGTGGTATCAGACATAAGCATTAAAATTTGATAACCTTTTTCATACTTTTCTATGGCCTGGTCCCATGTCCCGCCTACAGTAGCTAAGACTTTATTGCTGGAAAATACTTTATTTTCGATCTTCTCAATAGTTTTTTTTACTTCCGGATGCGAAGGGTTGCCAAAATGCCCCATGCTTGTTGCTAAATCCATTGGACCGATAAATATTCCATCAATATCATCAACAGAAAGAAGTTCATCAATGTTTGCCACAGCTTCAGGTGTTTCAATCGCCGTCATTAAAAATATTTCTTCATTGGCCTTTTTCATGTAATCAAGCGATTTATTCCCAAAATGCGGTCCCCTTGGGCTTCCTGAAACACCGCGTATACCTTGAGTTGGATATTTCACTGCTTTAACAGCAGCTTTTGCCTGTTCAAGATTATTTACATAGGGAACAAGAAGCCCATAAGCTCCAGCGTCAAGAATTTTCTTAATCATGACGAAATCATTCCACGGTGCTCTTACAAAAGGAACAGCAGCATTCCCTTTCATCGCCTGTATTTGGCTGATGAGGGTAAGGATATCTCCCGGACCATGCTCCATATCAACCATAACAATATCAAAACCTGCATCAGCAAGTACTTCTGCGGTTATATTACTTGCAGCCTGAGCCCATGCAGCACAAACTTTCTTGCCATCCCGAAGGGACTGCTTAACTGGATTAGTGTTAGTTAATTCCATATCTCATCTCCAAATATTCTCTAGTTTATTTTTATAATTTTTTAAGCGGATATTTTGAAAACTCTTTTTATTCGGGGCGCCAAACTTTTTAAGTGCTGGATCAGTTCAGCTTCATAGGGCTTCAGAAACTCATTCAACATCTCTGGTGAAAGGATCAAAGAATTTTGACTACCAAAATCATCAGTTAAGTAAACAAATTGTACATATTCACCTACTTCTTTCATATAATCTGCATACACCTCTTTATAGCAGTCTGTAACTTTTCTCAGGAGAGCATGAGCAAAATCAGGATCCAGTGCAAAATCGATATACAGCTGATCGTAACCTCTTAGCTCGAGACTTGTTTGAAAAACTCCACCCTTAATACCATCCGCACCGACTACGTAGTCAGTTTGTTCAAAAAGACGCTTTGCCTGCTCCCTTAAACCTGAAAACATTTCATGTTCTTGCAAATTATGCCACGCAAATGTTTCAATATCCTCAATCGAAGCTTCACGTAAGGGAGAGCATCATAATAAGTATTTTACCGTACTCTTTATGATTCATTATCTTTTTACAAATTTCTCTTCTATTCATTCATTTCCGCCATTAATTCTTCGAATACCGGCACTACTTAAACACAACAGGCTCAATATCAAGCATCTTACAAACTTCTACAAGCTCTTCTTCGTATAAGCCGGCTACACCGGAAATATGGTTAGATCCATACTCTTCAATAAAACTGTCAAGATCAAATTCAACCTTTGCAAATAATGTTGGTAACTGATGTGGACCTCTTGCTTCAATAAATTCATTTATAACTTCTTTTTCCGGATTTATCGCTTTACAAGGGATTATTGCCATTCTGTATTTACCGTCTACTCTGTACAGTCTTGCCAATTGCATAGGTCCTTCAGATGCAAAAAAACTAGTGATTCCTCCGCCACCAGGACGTATTGATTGTTTGATTGTTATATTTTTAAGATTTTTTTCGGCTTTTTCTTCTCTGCCTGCATACCAGGCACACATGGCGCCGCAATTTACACAATAAATTGTTTTTCTTTCATCATCTATATGACTTACATCAGCAAAGAAGGTCGGCATTCCCCCTGAAATAATTTTTAATATCTGTTGAGTTAATGCACCATCGGCATCTGCTTCACAAGCCATCACCGTAGCATCTTTAGCTCCTTCATCTCCATCAAAATTATTAGGAAGAAATGCAGCCGTCATACATTGGGGGACATAGTTATTCGATAATTCAGGCATACATTTTACGGCAGTAAAATCTAAATGATGCTCTCCGCATAGGTCTTTTGTTGCAAGGTAGCATGCAATTTGAAAATCAAATTTTTCCTTTGTCATTTTTCCGTCATTGTACTGCACTTCTCTTGCATTTGATTCAATCCACTTTCTCATACGGTCTATTCTTTCTTGTTCAATTTTTTCCGCAACACGTATTATTTCAAGCTGGTCAATATGTTCAGCATCAATCCCAAATTGCTTTTTCCATCCCATCGGATCAAAAGTAGCCGTATCAATTCCAATAGATCTACCACCGAAATATCCCAAAACTGAACCAGCAAGCTTTGTTTTTACTGAAGCTGCTCGAATCAGAGGGAGTAATTTTTTCTTGTATTCTTTATGATCATAATTGAGTCGAACTCTTTTATGGGGAATATCAATTTGAGCAAGAGCGCCTGAAGCTCCAAAAAGGCCTACACAACCATGCGTTCCCATATCTCTATTACCAAGCATAATGGTAAAAAGATTCATTCGTTGTACTCCATGAACTACTAGATTCGGTGATGTCCAGCAAGGTGTATGTGCAATGAAAATATCAACCCGTTCATTTCTTAATGAATCAACTTGACTGTTTATTTCTTCTCTAGATCTTGCAGGTTCAGTAAAGGATACTAGCCTGATTGGGAGTTTTTCTAACTCTTCTACAGCTTTGGCATGTCTTGGAATAGTAAGATTTTTAAAAACTTTATTCCATTCAGGTGCTCTATGATCACCAAATGTAATAAATCCTACTTTAGGATAATCCATAATCTATGACTCCTTTTTCATTTTCATCAATAATTGATAGTCTTCATCTGTAATTGTTTTGTATCCTGGATTTGGGAAAGCCTGAAATCCTCTGCCGCCATCGTTATAAATTGATTGACCAAAAATAAAATTTGAATCTTCACTTGCTAAAAAGACAGCAAGCCGGCCGCATTCTTGAGTTGTTCCAATTCTGCCTATAGGGGTTCTGGAGAGAATGGTATCCATGAGTTCTTTATCAGATCCAACTCTTCGCATTAAATCTGTTTCAATAGGTCCTGGAGCTAAAGCATTCACCTTAATTCCATGCTTTGCCAAAGCAACTGCCTGCACTTTTGTCAGCTGCTGTATTCCGCCTTTCGAGGTGGTATACACCATCTGTGAATCCAATGCTAAGTAGGCATTTACGGAGGACATATTTATAATCGCTCCACCACCACCTTGTTTCACCATTTGTCGAGCAGCCCGCTGCCCGCCAAAAAACATTCCTCGAAGATTTACATCCATTATCCGATCATATTGTTCTTCAGTTATATCCAGATAGTGGGTCTTCTCGGGATCATTAATTCCTGCATTGGCAACATAGATATCCAACTTACCGAACTTTTCAACGGCCTTTTCAATTATATTGTCCAGCTCTTCTACTTTGGCTACATCACATGGGACAAAAGACGCCTCACCTCCAAGCTTCTTCAGAAAAGCCAAACCTTCTGAACCTGTCTGCTTGTTTCTCCCTCCAATTACTACAGAAGCACCTTCTTTGATAAATTCTGCAGCTATTCCCAAACCAATTCCTTTAGTGCCGCCTGTTACGACTGCAACTTTACCTTTCAGCTTCATGAATAATATCCTTTAATTATCTTATTTAATGCATTTCTTAAACTTTTGATGACATTATGTGCGCATAGAGAGAATTTTATTCGTTCCATGCACACAAAAATTAACAATTTTAAATCTCTTTTTACTGAAAAGATTCAAAGCCGTATCTATTTCTTCAACTGCCCTTTTTCATCATGATCCTTATCATATGCAATCTCTGCAGAAGTTGCATAACCACCGGGATTTCTAAAACCCAGGGGGTTAATTCCGCAAGGATATTTAGCTGTTATCTCATTTACCAATTTTGAATAGTACCCTACCACTCGTTCAACACACAGCTCACCCTTTTCTCTCGTTGCTTGAGTCGGATCTCCGATTACTCCATTTTCCAAGTCATCTTTTTCCGGCAGGGCAAAAGTTCCTTCAAAGTGATACAGCATGCCTGGCTCAGCTGCTTGCCCAGGGGCAATTTTCCAGGAGGAATCAAGTAATGGAGTTCCTCCGCCAGCTTCAGCAAGATCCATTTTAATCCATTGAGGATACAAATAAAGTCCAACAGAAGTTTCTGCTTCATCCGCATGCCACATATAATCCTTCAGCACATCTTTATTATCTCGTAAAAAGTCATACCAAGTTGACGAGATGGTAAACAATCCCTCTATTCCTAGTTTATGAGTAGCTACTATAGTTGAAGAAACTTGCCCATGAGCGGAGATGATAAGGAATTTATTATATCCTGAAACAGAAGCCCCACGGATGATGTCCATCAGCAGTCCAATATGTGTTTCGTAGGTTAAGGGGATAGTGCCAGGCATACCCCAATGGTGGTGAGGATGCGATCCATACATGGGACAGGGAAGAATCATCGCTCCAGTTTTTTCAGCTACTTTTTCTGCAATGCCTAATGCGTTGAAAGTATCCATACCTGTTGGTGCATGGGCTGCATGCTGCTCTATTGCTCCAATAGGCAATATTGCTACATCGCAAACATTTTTTGCATACTCACAAACAACATGAGCACTGTTTTCCTGAAACCAAACTGAATCTCTCTGATTTAAAATAAAATCTTTCTGCTTTTTCATATAGTACCTCTTATAAAATGTTTTTTGTAATTTCTCTTTATTCAATTCACAAAATCAGCAATATGCACGTCAATTCCTATTCGACTTTCAATTGAAGATAAATCCGTTATTAATTCAGCAGGTATGGGTATTCCACTATCCCTCCTACTTTTCTCTATCTTATATTCTATTTCACCAGGAATTATTTGTTCAGCCTCCGGATCTGTCATTGGAGTTGCTTTTATCATTCGAACCCATTCATGTATTCGCTTTTCATAAGTTTCCCTTGATTGAAACAAAGTGGGATCGATAACTATAAACACGTGTGAAGTTTCACTAGTTTCTTCAGCATGTTTATACATACTCTTTAAATTCTGTAAAAAAGGCCCGCCAGACAAAACCCCGGTAATAATATCAATAAAGAGAGACAGTCCCAGCCCTTTATGCATTCCGACAGGAAGAAGAATACCTGCAAAGCCCTCAAAGGGATCATCAGTTGGATTTCCATTTTTATCTACTGCCCAGTTTTTCGGAATTTTATCACCTTTTTTCTGAGCTAAAAGTATCTTACCTCCAGAAACAGCACTCATAGAAATATCAAGTGAAAAAGGATAAGGCTGACCAATCGGTGCTGCCAAAGCAATAGGATTATTCCCTGTAACAGGCAGTTTACCTCCCGGCATACCAATATTCGGCATTACATTCGTTGCGGCAATACCAATAAAACCTTTTTCTGCAGCTTTTCTAGAGTATAGTGATGCAGCACCAAAGTGATTGCTGTTTTTTACCAGAACAAAACCAAGACCAAAGCTTTCTGCTTTTTTTAAAGCTGCTTCCATTGCTTTTTCAGCAACCACATACCCAAGCCCTTTATCCCCGTCAAGAAGAGATACTGGACTATGTAACCTTTTATTATTCTCAAGCTCCTGTATTTTAGGTCTAGGATTAACCGCTCCATTTAATATGCGTTCCAAGTAAACAGGTGTTCGAAGAATACCATGAGAATCAACACCCCATAAATTTGTTTTAACAGTACATTCTGCACAAATCTCCGCATCTGCATTACTCATTCCAGCGTAAGCATACAAATTTTTACTATACGACATTAAATTATCAGCAGAAATATAGTTTGCTTTATTATCCATAGATTAATTACTCCCCTTAATCTTGTCTTTTTCATGGCCTGTGCAATAGGTTACTGTTTTCTATAGAATTTCTATAGAAAACATTTCTGAAAACCTAAAATGATTACGTAGTCTCTACTATAAACCAAAACACATTGGTTGTCTACAATTATCTTTAAAAAAAAATATTGCTAATAAAATAATTAAAAAACTATTTTTTTTATGTTTATATAAGTACAGGCTTAATATTTTACCTATATAAGAATATATACAATAAAATATTTTCTCATACTTCATAATTCCACATTTTTTGATCCATTTAAAATTAATTTTACAGATAAATTTTACTTGACAAATGATAAATCATCTCTTAAGAATGATTACGTTGTCATTATTTAATTTTCAACAAAACTTAAAAAAGGAGAAAAAAATGAAAAAGGTATTAATTTTAGCGATTTGTTTTTCAATTTTTGCAGGATTGGTTTTTGCGCAGGGTGATGGTGAAAATGTTGGCCCTATCACAATTAAAGCCGGACATGGACTTCCGGAAGAGACAAGCCTCGGACTTGGTTTTACAAAATTCAAAGAACTTATAGAAGAAAGCTCCAATGGAGAAATTACAGTAGAAATTTATTCCAATGGACAGCTTGGAGGGGACAGAGAGCTTACGGAGTCTCTGCAGCTCGGTAATGTTACCATGACAGCTGTTTCAGCTACCAATTTAGCTACCTTTGCTAAAGAATTCTTTGTACTCGATTCTTTCTTTATGTTTGATTCAAGAGAGCATGTTTATAAAGTTCTAGATGGGAATGCTGGAGATAAAATGCTAAGTGCTTTAAGTTCAAAAAATATTGCAGGTTTAGGATATTGGGAAAATGGTTTCCGCCATCTGACAAACAGCAAAAGACCTGTTAATACTCCAGAAGATATGACTGGAATAAAAATGCGGGTACCTGAAAATCCTGTACAAATTGCTGCATGGAAATCAGTAAATGCTGGCCCTACTCCAATGGCTTGGGGAGAATTATTTACTGCTCTTCAGCAGAAAGTACTGGATGGTCAAGAATGCACAATGGAAAATATCGAAAAAATGAAATTTTATGAAGTACAGCCATTTATTAGTCTTACAGGCCATAAATACAGCCCTTATGTAGTAATTATGAATAAAGAGTTCTACGATGGCTTGTCTGAATCACATAGAACACTTGTTGATCAGGCATTAGAAGAGACAAGTGCATACCAAAGAAAAGCTGCTGAAGAATTGGAAGAAGAGGGATTGGAAGTTGTGAGAGCAGCAGGAAATACAATAACTGAAGTCAGCCCGGAAGCTAAGGCTGAATTCAGAGAATTAATGAGTACTTCCCAAAGTCTGGTAAAAGAAAAAGCGGGCGAAGAAATGTTTACTATTTTTCTTGATGACGTTGAAAAAAACAGATAATAAGGAATACATGAAAAAACGAGTTATTTAAATTTAAATGGGAGAAACAAGATTGTTTCTCCCAACTCGTGTTTTATGTACATCAAAAGGATCATTATTATGAAAAAAATATTAACATGGCTAGATGATTACTTTGAATCAATTTTCATGGTTCCGCTTTTGTTTTCCATGAGTATAATTATTGGTATACAAGTATTTATGCGCTATGTGGCGAAAAACTCATTAGCTTGGTCTGAAGAAGTTTCTCGATATATGTTCATCTATCTCATGTATTTTGGCATTAGCTACGGTGTTCGAAAGGGAAGACATATTCGAATACTTGTATTTACAAATTTATTCAGTCTTCGCGTAAGAAAAATTCTCATGCTGATATCTGATATTCTGTTTCTAATTTTTGCAGTAATCATCGCACTTCAAAGCACTGAGGTCGCCCAGCTAATTGCAAGATTAGGGCAGATAACAGCTTCAACGGAAATTTCTATGTCAGTTGTCTACTCCGCGGTGCCAATAGGCTTCACGCTTGTAACAATCAGACTCATGCAGAATCTAGTTTATAAAATACGCAACTTTTCTTCACCCTATGAAACATTTAATCATAGACCAATGCATGGAATAAAAAATACTATACCCGCCATCGAAAACTCAGGGGAGGATAAATAATGACATCAGTAATATTATTTGGAGGATTTATCCTGTTTTCTATGTTAAGCGTCCCTATCGGTATATCCCTGGGACTTGCAGTTATGGGTACAATATTTTATAGCGGTATTGTTGATATCACTTTCTTTGCGCAGGGACTTACTACAGCAATGGATTCTTTCCCCCTTATGGCTGCAGTTTTTTTTATACTTGCCGGTGATCTCATGGGAAAAGGTGGTATTTCTAAACGGCTGCTTAAGGTAGCAGACGTATTTTTTGGTCATCATACAGGAGGATTAGCTTTAGTCACCGTTGTTGCCTGCATGTTCTTTGCGGCAATCTCCGGTACAGGATCTGCAACTGTAGCAGCTATAGGGACTATGGTAATTCCAGAAATGACAAAGAAAAACTATGATAAAGGGTTTTCTTCAGCATTAATTGCCTCTTCCGGAAGTATTGGTGCTATGATTCCCCCAAGTATAACTATGGTTATTTATGGAGTAACTGCAGGAGTTTCGATAACTGCAATATTCTTAGCAGGTATTTTACCTGGAATTCTAGTTGGAATATCCCTTATGATTTATTCATATATCATATCAAAGAAAAATGATTATAAAGGTGAGGATAAAAGATACAGCTTTAAGGAGAAACTATCAGTCATCAACGAAGCTAAATGGTCTTTATTGGTTCCGGTTATCATCCTTGGCGGTATTTATGGCGGTATTTTTACACCAACTGAAGCTGCTGCTGTAGCAGTCATTTACGGGTATATAATAGGAGTTTTTGTATACAAAGAAATTAAGCTGGTTGAACTTCCGGATGTTATCCTCCGTTCCGGATTAATTACTGCGACGGTTCTTGTAATTATTGGAACATCGGCAGGCTTCGGCAGAATTTTAACACTTGAAAGAATTCCTGAATTAATTGCTAACTTTATTGTCGGTGTTTCAAGTAATAAATATATAATTTTTATTCTTATTAATCTATTACTCTTAGCTGTTGGCACATTCATGGAGACTTTAGCTGCTGTTATTATCTTAACACCTATTCTACTGCCAATTGTTACAGCTTTAGGTATGAGTCCTGTACAATTTGGAATTATCATGGTTATAAATTTGGCAATTGGCTTCGTTACACCTCCGCTAGGTGCTAATCTCTTTGTCTCCTGTCAGATTTCCGGAGTTTCATTTGAAAGAATATCTCGATCAATTGTACCTTTTATATTAGTTATGGTAACAGCTTTGATGCTGATAACATTTATTCCTGAGATCTCTATGTTTCTACCCAATTTGTTAATGAAATAGAAAAAATAAGTTATTGTACTGAAGAAAATCCCTCTTATTGGAAAATATCCATATAGAGGGATTTTATTTATGAACAAAAATTAATACATGTAAAAACCGAGAAAGCTTTAATTATCTTTAGTTCCCGATTATATTTAGTTCCCGGCAAGATTTTCCAATTACAAAACAGCATTGCGAAGTAGAATCTTGATTGAGAAGTAGAATCTTGAAATAGTTGAGTTTGAACTTCTTGCAGATGTCATTTATCTTCTTCACTGCTTCCTGATGGGATAATGCCCCTGTCGAAGTCTTACACTATTGAAATTGAAGCCGGAAAATCAGTGATTTTCCGGCTCGTGTAACTAGCCTTCTGATAGAGTTCTGTAACTGCGGCGCCGACATATCACTCTCATGATGTTCTGCTTCTGGTCATTTCGGTATGCTGCTAAGGAAAACCTCACTCTTTTGTGAGCACCGTACAGCCTCACTGCTCGCACCATGTCATCAGACCTAGAGCTTATACTCATCAGCCGCTTTGAACATTGCTTTTAAGTTGGCAATCGGCACCTGATTCACCGATCCTCCCGCTGCCAGAACGCACTTATTATTGCCGCCGAAAGACTTCAGGACCTCAACGCATTTCTCGTAGGTCTCTTCCTCGGTCCATTTCTGCATATCAAGCGGGTTCAGACCTCCCAGAAGGGTAACCTTACCACCAGTGAGCTTCAGGGCATCAGCCGGAGAGATCTCAGGCAGGTACTGCCAGGCAACCATCCCGGAGTCGGCAATTGCAGGAGCCACATGACGAGCAGTTGAATCGTTATGAAGCCATCGCTGGGTATCGGGAAACTGTTCGAAAAGCCTGTGATAACCTGGAAGAATGATATCACGGTACATTTCTTCGCTCAGGAATGCTGAGAGGTCATCGGCAAGGAAAATGTGGTGCAGTGAGCCGAGGATTTTTTCCTGGGCTTTCATAAATCTAATCTGGGTCTCGATAACCACATCGAGGATTTTTGCAACTAGATCAGGTTCCATGATCGTATCGGCAGCGAAGTCGCTTATCCCCCTGATGCTCGCTCCCACGGTGAATGGACCCATAATCGGGTGGGGATTGATCCCGTAGCCCTCAGGGCAGTGATCGACCATATACTCCAGAGTCTTCAAGGCTTGCCCCATGTAATTGTCCCCATAGGGGTCAGCCGGTTCCAGCCAGTCCACATCGCTGAATGTTGAGGCCGAAGCGATCTTCGGATTCGGATGTACAGAAATGAATCCGTAGTCATCGAAGCGTACGATCCCTCCGAGTCCGCTGGCCTCAGCAACAGCGCCCATATCCGGTACCGGATTACCAATACCATCGAGTTTCTCCAGGGCTTCGAGCTGGCATTCAAGTGTCACTTCCGGATTATGGAAATACTGATCAAGATCTACGCCCGTAATCGACCTGAAGAAAGGGAAAGTATAGAAGTTGAATACTGCATGACCATCTGAGCTTTTTGCTGCGATACTTTCTTTCAAGCGCCTGAAATTCCGTTCTCGTAATGTTGACATAATTATTGATTGTTCCTCTCTTTTCTTTTTCTAACAAATTTTAATAAGAAATCAAAATGACTACGTATTCGCTTTTATGCTATACCATTCCTGAGCAGAAGTCAACAATATTCTGGTAATAAGATAGGCAAATAGAATATACTCAGGGTATGCATAAATGTACTAAGTGCAATAAATTTGTTTGGGTTTTAGCAGATTTTTCTGTAATTAGAAATTATAATAGGTAATTACAGATTATGTAAAATACAGTTGATTCATCCTATCAAAAACATCAATTCCCATCTGAAGAAGCAAATCAATTAAATCAATAAAAACCCAATTTTCAAGAAGTACTTCCCCGTCCCGTCGCCAGAAGTCCATAACTCTCATGGTAATTTTTTTATTGGTTGCAGGAATTCCAAGAAAATCTCCCCCGCTATGTGTTGCAAAAACGCTCGGCCAACCTGTTGAAGCAACATAATTGCCATCGGCAAAACGGGCTTTATGATTATGTCCGCCTTTCCGGTCAGGAAAAGCTTTTAAGAATGGCTCCTGATGATACTTTTGAAAACCGTCAATTCCCAAGGTAGTACCGATTCCGCTCGGACCATACCACATCATATTCGGATCCCAGAATCTTTCCATCCCCATACCCTGCAGGCCATCGTTTTTATATTTGCTCAAACCGTCGAAAATCATATTTTCTACCAATTCCAAACTTTTTCTAGAAGCTTCTTGGGATTGCTGTCTCAACAGTATACCATCCTGACTTGCAGGTGAATAAAAGGCTCCTTCTAACCCTAGACTAGGTGCGGTTACTGGCAGACCGACCTGTCTTAAAAGATCAAGAATATCTATTATTAGGTATATCTCTTTTATTTTATTATCCGATGTAAAATTAACAAATTCCCCATACCGCACTGATACATGCCTGTTTGATGCTGGTATGCCTAGCCAGTCACTAGTAAACACTGCAGAATAAAATCCTGTTGAAGCTGCCCAATTCCGGCTATTATAAATCCCCCCCATTAAAATAAAATCTCTTCGTTCAATACGGCTAAAGGACTTGAAAAAAGGTTTATAATAATTTTCAAGCAGGGAGTCCAAACCATTTAACTGATTAATTGGATGCGGACCTTGGAAAAAAACATCGCTGCATATGTTTGTTCTCAGAACTTTTTCTGCTTCTTCATAAGTACAGCGCTGCATATCAGTTATCATTTGATGATATTTTTTTTTGTTTTTCATGTGTACATTTTCATTAGTATTCATATATTTTATATCTCCAAAGTTATAGTAATAAGTGTTTTATTGTTTTGTTGTTTCACGTTCAATTAGCTCGCCTAAGATAAAACTGTGTATGTACGGTCCTTCATCCCCCATAATTCTTTCCTTCAATCGTTTGGATGCTAGTTCAATTAATCTATCATATCGATAATCAATACTTGAAAGAGTCGGATGAGAGGCCTCACAGGCACTTGTATTTCTTGTCCCAATTAACTTTATCTGTTCTGGTACTTTGACTTTATTTTTCCGGAAGACTTTCAAGGCAGCTATTGCCATATTATCGTTTGAACATATAAGAACATCAGATTTTTGTCCCTTTTTAAGCCAATCTTCAACTGCATTTTCATAATCATTCATTTTCCACGAATTTAAATCAATTCGATCAAATATAATGTCGTTCTGGAATGCAGATTCTGCTATAGCTTTTTTAATTCCATTCTGTTTGTTTTCAGCAGATTCAAAATATTTAATATTCTCCATAAATGTTATTTTTCGGTATCCTAACTCAATAAATCTCTTTGTAGTATCGAAAAATATCTTTTCAAAATGCAGATCCACTTGGTCAATGTAATCAACATGAATTGCAGGCAGAAGAGATACAACAGGAACATGCCTTGATTTTGCTAGAGCAAGAAGTTCAGGCTCAATTAGATTAGCAAGTATAAGTCCATCAACTTTTTCAAGCAGACTAATAAATGTATTACGGCTTTCAAGATTTTTGTAACATACATAGCTTGTTAAAGGATGCCAGCCATATTTGTTTAATTCCGAATGCATTACTTCAAATATTTTACTAAATAAGATATCCAGCTGATTTTTTGGTGTAGTACCTTCTCCAGTATCTATTACCACTGCAATCAAACCGCTTGGTTTTCTTTTATATTTACTACTGCTGACAAATGCACCTTTACTGGGAATAATTTCCAGCAAACCTTTATTCTGAAGTAAGCTTAAAGCACCTTTAGCAGTTTCATGACTTACTGAGAACTCATTGCCAATTATACGCAGAGATGGAAGTTTTTCACCAACCTTGTATTTGCCATCAATAATTCTGTTCTCAAGTATATCTGATATTTGTTCCTGAAACGAAAACTTTGTATTCTTATCAAGTTTTTTCATATCTATTCCAATAAACATTATTTTGGGTGAATGCAGATAGTATCCTATAGTAACTCTATGTCTTTTACAATTGCATTTGATCTATGAAAATCATACACTCATACAATAATGTTTTTTACTATTTATCCCTTCACCGCTCCAAAAGCTAGTCCTTTAACAAGATATTTCTGAAAGAAAATAATAACAATAATAATTGGAATGGTTATTGATACAGAAGCAGCTGAAGCTATGGCTCTGTAAGCAGCATCTTCACCACTAGTATATGATGCAATTGCAACCGGCATAGTCCAGTTTGCTTGAGTAAGTATCTTCGGCATAAGGAATTCATTATACGCTAAAAGCAAGGTGAATAGACTTGTCGTAATTATTCCCGGCCATGCAATAGGAATGATAACCTGCATAAATGCTTTCAGCCGTCCAGCACCATCTATCATCGCCGCTTCCTCAATTTCTTTCGGAATGTCCATGAAAAAACTGCGCAGCATCCAAATTGTAAACGGCTGATTTATAGCTACCATTGTAATAATCAATAAAAAATGAGTATCATATAAGTGTGTGTACTGACCAATATAATAATATGGAAGTACGAATGCCATTCTAGGAAGTGCTCTAAAACCTAGGGCAGCGATTAATATAATAACACCCCAGACTTTGCTGTACCTTGCCAGCGCATAACCTCCAACACATCCTATTGCTATTGAAATCACCAATGTTCCAACTGTTACAATTACACTATTCAGAAAATAGTCATAAAATTTTGACATATTTGCCACAACTGGCAATAATGAAAAAATAAGAAGAATAACTATGGATATGATAATGTTTGTTTTCGGTTTAGACAGCCAATTGTTTTTGCTTGAAAGAAAAGCGAAAAGTATGAGGAGAAAAATAATCAACAAGATTCCTAATGCGTAGGGAATAAAATCTTTCCCCTCCATATACAACCACAAATCACTATAATTATTCATTGTAGCCTTAAAACCCCACAATTTGGGATTAGGATTATTAGCCTCAACAGGATATTTTAAAGAGGTTATGAAACTCCAAACAAATGGCATGACACTGTAAAACACAACTATCACTAAAGCTGAATATATAAGTATTCTTCCTATCGGATTTTTTACTCGTTCCATTATCTGCTCTCCATTTGCTGTTTATATGTTATTCGTAAAAATGGTATAAGCACTATAAAAATACCTATTACAGTTAAAACAGACATAGCATTTGCTTTTCCAAGTCTTCCGAACATAACAGCTACCTTATAATTGTAATACATAATAGTATCTGCCTGGAACAGCGGGTTCTGTTTCGTTATTACCAGAACCTGATCCAAGACTCTATATGCATCCATTACACCCATCAAACTTATAAATAAAAACAGAGATCGCAAATGGGGAAGTATTACATGCTCTAGTTTTTGTACTGGATTAGCGCCATCTACAGTTGCAGCTTCCATCAGTTGTTTGGGAAGCGTCTGCAGTCCTGCAAAAAGGGTAATCATCGCAAAAGGAGTTACTTGCCAAATACCCTGAAGGATAATAAGCAGTCTCACAGTTGGTGTAGTCATTATAAATTCATAATCAAATAATACTTTCAACCAATACCAATATAATCCGCTTCTATCAAACATAGTCCGAAACATAAGGGATCCGACAACAGGAGTTATAATATGCGGAATAAGGGCAGCAGCAATAAAAACCCCACGAAAACGAGTAACTTGATCAAGAAGCATCGCTATTATAAACCCAAGGAGAATTGCAGAAGGAACTACTGTTATAATATAGATAAATGTAAACTTGAAAGAAGCCCAGAATTCAGGGTCAAGAAGCATCTCTTTATAATTCTGCAAACCCACAAATTCAGGATTTTCAAGATTTGAGTATGTTACAAAATTCAGCCCAAGAACTACAGCAGTAATTAATGGTATAACCATAAGGAGTACCATTATTATTACCGATGGACTTACAAATGAAAAAAAAGTCTTATCATTCATACTTAGCTACCTTTTAAATGGAAGCAGAAAGAGCCTGCATCTATAAAAACCACAGAAACAGACTCTTTCAATTAATATCAATTATTCATAGAGTACTATACTCTAATTAATAAACCCTTGTTTTTTCGCCTCTTCAATATAAAGCTCAGCTGCTTTATCTAAAACACCTTTTACAGTTGTCTCATCGCGTACAACTGTTGGGAGGATATTCTCAATTGCAGTCCTCGCCAGCTTCCCAGCTGGATTGGGGCCATAATTCCCAGCACCATTAGCAATTGTCTGTTGTGCAGCTGCAAGATATCTTCCCCCGACACCGGCTTCAGCTACTGCACTTCTTGTCACCATCCCCTCTTCAGCTGCTTTTTTCTGGCTCTCTAAATCGGCAGCTTCCATAATAACCTGAAAAATCAGCTCGGGATCAACTTCAACATTAGCAGGTATGCAGTAAAAATCTGCTGCTGCTGGTCCTGCATGCGGTCCGCCTTCAACTACTCGAGGTGCTGGCGCAAAGCCTATTTTCCCAACATATAATGATTTTTCTGGATCATCCATATTTGCAGCTCTACTTGTCCATGTCATACAACTGGCAAGTGTACCTGTTTCCATACCAATTTCTGAATCATCAATACTCCAGGTAAGTCCGCCTTCACCCATGCAGGCTTCATATACTTCAATCATTTTTTCTACAGCCTTAACCCCTTCCGGGCTATTAAAAGCTGGAGTATTATCATCATTCAGCCATTTACCACCGCTGGCTTTTAAGAAATTATGAAATTCAATTCTCCAGGCCCATCCTGCATGTAAATTAATAGTAAAGGGAAGATCGATGCTTTCTTCCTGCTTAAGTACTTCTGCAGTTGCAATAACATCATCATAGGTATCCGGAACTTCAAGATCATATTTATCAAAAAGTTCCATGTTATAAAAGTAATTCATTGAATTTGCAACAATCGGGATTCCATAAATTTTTCCATTGTATGAACCTAAATTGTACATGGCTTCAGAAATGTCATCGAGATCGTACTGGTCTTTATATTTTTCAATAAGATCATCCAAAGGCATGAGCCAACCTTCTGAAGCTAATTCAATAACTAAGGCATCATCTGCATGAACTATCTCATATGGTGATTCTCCGGAACCTGAAAGAGCAAGTCTTACTTGTTCTTTTGCAGAACCGGAGTCAAGCAATTGTGTATTAACACGTAGATTTTTCACGCTATTACTTTTTTCCAATTCTTTTGCATAAAATTCTGTTATCGGGTATCTCCAACCCATCATATCGATTGTCTGCTGTGTTTCGGGGGAAATTATTCCTCCGCTATCAGCACTTTCCTCCTGATCACCACTTGCAAAAACCAATCCAGGAACTAGAAAACAGATAACCATCGCAACAAAAAATAATTTTCTTAACATATGCACTCCTTTTATGACAACGTAGTCATTTACTGAATAAATCATACCATGGACGTAAGTTGACGTCAAACATTTTTTTAATTATTTTGTTCCTCTATTTTATTAGTACTGTCATTATTTCGATTCTGTTTTAACATTGTTATTGAATCTTCACTAACTTCATAGTTTTCATTTGCATTTCCCATTGAGCTAAATACTCCATTTTTTCTTCTTGCTCTTTCTATTCTTACTGCTGTTTCTAAGTCATTATACAGGCTCAGTGCTTCAACAAATTTTCCATTTTTAATTATATGATTTGTTATTCCCATTATTTCAACTCTAGCCTGACTGGGATATCCGTAAACTCCATTACCTCTGTGCGTGCCAATAATCTTCCAGCGAGTTGAGGACCTAAACCCTTTTTCTGAATCACCATTCCAATAGATATCTTCGATTATGAACTCTGCATCTGGAAACATTGCAAGCCAGCTGAGAAGCAATTTTTTATATTCGCCTCTGCCATAATAGTCTTTTCCTCTGCATCCATGATGGGTATATCTACTTGAAAAATAGGAATCCACTCGACCAATCATTCTCCAATTAAATATTTCCTGAAAAGCTCTTTGTATAAGACCTTCCACATCATTCTCATTTTTCGGAAGCGGAGGCAGCGGTTTGGGGGTCTCTTCACCATGGACTCTTTCGATTGCAGCCGGTTCCTTCCCTTCTCCCTCATAACAATAGCCGCTCTCAACCAAATTTGATATCACAGTATCGAGGTCAAAACCTAATTGCTCCACCGCGGCTGCATCATCATGAACTACCCACTCTTCTATGATCCGATTTTCCTTTGTAAAACAGTTAGCAATGCCTCTTCTGCAGATACTCTTATTACTTGGTGGTCCATACATACTCCAGCCTGTGTTAGTTCCTACACCTGTGCTGGGCATGGAGGTGTCAAATCCTTTCTCATCATCACCTCTCCAGATTACGTCATCTACAAACAACTTAAAATCAGGGAAAGCGTTCTGAGCAGCTAAAGTTGCCTCAATAACTTTTTCCCTTCCATAAACAAGTCCATGGGGCATATGAGCTAGCGATCTTGATGCATAGTGGGTATAGATTAAACCCACGTTATGTTCATCCCAAATTTTATATGTGCAGCGAACAATGTAATCTACTATATCTGAATAATCATCATCAAAACCCTTTAAACTTTGCCTTCTATCTGTTCTAGTCTGAAGCATGCTGCTAATATCTTCATACCCATCAAATTCAATTTTCAATTTACTTTTTTGAGGTATACCTATGTTATCCGTTTTTTTCTCTTCGTTTTTCTTTTCCATTCTTTTCTCCTATTTACAAGATCAGTATATGCTATAATAATAAAACTAAGCATACAGATGTTAATATTTTGTTATTTTTAATGATATTTTATTAACATTCGGCTGTCAATAAAAAAAAATAGAAATCTAATTGGAAAATGTAAGATGGATACACATAAAGACACTCTACCAGTAATTACTAAATTATCAGCCATAGAAAAAGAACTTCCTTACACCCTTAATGGGGCTGCAGTTAACTATGAGCAAAAAAAAATTGATAGACCTTTCGGTTTCCCGGTCTTTCAATTTATTGTAACTCAAAAAAATTCTGGTAAAGGTATTTTGCTATTAGATGGTGCTAAAATTCAAATACAAGAAAATCAGGTAATTATCCTATTTCCTGATACACCCCATGCTTATTATCCTGAAAATGCAAAAAAGCCATGGATTGTTAATTGGATATCCTTTCAAGGATTTCAACTAACTTCCTTACTGCGAAAAATGAATATCCAAAATTCCGGAGTTTACTTTTTATCAAAACCAAAACTGATGAACAGTAAAATAAATGAATCAAAAACTCTTTTATCCAATCCAACAATCGAAAATAAACTCACCGGGAGCTCTCTTGTTTATTCTCTTATATTAGATTCTTATCACATGCTCCACAATTATACGCCAAGGAAAAAAGAAATTCCCAAATCCGTACTGGATCCTGCTATTTATATTATTATAAATGAATACAGTCGCCCAATAACTCTTGATGAACTTGCAAATTCTTGTAACTTAAGCAAACAGCACTTCATTCGTTTATTTAAAAAATCATTTTCAGAGAAACCTACTGAATTTATAAACAGAATCAGAATTGAAAAAAGCAAAGAATTAATGAATAGTTTTCCTGATATGAAAATAGGCGAAGTTTCCCGTCTATGCGGGTTTAAAAATGAAAGTTACTATGCTCTTGTTTTTAAAAGCTTGGAACAAAATACACCTCGTCAATTTAGAGACGGGAAGATAAGCAGCGAATAAAACTAAAAAAAAGCTGCCTGTTAACAAGCAGCTTAATACATCAAAGAAAATAACATGTAAAATACCTATAAGTATATTAATTATACATATTCTAGTAATTTTTCATTGCTTTCAATTTACGCATTTTCTTCATTTGTTTTCGTTCGAGAGCTTTTTTCTTTCTGTTTTTGATAGTAGAGGGTTTTTCAAAGAACTCTCTTTTCTTCCACTCCCGTACAATTCCCTCTTTTTCAACCATTCGTTTAAATTTCTTGATTGACTTTTCTAAAGGTTCATTGTCATCAACTCTAACGTAAGCTATAGTAATCACCCCCTCGGATCTTAGTTACACCTGTATTTTACGTATTACATACTGTTTGTCAATACGGTATCTGCATTTCGAGTAATATCAAGAATGGTAAGCTGCAGTGTTTCCTGCTGTTTAAAATAATTTTTACCAAGTCTGAATAGAATATCTACTCTTTCTCCAGAAGAAAAATCCTCCGGGACTCTGTCCGCAGCCCTCCAAAAAACCGCAGGCCATTTATGCTTACCTGTACTAATAAGCAAACGGAGATGAAGAGGATTAGTATTTCCCATCTCCGTCATCTCCTCTATCTCTACATCCCTTACCATGAAAATTAGAGGAGGATGGTCTTCTCCATAGGGTTCAAGGTTTTCGACAATTTGTATTAAGTTCGGATTAACATATTTCTTGGGGAGTTCAGCATCAATTTCATATGTAGCAATAGCCTCCTGAGGCTCCACAAATGCTATTTTTTCCTTAACCCGGGATATAAATTTTTCCATGTTTTCATGCGGAAGGCTGAAACCTCCGGCACACTGGTGACCACCGTAATCAAGAAGAATATCATCAAATTTGCTGAGAAAATCTTTTACGTGAAACTCTTTGCTGCTTCTCATAGATCCAATGAGCTTATCTTCAAGATGAGCAATAACCATAGCTGGTACATGAAAATTGTTCATCAGTCTTGAAGCAATAATACCTGTTATGCCCCTGTTAAGCTGTTTATCATCAACTACTATCAAGCGCTCCCCGGAGTCCTCGAAACTTTTTCCTGCTTTAGGATAGAGCCTGCTCCATGCATCTTCGCCTAATTTTTTTCTCTTCTTGTTAAGGTTCACCATTTGGTCAATCAGGGCTTCCTGTTCAGCTTCATCTTTACTTAAGAGCATTTCAACAGCAAGTTCAGGTACACCAAGTCTTCCTGCAGCATTCCAAATCGGAGAAATCTGCCATCCGATATCAGTGGTGGATAACTTCTTTTCCAGAAGTTTTCTCTTATAGAGAAAGGTTCTCAGTGATGGACGCTCATGAGAATTCAGAGCTCGAAGCCCATATTTAATTAAAATACGGTTTTCATCTTTCATGGGCATTAAATCGGCTACCGTTCCTATGGCCACAAGGTCAAGAATCTTTATGAATTCTGATGAGAGCTTAGGATATTTTCTATACATATAAGCCTGGAAAACATTTACAAAAACATCAATTTCCAGCGGTCGTTCCTGATAGTACCGCTTAGCTTTACTTATTCTGTCAAGCTGCACCAAGCTGCTTCCCTTCAGGGAAGGAAAAAACTTCCAAATCTCATCTGCCGTCTCAAGTAAGCCGATTTGGGTATTTTTCCCAAATGCCTGCTTCAGCAAACTGATCTCCTGTTCCTGATCATACACAAATATGGGTCGATCAAGGAGGAATTCCCAAAGACGGGACTGTTCGGCAGGAAGTACTCCGGGATTGACTTCCTCAATAATCCGATCAATTTCAATCATATTCTCCAGTTTGACTGCCTCTATGATAACAGTATCGTTTCCTGGACGGGCATGCAGAAGGACAATTTCCTGTTGATACAATTCTGTCTGAGAAAAATTCAAGGCCCAAATAAACTTTGCTGCTACACCGCAGCCGGCCAAATTTTTAAAAGGATACCCGGAACCGTCTATTTTGGGGTCAATTACGGCCACGGCAGGAGGAAGTATTTCAGAAGACAGGTGATGATCCAGAATAACTGTATCTATCCCTAACTGAGCAGCATAAGCAACTTCTTCAACATTGGTTATACCGCAGTCAACGGTAATTATCAGCGTACCGCCTTCCTCGGCAAAAGCATCAATACCCTCTTTTGTAAGGCCGTAGGGTTCATCTCCTGCAGGAAGTTTCCAGCTTACATCCAAGCCTTCTTCATCCAATCTTTCTTTGAGCAGTATGGTTGATGTCATTCCATCAACATCTCTGTCGCCGAAAATACGCACCTTTTCCTGTTCCTGCCTAGCAAGCAATATTCGCTCTACGGCAATATCCATATCTTCGAATAAGAAGGGATTATGAAGATAGAGAATGTCGTGCTCAAGATAAAACTTAATATGCTTACCCTTAACTATATTTCTTCTAGAAAGAATAGATGCGGTAATTAAATCAATGTTATAATTCTCATGCAGACTCTTTACTAATGATTTATCAATTTCCTTTTTATACCAGCTGACTTTCTTCATTCGTTTTTTTTCCATAAAATATTTTCCTGCAGACGTGTATATACTGCACCGCGAGAGGTCAGTTCAGATAAAAAGAGTACAATACGGTCGGCTTGAAAACTTTCCTGCAGGTCTTTTTTACTGAGCAGTTTTAACTCATCAATTGTATTCTTATAAGAAACGGGTATAGATACACTCTTCTTAATTCTACCTAGTGTAATATGGGGAGAAAACTTCTTTCTCTCTCCTACATTCAGTAATGTACCAATTTGCTTATGCATGGATCTTAACATATCTTTCCCCTCAATAATAGGGGAAATTATGACCCGAGGATATCCTTCTTTGGGAAAACTGCTTATTCCTGAATAGGTGACGATAAAATCCTGGAACTGAGAGCAAACCGTATTCATTACTGTTTTAATCTTTATCAAATCAGTCCCGCTGCATTCTCCTAAAAAAGCTACAGTTATGTGGAGTCCTTCTCCATTGGATGTTTTGATATATCGGGGATCATCTATATGCTGAATTTTTTTCATGAGGTTTTTCCTGTTTTTCTCCGGTACGGGAACAGCAATAAATAATCTCATAAAATTCCACTCTTAACTGTATTCAATGACTGATCAGACAGTAAATCCATCCAGTTGATGAGAAGCTTTTTCAAATACTCCTCTGCTCTGGAGCTTACATATACTGCCAAAGCGTCATCAAAACTCATATCCTTTGTATAAATCAAATACTTTCTAGCGGCGGGATATAAAACCAATTCATCATCACTCTGCTTGTGACTCTCACAAACCATGGCAGGAATGTTCTGTTCAAGGACAAGATTATCATCAATAAAAAATTTCCTGCCGCATTCGGCGCAGTAATCTAAATCGGGACTTATAAAACCAGAAATACTTAAATACCTCCATATAAATTGTATAATAATTCTGTTTCTCATTTTATCTTTCGATAATGCATTCAGTGCTCCTTCAAGGAGTTTAAACAGAAGCTGATACTCCCCTCCTCCTACATAGGTCTTAAGAAGTATTTCTGCAAAAAAAGAGGCACTGTAGAGCGTCTGAATGGAACCCCTAATATATTCTCGATAATTATCAGCTGCAATATCATCTATTTTATACTGATTTCGCATGGGGTTATAATAGAGAAAACATTTTCCAGAGATGAATTGGTTAACACTACCTGTCAATTTCCCTTTTTTTGCACCATAAGCAGTTGCAGTTATTATTCCATATTCCGGAGAAAGAAGCTGTACAAGTCTATGTTGAGATGCTGTTTTTTTTACCGCCAGTATGATCCCTTCTGTTTGTATATATCTGGACATAAGACTATCATAAGAAAACTTTTTCAGGTTGTACAGTAGTCTAATCTATAAATATGACGGTCTGTTCTGAAACTCAATTTTTTTGAAGAAATCGATATATTGAAGATATTTAGAAGGTATATTGAAGGTTATACACCCATTTGTAGCTAATTCTAGCGACTTTACAGCGACAATCTGGGAAATTACCATAATGTATGGATTTTTTTATCAGTTCAATAATATCATGCATCATCATCTCCGGAGCAGGCAGCGCTGAAATCGATGGAGAATTTATCCGTTATCAGCAATACGACAGCTCATGCGGTTTTGCAGCTATCGCCACCTACCTATCCTGCTGTTGGGATTTGTCCATTGACGAAAAGGATCTCTTGGATGACTTCTTCAATTTCTCTGAAGAGCTTGAGAAGGAAAACACAAAACAGACATATGCACAGACATATGCCATAACATTTTCAGATATGAAAACAATCTTATTTGAGCAAGGCTTTGCTGCCATGGGATTCAAGCAGAATTTTTCAGAACTGCAGGGAAGCCTTCAGAGATATGGACCTGTTATTATCTATGAAAAAACTGAGCAAGGCCATTTTTCCGTGGTAATAGATATTCTACCGATCCATGAAAGCGGACCGATCCATGAAAGAGGACAAGTCGTAATTCTTGCAGACCCTGATACTGGAATTGAGTACTATTCAAAGGAAGAATTTTCCTCTTTCTGGGAGGGATTTTCTCTTCTTGCTAAACCATTTGATCAAGATACACATACACAAAAATCACCAATAAAATTAAGGAAGAAATATGAATATTTTAAAACTTTTACACGTGCTTTTTATAATTCACTTTAATTTACTAGTAAAAAAAAGATTTTTTACCTGCCATGGGCTGCTATGCCGTGTTATATTGCTTGGCATATGTAGTATATTTCCATTAACTTATCTAAATGCAAATGCTGAAAAAAATGAATTCAATTTTTCAATAAATGTAAATCCCTCAGCTCTAGGTGTACAAGCAGTACAAATAAGTTCTGATATTCAAGTATCACTTTTAGAGAAAATGGATGTATTCCTGCAGACCAAGACTCCGAGCAGTGCCTCCAATAATGTAAATGATGAAAAATCAGGATTTTTCTTAATGGATATTCAAAATATCGGCATTGAAATTACTAATTCTGCTTTAGATTCAGGCTTGAAAACCCGAGACTACAAAGCATGCGGAGGTTTCACGGATTTGGAAGGAAAATATCTTCCTTTTATTGAATTCGGTATTATGCAGACCAAAGAAAGTCCTCCGTTTTCCTTTATTCTCCAGAATCAGTTAAAATTAACCCTGCCCTACACCTTGGAGCTGATAAATCAGTTTACGATTCTTGAAGTTATTAACAGAGAAATTGGTATTTCATCAACTTTTTCCTCCACCCTTGAGACTCTGGACAGTACATTCTCTTATGAAACGCTAAAACAGTACCCGCATATTTCTGGTAGTTCAAATCTACTTCTACAAATATCATTTATTGAAGAAAACACTCGACATCATTTCGGTTTTTCCTTATCTTTTTTACAGATGGGTGTCGTTCCCCGAATACACTATTCGTATTCTGTAGAGATATAGAAGCTTTTTAACACAACACAGAATATCTTCAGGGAATACATTCGTTTTAATACTTTCTTCTTCATGAAAGTAATCTAAATACATACAAAGATAAAACAAGATATTTAAGCTTGGAGGAAAATATGCCCGAATTGCAAGAAATTGTCCCTGCAGAAAAAATACTGCCACAAAGACTGTTAGTTCTCCCTTTAGTCGGCAAACCCATTTTTCCGGGATTGTTCACACCTTTAGTCATAGAATCAGAAGATGACATCGATATAGTTAATAAATCTATGGAAGGTGATAATCTCATCGGTTTAGTTCTTACTCGCGACGATGATCAGCCAGATTATTCTTCTGACGGTTTATTTACCATAGGAACTGCAGCAAAAATTGTAAAAAAAATAAATCTGCCCGATGGCGGTATAAATATTTTCATATCCACAATTAAACGGTTTAAGATTGTTAAATACTTACAGGGAGTTAAACCAATTACTGCGGCTGTTGAATATTTGGAAGATAAAAATACAGATGCCTCTGATATTCAAGCCTACACCAGATCATTGCTGACCGAGATGAAGCAGCTATCAAAAGACAATCCTCTCTTTTCTGAGGAAATGCGCTTGAATATGGTTAACATCGATCAGCCGGGAAAAATTGCTGATTTTATTACTTCTATTATGAATATTGACCGCTTAGAACAGCAGAAAATACTGGAAACCCTTGATATCCAAAAACGTATGGAACAAGTGCTGGTTTTTATAAAAAAAGAACAAGAGCTGATGAAAATCCAGCAGAAAATTCAGAAAAGGATCAATGACAAAATTGAAAAAAACCAGCGTGAATATTTTCTTAAGGAGGAGCTTCGCGCCATCCAGCAGGAACTAGGTTTAACGAATGATCCGAAAAGTAGTGACTACAACAGGTACAAAGAGCTGTTTGATAAACTCCCTTTAAATGAAGAAGCTCGGGAGCAGGTAAATAAGGAGATGGAAAAATTTCAGCTCATGGATCCCAACTCTGCGGAGTTCACTGTAACGAGAAATTATTTGGAAATCCTTTCCAGTCTTCCTTGGGGAAAAGCTTCTGAAGAGGATTACGAAGTCAAGGAAGCAGAAAAGATTCTTGATGAAGACCATTACGGACTTGAGGATGTGAAGAACAGAATTATTGAGTATCTTTCAGTACGAAAACTTAAAAATGATACAAAAGGTTCCATTATTTGCCTTGTAGGTCCCCCTGGAGTGGGAAAAACTTCTGTAGGAAAATCAATTGCCAGGGCTCTGAAGAAAGAATTTTTCCGTTTTTCAGTCGGAGGCATGCGGGACGAAGCAGAAATCAAGGGGCATCGCAGAACCTACATCGGTGCTATGCCAGGTAAAATTATTCAAGGTTTAAGAATTGTAAAGACCAATAACCCTGTATTTATGGTTGATGAAATTGACAAAATGGGAAGCTCTTTTCAGGGGGATCCCTCCTCAGCCATGCTGGAAGTATTGGATCAGGAGCAGAACCATGCTTTTCGTGATCATTATCTTGATGTTCCCTTTGATGTATCAAACATTCTTTTTATTGTAACTGCCAACACATTGGATACTGTTCCTCGCCCGCTTCTCGATCGGATGGAGGTAATCCGACTTTCTGGCTACATTACAGAGGATAAAATTGAGATCGCCAAAAAATATCTGATCCCTAAAACGGTAAAACGTAATGGCTTGCTGCGGAAACAAATTAAATATCCAGTAAAAACATTACGATCAATAGCCGATGAATATGCCAGGGATGCGGGGATGAGAAATTACGAAAAATCTCTGGATAGGATCCATAGAAAGATTGCTAGAAAACTCATCCTTGAAGAGCAGGAATTTCCAATCTCAATCCAGCCTGAAAATTTGGAAGAATATTTAGGCAAACCAATTTTTCGTGAAGATGAAATAAAAAAAGCATCTAAACCGGGAATGGCCATCGGACTGGCCTGGACTAATTATGGAGGCGATACACTACTCATAGAAGCCATCAATATAAAAGGAAATGCTCAGATTAAATTGACTGGACAAATGGGAAATGTCATGCAGGAATCTGCTAATATTGCCTATAGTTACATACGACATATAGCTAAGGATTATGGTATCCCTAAAAATTTCTTTGAAAGCAATACTATTCACCTGCATATTCCCGAAGGAGCAACTCCAAAAGATGGTCCTTCAGCGGGCGTTACCATGGCAAGCACCCTCTTTTCTCTTGGAAAAAATAAGAAAATAAAAAACAGGCTGGCTATGACAGGAGAACTCTCTCTGGGAGGAAAGGTACTTCCCATTGGTGGTCTGAAAGAAAAAGTCATTGCTGCAAAACGGAACAAAATTAAAGATATTATTATTCCCATGCATAACAAACGTGATCTTTCAGAAATTCCAGAACATGTTAAAAAAGGGATAACCTTCCATCCGGTGCAGAGAATGGAGGAAGTAATAGAGATTGCTTTTGGCAGCAGTAAAGGAAATTAGCATGGAATTACTTGCCCCCGCGGGGAATTTAGAAAAATTGTCCTATGCTTACACCTATGGTGCTGATGCTGCATATATAGGCATAAAAAATTTTTCTCTTAGAGCCAGGGCTGACAATTTCTCCTCTGAAGAGTATAAAGATATCAAAGCTATCAAAGGAAACAGAAAACTATTTGGAGCTTTGAATATCTTTTTTCAGAACAGTGATATACAAAATCTGGAAGAAAATATTGACTATATATCTCACTATCCCCTGGATGCCTTCATTATTAGTGACTTAGGGATTTTGAAACTCCTGCAGAAACGCTTTCCCTCTATCCCTCTTCATCTGAGCACCCAGGCAAATTGTATAAATGCCGAATCAGCAAAGATATACAGGGATCTTGGTTTCAGTCGTATCATTTTAGGACGAGAAACTCCTCTTCGAGAAATCAGCTTCATCAGAAAAGCAGTACCTGATGTGGAACTGGAAGTATTTGTCCATGGAGCAATGTGCTTGGCTTACTCAGGGCGCTGTTTTCTGAGCAGTTATATGGCAGGCAGAAGTGCCAATCAAGGAGATTGTTCTCACTCCTGTCGTTGGAATTACAGAGTTCTGGAAGAAGGGAAGCGTCCGGGTGAATATTATCCTGTTGTAGAAGGTGAAAACTTTACTTCAATTCTCAGTTCAAAAGATCTCTGCATGATTGATTATCTAAAAGAGCTTAAAGATACGGGGGTTGATTCACTAAAAATTGAAGGCCGGATGAAATCTCTCTATTATACTTCTGTAATAACGAGGGCTTATCGTAAGGCCATAGATGCTTTAGAGTCTGGAGCTTTAGCTTCTTCCTGGAAACCGTACAGAGATGAATTGGAAAAAGTAAGCCACCGTGAATTCTCAACAGGTTTCTTTTTTAAGCCTGAAGACATGAATGAAACAACACAAAAAAGCTACAGCCGTGAATATATGTTTTTAGGAACTATAGGGAAACAACTTGATGCTCACCGCTATGAAATACATGTCAAAAATCAAATAAAAACTGAAGAAGATTCTTTAGAATTTATTGGACCGGATCTCCCCTTTATTAGAGATACCTCCGTTAAGCTATTTGATGAAACAAATGCGTCTGTTACAAAGGCTGACCACGGAAAATATTACACAATCCAGTCATCAGTTCCCATAAAACCAGGATTCATTGTACGAAAGAAAATACACCAGTAAAAGCTAAAAATGACTTAACTGGTGTATTGTGACACATAGGGTTATCGCCTGATCTATTATTATTTGATCTATAAAAGGCAAAGTGAATAAAAAATAGATTTAGCAGCTTATTCTACCTTTATTCTACCTTTATTCTACCTTTATTTTACCCATTTATACCTATTCCTATCTATTCCTACCTATTCTCTGTAAAATACTCTTTCAGCAGCTGTAAATCCAAAGCAGGATAAAGAGTATATTCATTTAATAAGGATAAAATACGCTTTCTTGCGGCTTCAATGACAGTTGCATCTATGACATATTTAGCTTTACTTGGTTTTCCAGCATTTTTACCTTTTGTTAATATTTTGGGAGAAGTATTGTTTAGGACAAGTTTTATTATTGAGGCAATTTCTTTCATTTGGTCACTTCCCATCCCCAATGTAGTAACAGCAGGAGTACCTATTCTTAATCCGCTGGTATACCAGGGACCGTTAGGATCAAAAGGCAGTGCATTTCTGTTTAAAGTTATGCCGCATTCCCGCAGAACGCTTTCAGCCTGTCTTCCGTTTATTCCAAAGGGACGTACATCAAGAAGCATAAGATGGTTATCTGTTCCATTTGATGCAACAGGAATATCCAGCTCCATACATGATTCAGCAAGAGTTCGGGCATTATCAACAATTTTTTCCGCATAATCTTTGTATTCCGATGAAGACGCTTCTTTAAAGGCTACAGCTTTTGATGCCATAACATGCGGCAGCGGTCCTCCGATAACCATTGGACACCCCTTATCTACCGCTTCTGCATATTCTTCCTTACATAAAACCATACCTCCCCTGGGACCTCTCAAAGTCTTATGTGTGGTTGTGGTAACAACATCTGCGTATGCTACTGGATCATATTCTCCAGTCATAACTTTTCCTGCAACAAGACCGGCAAAAT
>JAIPFU010000006.1 GCA_021736505.1 Spirochaetia bacterium | reverse complement strand
GGAGCAGAAAACGCCACTGGAAAAGTGCTGGTTTCAGCCTTTACCATCATCAAAACAAAACCTGGAACAGCCTATGCTTCATCCTGTTTCGTTATGGTAACGGATAAGCAGGAACTTGGGGCCGAGGGTAGTTTTATTTTCTCAGACTGTGCAACAATTCCAGAGCCCACGGCTGAACAACTTGCAGAAATTGCTATCGCCTCTTCAGATTCTTGTACAACCTTTCTGGAATGTGAGCCGGTAACAGCTATGCTCTCTTTCTCAACGAAAGGTTCCGCCAGCCACCCTCATGTAGACAAAGTTACCGAAGCTTTAAAGATGGCCAAGGATAAACGCCCGGATCTGAATATTGACGGAGAACTGCAGCTTGATGCGGCAATCATTGAAGGAGTAGGAAAGAAAAAAGCTCCTGATTCTGCTGTTGCCGGAAAGGCTAATGTTTTGATTTTTCCGGAGTTGCAATCTGGAAATATCGGCTACAAACTTGTTCAACGTTTAGCTGGTGCAGAAGCCTACGGTCCCATACTTCAGGGCTTTGCAAAACCGGTCAGTGACCTTTCCAGAGGCTGTAGTGTGGATGACATAATCATAACTTCGGCGATAACCTTAGCTCAGGCAGAATAAGCTGCACATAAAGAAAATATTAAGTGGATGGAAGCTAGGAGCCTGTGGGAATATACGATTCTCACAGGTTATTTTTTTAATCTTTGTTCAGCTTTTAATCGTTGTTCAGCTTTCTTTCAATGCTTGTATATCTTTGACAATATCAATATAGGTTTCCAGGGGTACAGTTTCAGCCCGGTCCCCCAGGGAAATTTGATGTTTTAGAAATAGTGCTTTAATGTTATCCAAACCATATTCAGCTGCAATACTGCTTCTCTGTAAATTATTCTTTATTGTCTTTCTGCGTGAAGCAAATAGGCTTTTCACAAGCGGGAAAAAAATTCTCCGTTCCTGCAGGCTTATTGCCCCTCTTTCCCTTCGATGCATGACAACCATAGAAGAAGTGACTTCCGGAACAGGAAAAAAACACTGTTTATCAATATCCATAATTTTTTCTATGTCATAATCAAGCTGACTAATCAGTGAATAAGAAGAGTATATTTTGTCCCCAGGCACGGCGGTCATCCTCAAAGCAGTTTCACGCTGCAGGGTAAAAACCATTTTCTCAGGAATAACACCTTCTTCTATCAGGGATGCGATAAACACAGCTCCAATATTATACGGTAAGTTCCCGAAAACACGGTCAGGGATCCCCTCTTCAGCTTTTACTGTACTCCAATTTTTGAGTACATCCCCTTCAATAAGTTCAAATGAAGGGATATCTCGGAAAATTTCTTTAAGAACAGCACAGAAACCATAATCCAATTCAAAAGCCCTAAGGGATTCAACAAGGGGAATCGCCATATGGGTCAGTGCCCCAATTCCGGGCCCGATCTCCCATGCATACTGATCTTCTTCCAATTCTGCCGCATGTATGAATCGTTCCCTCATATGAGCATCAATCATAAAATTCTGGCCGAATTTCTTGCTCAGCCGGAGATTTTTTGTACGCAGGTAATCCCGGATCGATGCCGAAGAGTTGAAACTGAAGGGAGTGACGATAGGTTTCATCATAGTATTTCCTTTTATGTACTGCATAAACTTGCAGAAGTATTCCTATCATATACAGAATTCCGATGAAAATACAGAGTCCATATAACTTTTCAGAGGTGTTGATGCGATACATCGGCACTTCTGCAGTCAGACTCCACAAGTTTCTCATTACTTCAGAACAGATATCGAGCAGCTTCCCAACAGCTTCTATCCTCGGAAGTACTAAATAGATGATGCTGCAGAAAACGGTTACTGTTATCCCAATAATACTCGGTATACCCGCTAGAAGACTAATCGGAGCTATCTCTCCAAAAACCCATGCCAGATAAACCCATGTACTCACTGCTGCAGCGGATGCAGCTCCCAGCATACTTCTCACAGCGGTAGGAATCCACCATGGAAACACATCATGCATAATATTGCTTCCCATAAGTATTCCAGCCAAAGCTGAATAGGATAATACAAATGAAACTGACTTCACTGTATTTGGAAACAGAAGCATGTGAATAATGCTGCAGTACAGCAGAACAGTAATCCCCTTTTGAGGACGTCCCGCTTCACGGCTGAATATGCCAATATAAATCATACCCGCCGCCCTCACCAATGAAGGCTTGAAACCGGTAAACCAAACATAAGCGATTAAGAGTACCAAGATAACATAATCCCGCTTATGCTTTCCCATAAAAGGCCTTAGTACAAGCGAAATGATTGAGAGAAAAATTGCTGCATGCATACCCGAAAGGGCAATGATATAAGAACAGCCTGAAGCTCTGCAATCGTCAAAAATTGGATCATAGACATAAACAGGCTCTCCAAGAATTAATGCAGAGACAAAAAGTTGGCTTTCCCAGGATAGGTTCTCTATTTTCCTGAGAATTGTTTTCTTACCGTAAGACTTTAAATTTTCCAATTTCGCATAGATCGGATGAAAATTGTTTGTATTTTTTTCAAACCGTGTAAGAAGAGTATCCTTTTCCCCTAAAATTGCTGCTGAAACAATATATGCTTTGAAACTCCCATCCTCCGCTGGAATCATGTTAATATCACATTCGCAGATTGCCCCTGGCTTCAAACTGTTTGAATTATACATGCTGCGGTCGATTTGCGCTGAAATTCTTCCGCCAGCACTTGCCTGCACTCCGTCCAAGCCGTTAATGTGTATTAATTCAAGCTCAGTCTCTATTTTATAGGGACTTAAGAGTACTGCGGATTCAGTAATTAAACAGCATACCTGTATAGTAAAAGCGTTGTCTTCGTCCATAGAATCATCAATTACGGGTATACCGAACCAGGGATCATGCTCCCCCATTCCCTGATTTATAAAAAGAAAAGTGATTGCCAGGGAAAAAAGACAGAGAAGACGACCGGCGTAAACGGAGAACGGATGCATCTTCAGAAAATTTAGAACAGTACCAAAGGAGAAGATGACTGTAGAGATAATAAAGAGAATCAGCAGAGTTAATTTATCAGAAACAATATAGTGAATACATGCATAAAAAACGATGGAGAAACACATCGCAAGCAGAGGAAAACTGAATGTACTTTTAGCATAATGAGAACCCATACTGTATATGACACAGTTTTTTTGAATTCTGCTTTAATTTTGAGAAATTTTTTTAAAAACTATGATTTCTTTAAAATACTATGAATTCTTCAACTTACCATGAACAAGGCTGAGTAATTTCAATACAGTTTTTTCAGAGTTATATATAAAGCAATAAGGGGGAGATCTATTTTTTTTGTGTTCCCCAGCTGAAGAAGATTGGAGGATAAAATCTCAGCATCCTTTTCATTCCTCAGCGAAAGGATTTTGCTGATATATTTTCTATTTTTTTTCGTATCCTTTGCAAAATAAATTTCCATATTATGAAAGACATCTTCTGTTGTTTTATTCCTGTTCAGCTTTACTCTATTCTGCTCCCGCCCAGTCAGTATATCAGCTAAAGTTATTATCGGCATTTCGTCATAAATATTCAGTGCTTCCTCAATGGGCACCAATGCCGGTTCTGTATCTTTAAGGCTGGCATCTACAACTTCTTTTAGTTCAATTCTTCGTTTCGAAGCTAAGTCCGATTTCCTATTTTTTGAGGCCACATACATATATACAGCAACAGCACCACCTCCAGAAATAAGAATTTCATCCACAAGGGGTATTACGTCTCTAATAGCAAAGGAGGTAAAAAAATAAAGCAGCAGGAATGTCAGCGCAGACCATATAAGACGGGGAATGTATTTCAACTCCTGTATCCAATTGTTAACTGCATCATCTATAAGTGAGTATAATTTATAATGGGCATGGAGGGTCTCATCTTCAGCAGGTTTATGGGAATATAAGACTGTTATCGCTTCCTTTTCAACAAGCTCAATAATATCTTTTTTTTGCCGGAATGGATGGAGCACTATTGAATCCGCATATGTCCGTTTTATAAAAAAAATTTTTGCCATGTAAAGAACATACTTCTAGATTTTTTCCATGTCAAGCTTTATTATATTTCATGTCAATTATGAGTAGAAACATATGCACATTTTTTGAGGTCAAAATGCAAATACATGAAGAAATAACAGCTGAATCACCTACACATACCCTACTGAATGAAGGTATGCCGAAATTCTACCGAGGCAGCAATGGGAAGGCAGTACTTGTTATACATGGCTTCACCGGACGCCCGCATGAGATGGATTACCTAGGCAGGTATCTTAATGAAAAAGGATATACCGTCTCTATACCCCGTTTGCCAGGGCATGGAACAAATAGAAAAGATTTCATCTCCACAGGCTGGAAGGACTGGCACCGCAGAGTACTGGATGCTTACTATGACCTTAGGGGAGAATTTGATGAAATCTATATTAGCGGACTTTCTATGGGAGGACTGCTGGCATTGATACTTGCCGCAGAGACTGACTGCAGCGGAATAGCGCTGGCAGCTCCAGCCATAACGGCAACTGCGCAAAAATCAATTAATCTCACCCCATTGCTGCGATACATTCTTAAACCGAGAAAAAAGGCTCAGGCGGAACATGAAGTCAGTCGGGAGGAGAATCCAGAAGTATATTATCTGGAGGAGGAGTATTATCACTGGATTATTCCCTACGGCATCTCACAGCTCCGCGTGCTTCAGAAACGTGCAAAGAAGGCATTGGGCAGCATAACTGTCCCCGCCTTGGTCATTGTTTCTACCGAGGATAAAACCGTTCCCCTGGAAGCAGCTTCAATTATAGAGAAACATATTGCCTCCAAAGACTTTCAAAAAGAGATATTTGAAGCAAGCCCCCATGTTATTGTAAATGGCCCTGAGAAAGAAAAAGCGGCTGAGTCAATTTTTACTTTTATTCAGAACGCTGCTTCACGGAAGCAATAATATCTTCAAAGAATGCCGTATAGGCTTTAATGGTTTCATCCGCAGCCTTTTTTGAAGATTTAAGATTATCTTCTTCAGAAACTGCAAAGATATAACATTTAATCTTCGGTTCCGTGCCGCTGGGGCGCAGAATGAATGACTTTCCGCCTTCCAAGCGGTATATGAGAACATCAGCTTCAGGAAAATTCTTATCCCCCTGAAGCAGGTCTGTTTTCTCAGTAATGTTATCTCCAGCTATTGTATCAGATACGGAATCACGGAATTCCTTCATAATTCCTTTTATAATATCCTGGCCGCTTTGTCCCGGGAATTTATAGGATAATGTCTTTTCTTCATGATAACCAAAGGTATTCCACAGCTGTTCAAGACGGTCCAGCAGAGAGATACCCAGAGAAGTGTAGTAGAAAGTCATTTCAGCCGCAAGGAAAGCGGCAGAAACAGCATCTTTGTCCCGTACATCCCGCTCAGCAAGGTATCCGTAGCTTTCCTCAGCCCCGAACATATATGTTTCTCCAGTATTTTCATAAGCACGCATTTTCTCGGCAATATATTTAAAACCAGTCAGAACATCTTCGCATTGCCCACCGTAGGATTCGGTGATTTTTTTCACTAATTCAGTGGTGACTATACTTTTCAGGGTTCTGCAGGATGAATCAAGCAGTCCCTTCTCTTTGCTGCTTCTATACAGGTAATCACAAAGAAGCGCTGCAATCTGGTTACCTGTAAGCAGTGTATAGCTCTCCTTGGATTTATTTAACGGAACTGCAATTCCTAGACGATCTGAATCTGGATCAGTTCCCATAACAATATCTGCTTTTTTTTCCTTAGCCAGTTCAAGAGCAAGATGCATGGCATGCGCATCTTCCGGGTTCGGGTTTTCTACGGTAGGGAAATTTCCGTCCGGCTCTTTCTGCTGAGCTACAATTTCAAGTTCAATACCCATATCAGAAAAAATCCGCTCTACCGGCATAAGACCGGATCCATGAAGGGGTGTATAGACTATTTTCACCGTTTCGGCATAGTTATCAAATAACTCAGGCCTGAGGGAAAGATTTTTTACCATGGAAAAATATGCTTCGTCGATGTCTTCTTTTATGTAGCTGAAAAGTCCCTTTTTTGCAGCCTCCTCAAGATCCATAACCCTGATTTCAGAATCATCAAGAATTGACACTTTTTCCACAATTCCATCATCATGCGGAGGGGTTACTTGCCCTCCGTCTGACCAATAAACTTTATATCCATTATACTCTGCAGGATTATGGCTTGCGGTAATTGTTATACCGGCGGTAGCCCCAAGTTTTCTTACAGCAAATGAGAGCATGGGAACCGGCCGCAATTCGGGAAATAGGTGTACATGGATACCATTGGCGCAAAGGACTTCTGCGGCTTCCTTGGCAAAGACATCAGAATAATTCCGAGAATCAAATGCTACAGCAACTGATCCGCTTTCCCCTTCATTGCCATTGTTTCTGGTAAATTCATTGATATAATTTGCAAGTCCCTGGGTAATTCTTCTTACCATATACGGATTGATGCGATTCGTTCCACCCCCGATAATTCCCCGCATACCGGCGGTTCCAAAAGCTAGTGTTGTATAAAAACGATCATTGAGTCCATCAGCATCGTCCTTATTGATGACTGTCATAACATCATTTTTAAACCAATCGTTGTGCTCCATGCTGATATAATACGATGCTCGGTTGGCCAATTTTTCCAAGTTATTACTCATAATCAGTTACCCCTTTCTGCAGTATAGGTGAAATACCTGCCCATTAGAGGGCAAACACATGCTTTATTACTAGCATATGCGCTTCTCCGCTACTTATTGTTATTTTCCATATCACTCTTTATATTGTACCTGCTGTTTTTGAAAAGTTCCAGAAGTTCTTCAGCATCTTCAGGATTTTCCAGCACCAAAGCAGCACCTGCTTCAATAAGTCTTTCCCGGGGCTGAAACCCCCAGCTGACTCCCACGGGAAACATCCCGGCTTTGCGGGCAGTATGCATATCCACATCTGAATCTCCAACAAAAGCTATTTCCTGAGCCGGAAGAGACATTCTTTCAGCCATGTGTAAAGCCCATACAGGATTCGGTTTCTTGGTTTTCTCATCCTGCAGACCGATTATATCAACAAATGTCCATTTTGAGAGCCTTTCTGCGGCTATGCGTTTAGTAAGCTTGTCAGTTTTATTTGATAATACAGCAACTGGAATTTTCCAAGCCGCAAGAATGTCCAGCAGCTTTTCAATTCCTCTATAGGGTAATGATCCCCTCGCTGGATCAAGGGAATATTCCTGCATTACCTCTTGAAAAAGAAATGAAAATTCCTCTTCAGTCAAGGAATTGTAATTTTCTCCGAGGGCACGCTGCAGTGTTGTTCTCAATCCGCTTCCCACAAAATCTTTAAACGCTTCCATTTCATGTTCAGGAAATCCTCGGCTAGTAAGGATGGTATTCATCGACCTGCTGATATCCGGCAGCGTATTGATCAGTGTACCGTCCATATCAAAAATACAGCCGCGTAAATCGGGATGCAGGTCATCACTATTAAGCATATCTCAATCTCTCCTTCAGGCATGCTATCCATTAATGCAGGATCCTGTCAATATAGTGACAAATAGGTAATAATAGAGTAGAGTGCTTCTGTATGGATAATTCTTATAGTAAAAAGAGAGAAAACTCAAAGGTTTATATTTATCGATGCTCATCTTATGCAGAAAATGAACTAAATACAGTTTTAAACTCTGTATTTGCTTCAATTGAAAAAGATCTACCTTCTGATTTTTCTTTCAGAAGTAAGAGAGTACTTATAAAACCCAATATTCTTTCCGATGCCCCTCCACAGAAAGCTGTTACTACGCACCCGCTTGTTATCAAAGGGCTGATAAGAGAAGTGCAGGAACGGGGCGGCATTGCTTATGTTGGAGATTCGCCGGCGATTCACACTTCTCATTTCAATGCTTCGGTATGTGGAATTCAGGATGTATGTCGTGAAACCGGTGCCAAATGGCTTGATTTTACTGAAGGAACACAGAAATACTCCCTATCACCGGAAGATAAGGATACTGATGGTAAAAAGAGAGTAGTTTTGACTTCCCATGTCAGTGAAATGGATATCATCATTTCTGCTGCAAAAATGAAAACGCATCAGCTTATGGGAATGACTGGGGCCGTAAAGAATCTTTTCGGCTTGATGCCCGGGCTGCAGAAGAGTCCGTATCACTTGAAGTATCCGACAAAAAATCAGTTCGGGAATTTCCTGGTAGATATTTACAGTGCACTGCCCAGGACTATTGCTGTCATGGATGCTATTACGGCTATGGAAGGACCAGGACCGAACAATGGGTATCCAAAGGGAGTGGGCATCATTCTGGGATCTGCTGATCCGACAGCTCTGGATGCTGCGGCTTCTGATATTATGGGCTATTCACCCATGGAAATAAGCACGATTCCAGCTGCAGTACGGAGGAATCTGACAAAATTCAAGCAGTACGGAGACATCAGCTTTCCCCATCTTTCCCCAGATGAAGTTCGGCCAAAGGATTTCCTTCTTATCCGGGATAAGGGCAGAGCGAAAAGTTCTATAGTTATTGATTTTTTCCTTTCAAAACTTGCAGGTCCTCTGTATAGAAAGCGAAAACATGGACCAGTTATCAAACCGGAATCATGTATTTCCTGCGGAAAATGTGCTGCAATCTGCCCTGCAGCAGCAATTATCAAGGGTGAAAAATCCTTCTCTATTGATTTAGGAACATGCATCCGCTGTTACTGCTGCCATGAGGTATGCCCTGCAGATGCTATATCTATTGTAAAACACAACGCACATAGGGAACAAAAACGTCTTTTGAAAGAGGCGAAAAACAGGAAGTGAAACAGCAGAAAAGACAATATGCTTGCCGGGCAAAAAAATATAAAACATTTAGCCGGTATCCTTAAAAATGTGATATGATTTTATACATCTCAAACTGGTATTTTTTTACAACTTTATTATGATTGGAATGCTTACAGGAAAACATTATGGA
The DNA here is from genome assembly GCA_021736505.1 of Spirochaetia bacterium. The sequence continues at coordinate 25,817 of JAIPFU010000006.1, read as the reverse complement.
ATTACATGTTCTTTTAAAAATGCTTTTTTTATCCGTTCTGCCGATTTCAGAACTGCGGGGTGCTATCCCCTATGCCTACTTTAAAGGGGTTCCGCTTGCTGAAGCATATCTCATTTGTGTAGCTGCGAATGCACTTGTAGCACCTATGGTATATATATTTCTCTCTTCCGCGCATCATCTTTTCTATAAAATGAGATGGTACAGAACGTTTTTCCATAAAACCGTTGAGCGGGCACGAATGAAAATTGAAACAAAAGTACGGAAATACGAATACCTCGGCGTCATGCTCTTTGTGGCTATTCCACTGCCTATAACCGGAGCATATACGGGAACTCTGGGAGCATGGGTCCTGGGGCTCGGCAAAAAAAGAACTATCCTGGCTGCCTTTGCCGGAGTGATTATCTCCGGAGCAATCGTTTCGCTGGTACTGCTCTTTGGTATTGAAGTTCTTTCGATTTTCATTAAAGATGTATAAACGTACAGATGTATAAACGTACAAATTATAGATTATAGTTCATCCGTATACAGCCGCTTAAAGAGAGCGGGAATACAGGATTTTTTATTTAGCAAAAAAACAAGCAATAAAAGGATATTCCACTTTGAAAAAACCTCCTCTGAACTTGAAACATGCACTGAATGCTGAACAGTACACCGCTGCTTCCATCATTGAAGGCCCGCTGCTGATTATTGCAGGCGCCGGTTCGGGAAAAACCCGTATGATTACCTATCGAATTGCTAATATGCTTGAGCAGGGTATCCCTCAGTCTTCAATTCTTGCTCTAACATTTACAAATAAAGCAGCCCGTGAAATGGCAGTACGTATCCAGGAACTGACTGGAAAGAAACTTCCGAAACTTACAGCTTCAACATTTCATGCTTTCGGTGTAAAGGTACTTCGGAAGCACTGCCGAGTTCTTGGATATCATCCGAATTTCACAATTTATGACCAGGCAGATATGTACGCCATGATAAAAAATGTTGCTCGAGAGCTGCAGATTTCCTATGACAAGCTTGATTTGTATTATCTAGCGAATCTTTTCGGGGAAATTAAAACCCGAAGAAGCTCATGGAACAGAGAAAATTCTCCATGGAAACCGCTTTTTGAAGAATACTGTGATCATATGAAGACATTTAATGCGGTAGATTTTAATGATCTGATAACCCTTCCCATAAAGCTTTTTGAAGAGCATCCTGATATTCTCGAATCCTATCAGAAGACATACACCTATATTATGGTTGATGAATTTCAGGATACTTCCCATATTCAGTATCACATGATGCATCTGCTTGCTCGCAGGCATAAGAATATTTGTGTAGTCGGAGATGATGATCAGTCCATTTATTCATGGCGAGGAGCAAATTACGAAAATATTGCAAATTTCGAAAAGGATTTTCCGGAGACCCGGGAAATTAAACTTGAACAGAACTACCGCTCCACGGGAAATATTCTTTCCGCTGCCAATACAGTAATTTCACATAATACAAAACGTAAATTTAAGGAGCTGTGGACGGGAGAAGATGCGGGAAGTGCTATTTCCATAAGTTACCCCGAGGATGAAACTGAGGAGTCAGAATTTATTGCCTCTAAAATACAGGAACTCCGGGGGACACACAATTTTACTTATAATCAGTTCGGGGTTCTGGTCCGGACCAATTCCTTGCTTCAGAAACTTGAAGAGGAATTTCTCAGTCAGAACATGCCGTATACCGTATCAGGCGGTCAGAGCTTCTTTCAAAGAAAAGAAATCAAGGATATCATCGCCTATCTCCGGGTTATGGCTAATCCGAATGATGATGTTAATTTCCTCCGAATTGTTAATACCCCCAGAAGAGGTATCGGAAAAGGCACTGTACAGAAGGTTCGTGTAATTGCTGAAACGAAAAAATGTTCACTATTTGCTGCTTCTGAGGCTGCAGTTCTTGCCGAGGACAGCCCTATACGGGACCGTTTCAGAGCTTCCCTGGAGGAATTTGTGGAATTGATCAAAAGGCACCGGGATCGTATCCTTAAAAATGGGAAAAGCGGTCATCTTGCCGTCTCCATTCGAAAACTTGTAGAAGAGCTTGAATATAAAATTCATCTGGTTGGTGAACATCCGAAAAACCCTAAAATCGGCTTATGGAAATATGGCAATATTGAAAAATTTATCAGCATGATTGATAATTGGGAGCATGATCCTGATACAGAAGATCCGAGCCTTTTTAATTATCTGAACCGTATAACTTTGACATCAAAAAATGAACCAGAGAGCAGCGGAAAAAAAATCAATCTCATGACCATACATGCGTCGAAAGGACTTGAGTTTGATATTGTTTTTCTTCCCGGAGTGGAAGAACGTATTATTCCCCACGCAAAGAGCATTGAAGAAAACCCTGAAAATATAGAGGAAGAGCGGCGGCTGTTTTATGTGGCCCTGACCCGTGCGAGAAAAGCTCTTTTTATAACGAGCTGTCAGCGGAGAAAGATTATGCAGGATATCGTAGAATCCGTTCCCTCGTCATTTCTTGATGAAATTCCTAAACAGCTCCTTGAACTGGCAAAGGAAGAGCGGATAGCCTCGGTTGAGGATGCAGAGAAATCATTTGCCGCCCTGCGTGAACGGCTCAGACAAAGCAGTTAACAGTTTCCCATCTCGTCAGCATCATCTTATAAAATATTTTTGGATGAGTTTATAGACTTGCATAAAAAGCTACAAAAATGTAGGATGAGTTATGAATCGGATTAAAGAGTTAACAGTACTATTTGAAATCAGTCGTATTTTAGATGAAACAAAGGATTTGAAGGAAATCATCTCCCCTATTCTTACAACTCTTTCTGATAATTCTCCCCTTACCCGCGGTGCTATTACATTACTTAACCGGGAAACTGGACAAATCCTTATTGAATCTGCAATTGGATTAACGGACAAACAGAAAGACCGAGGAAAATATAAAATTGGCGAAGGTGTTACCGGGCAAGTTGTTAAATCCGGAAAGCCGATTATCATTTCCGACATTGCTGAAGCAGAAACCTATGCCAATAAGACAAAGGCAGAGGATAACTCAAAAGCTAATCTGGAAAAATTGGCATTTGTCTGTGTTCCCATAAAGATAGATAAAGAGACCATTGGAACGTTCAACATCACAATTCCCACGGAACATGAAGGTGAATTGGAAGAATATGTAAAACTGCTTTCCGTAATCTCTTCCATGATAGCCAGGGCGGTAAAACTCCGCCAGGAAATGATGGAAGAGACTGAACGTCTTATTGCTGAAAATATACGCTTGAAAACTCAATTGAAAGAGCAATTCCTGCCGAATAATATTATCGGCCGTTCCCAGGCAATGCAGGAAGTTTTTGATCTTATTGGGCAGGTCTGTAAAAGTGAAGCTACCGTACTTATCCGCGGTGACAGCGGAACCGGCAAGGAACTTGTTGCTCAGGAGATACATTATAATAGTTTTCGTGCAGACAAACCCTTTATAAAAGTAAATTGTGCCGCACTTCCCGAAAGCATTATTGAAAGTGAGCTCTTTGGGCATGAAAAGGGTGCTTTTACCGGTGCCATGGCGCCCAGAAAAGGTCGCTTTGAATTAGCCGACGGCGGTACCCTTTTCCTTGATGAAATCGGTGAGCTTTCTCCTCAGATGCAGGTTAAACTGCTCCGGGTCCTCCAAGAACAGGAATTTGAAAGAGTCGGCGGCACAAGGACCATAAAAATCGATGTACGCATAGTTGCTGCCACGAACCGAAATTTGGAAGAGGAAATAAAAAGTAGGGAATTCCGTGAAGACCTCTATTATCGATTGAATGTCTTCCCTATCCATATTCCTCCTCTGCGGGAACGTAAAAGCGATATTATGCTCCTTTGTGATCATTTTATCGAAAAATACAATAAACGTAATCACCGTAATGTAAAACGAATTACGAGTTCCGCAATAGATCTTTTTATGAGCTACCATTGGCCCGGGAATGTACGGGAACTGGAAAACTGTATTGAACGTGCAGTTCTATTAAGTACTGATCGGGTTATTCATGCCTACCATCTTCCTCCGAGCCTGCAGTCAGCTGAATCATCAAATACTGCCTACGATAAGACCCTTAAACGAGCTGTAGAGGATTTAGAACTGGACCTTATTAAGGATGCTCTGAAAACAAACCAGGGAAATTCTGCTAAAGCCGCTCGCCAGCTTGGCATAACCGACCGAATTATGGGCTTGAGAATTAAAAAGTATCATATCGATACAAGCATTTACAAACATACAAAAATGTAGGCTGATAATTAATATTATACATTATTGTAGGTAAAATCGTATTATTCTGATAGTTAAATTCAAAAAATCATTATTTTTGATAATACGCCGGCTCATTTGGTACTGCCATTTTTTAATACTTAAAATTCTGTGAAGTAAATAGTTATTTGCTTCTTTCATTAACAGAAAATGTTTCATTATGTGAACATTCCTTCTTATATCTTTTATATTCAGCGCTTATTGGCACACTCCTTGCTTTTAAAATCTTATGAACCCAATTTTACTTCAAGGAGTTACTTATGAAACGAAAGATCTATGTGTTTGGCGCCGGATTAATTCTGTTATTCCTGCTTAGCCCTGCTCAATTGTTTGCTGATGAAGTAAGCGAGACCTTAGTCCTGCATCAGAATGCAATTGACATGATTTGGTTGATTATGGCTGCAGCTTTAGTTTTTTTCATGCAGGCTGGTTTTGCCTTGGTTGAAATGGGATTGACCAGGGCAAAAAATGCCGGGAATATCATCATGAAAAATCTTATGGATTTTTCTGTTGGAGCTGTTTTCTTCTGGGCAGTCGGATGGGCACTCATGTACGGAAATTCATTATCAGGTATTATTGGGACATCGCAGTTCTTCATTCCTAACGCTGATTCTACTCTGTATCGAGACTGGATGTTTCAGGTAGTTTTCGCAGCTACCGCGGCCACCATTGTTTCCGGTTCCATGGCCGAACGTACCAAATTCAAAGCATATCTTGTATACAGCATATTTATAAGCGGTTTAATATATCCCATCTCCGGACATTGGATCTGGGGCGGCGGCTGGCTCGGCAGCTTGGGATTTCATGATTTTGCTGGGTCAACGGTGGTTCATTCTGTCGGCGGTTGGGCGGCTTTAATGGGAGCTCTGATTCTTGGTCCTAGAATTGGCAAATATGTTAAAGTAAACGGAACTACTTCCGTTAAAGCTATTCCAGGTCATAACTTACCCTTGGCGAGCGCCGGTGTATTCTTCCTATGGTTCGGCTGGTACGGATTTAATGCGGGATCCACCTTGAGCGGAACTGATTTGTCTATAGCTTCTGTAGCCGTAACCACGACTTTGGGAGCCTCCGGTGGGGCAATTGCCGCAATGATAACTTCATGGTTTCAGTTTAAAAAACCTGAAGTCAGCATGTCCTTGAATGGAGCCTTAGCAGGCTTAGTCGGTATAACGGCTCCAACTGCAGTTGTTTCACCTCTAGGAGCTTTGATTATCGGACTTATTGCTGGGATTATTGTTGTTTTTTCCGTAGAATTTTTTGATAAGATTCTTCATATTGATGATCCCGTAGGCGCTATTTCAGTTCATGGGGTATGCGGAGTCTGGGGAACAATTGCAGTAGGTCTTTTTGATACATCTAATGGATTATTTTATACAGGCAGTTTCAGTCAGCTTGGGATTCAGGCTCTTGGAGTCATAAGTGTCTTTGTCTGGGTTGTTATTTCAGCCGGATTTGTTTTCTATGCCATTAAAAAGACCATGGGCCTTAGAGTAACTGAAGTTGAAGAATTAACCGGATTGGATCTCATGGAGCACGGAAGTGAATCTTACAGCGGTTTTCAGATTTTCACAAATGTATGATTTTACATAAATTGTAAAAATGCATTAACACTGAAGATACTTACATTATATGAGGAGTAGAGCATAATGAAATTAATAATCGCTTATATACAGCCGAATAAACTAAATGCAGTTAAACAGGAACTGTACAAAAAGAAAATATACAAAATATCTGTAACGAATGCCCTTGGCTGCGGACAGCAGAAAGGATACAGTGAAATATACCGAGGAGTCGACATGGAAGTGAACCTCCTGAAAAAAATCCGCATTGAAATAGCTGTAAATGATACATTTGTTAAATCAACTATAGATGCTGTTATCGCAGGAGCTAGGACAGAAAGTATTGGAGATGGTAAGATTTTTATCATTCCAATTGAAGAGACAATCAGGATCAGAAATGGAGATACAGGTTCCGAGGCCATTGGTTAAGTACTGCTTTCTGCTTTTATATTTTGCCCATAATTTTGCGAGTAAACTGGATTGTTATACATTTATGTAGGAAATAAGCAATTGATATAACATTTATGTAGGTTTATAATATCCATTTGCTATAAAATAATGGGCTTATACATACATTCACGTAAATTAAAACTCTTATGTGTTTTATAAAAATTTACATTATATATATTTAAAAATATATTTTACTTATTTGCAATATTTGGCATACATTTTGCTAAATATTATTGTAGACCATAAATTCTGGTTTTATTTCTTTTTATTTGGTCAAATGGAGTAAAACCTCATATGGACTTACCGTAAGTATCAGCATAAAAATTATCTAGAATTTTAGCTAGAATTATAGGAGTAAAGGATGCCTGATTTAATTGATTACAGCAGATTACCATTAGAGACAATTTACGGGGAATACTGTTTCAGCGATGAAGTTATGAAAGAGAGACTGCCGAGCAGTATTTATAACGAGATGAAAAGAACACAGTCTGGTGAAAAAGGTCTCACCCTGGAAGTTGCAGAAGTAGTAGCAAATGCTATGAAAGACTGGGCAATAGAAAAGGGAGTTACCCATTATACTCACTGGTTTCAGCCTCTTACCGGCTTAACAGCAGAAAAACACGATTCCTTTATCTCGCCTAACTCAAATGGAAGTGTACTGATGGAATTCTCAGGTAAGGAGTTGATAAAAGGTGAACCGGATGCCTCTTCTTTCCCCAGCGGTGGACTCCGCACTACCTTTGAGGCCCGGGGTTATACCGCCTGGGATACTACATCGCCAGCTTTTATCCAAGATATCGGCGGCATAAAAACACTAACCATACCTTCAGCTTTTGTGTCCTATACTGGAGAAGCTCTGGACAAGAAAACCCCGCTGCTCCGCTCCATGGAAGCTATGAACAAAGCTGCGATGCGTGTTCTACGGGCTATGGGTGATGAAAAGACAAAACATGTATACACGAATGTAGGACCGGAACAGGAATATTTTCTTGTTGACAAGACTCTATTTGAAAAACGCCCGGACCTTCTCCTTACAGGCCGAACCGTATTCGGCAGCATGTGCGCAAAGGGACAGGAGATGGATGACCACTACTTCGGTGCCATTAAAGAACGGGTTATGCGGTTTATGCATGATCTCAACTCTTCATTATGGAGACTCGGTATATCTGCCAAAACCCAGCACAACGAAGTAGCACCGAACCAGTTTGAAATTGCTACCGTTTTTGATACTGCCAACCTCAGCACAGATAGAAACCAGCTGGTCATGAAAGTTATCAGAAACGTTGCGGAGCATCATGATTTAGTTGCTTTGCTTCACGAAAAACCGTTTGCCGGCATTAACGGTTCTGGTAAGCATAATAACTGGTCTCTCAGTACTAATAACGGTTACAATCTGCTTCAGCCGGGGGATAATCCTCATGATAATGCCCAGTTCCTTCTCTTTCTTACGGCGGTAATTAAGGCTGTAGATGAATATGCGCCGCTTCTGCGACTTTCCGCATCAAATGCAGGAAATGATCATCGTCTCGGTGCAAATGAAGCACCGCCGGCAATTGTTTCGATTTTCCTGGGCGAACAGCTTTCTGACATAATGGATGCATTTGCCGACGGCAGAACCATTAAAAAGCAAAATAATGAAGACCTTGAACTGGGGGTTACTACCCTTCCGAAATTTCCCAAGGATATGACGGACCGTAACAGGACCTCTCCTTTTGCTTTTACGGGAAATAAATTTGAGTTCCGTATGGTCGGCTCTTCTCAAACCCTGGCGGATGCAAATACGATCCTTAATGCCGCAGCTGCAGGCGTACTCAATGAAATTGCTGATAGGCTTGAGTCTTCAGATTCTATTCTGGATGAAGTAAAAAAAATTATTATTGAGTTTTACAGAAAACACCGGCGCGTAGTTTTCAATGGAAACGGATACTCTGATGAATGGGTAAAAAATGCAGAAGAAGCAGGACTACCTAACTTGAAATCAACTGTAGATGCTATTCCCGAGCTTATTTCTGATAAAGCTGTCAAGCTTTTTGAAGATACTTCAATATTCTGCAGGAAAGAGTTGGAATCAAGATTTGAAATTTATCTGGAAAACTACAGTATGCAGCTGAATATTGAAGCCGGAATGATGGTAGAAATTGCAAATCGTCAGATAACCCCAGCTGTATCAGAATATATTTCGCATATAGCTGATTCCGCCGCCAAACAGAAACAGGCTGGTCTTAGTATTAAAGGACAGGAAAAGTTGATAACTGAGCTTTCCCAGAATCTTGAGTGCCTTATCGCAAAAGCGGAAGATTTAACGGCAGCCATGGAGAAAGCTTTAGAAATTCAAGGTTCAGCTCTGGAACAGGGTCGAATGTACAGGGATACTATTGTTCCACTTATGGAGGAACTCCGCACGTGCGGCGACAATCTTGAACAGATTACAGACCGTTCGTTATGGCCGCTTCCTTCGTACGAAGATCTGCTGTTTAGGCTCTAGCATCCTTTACTCTGCTTTTTAAGCTCCTGCAGAGATATATTAAAACTATACCTTCCCAGGGTATAATCACTTTTGGGTTTTCGGTTTCGGGTTTACCTGTTATCGGAAACCCTTTTTTCTGATGGAATCACTGTCGCTCTGTTTTTTTCACCCATTGCTTTATCAAGTTTTTTTACATATAGTTAGCTCTATGATTATTGAAACCTTCATTCAGCTCTTACCAATTCTCATTATTACCGCCGGTGGAGTAGTCCTTGATCGTATTTTTAAACTTGACCTTGACTCGCTAGTTAAGATTATAACAGATTTCTTCATGCCCATGCTTATATTTCACGCCCTCTATACAAGTAAGATTAAAGGTGCCTTAGTAATTGATTTAGCAGGGACTGTTACTGTAATTGTTCTTCTGCTAACCCTGATATCATTTTTCTATGCAAAAATTACGAAAATCGATGCTAGATCTTTCGTACCCTCAATTATCTTTATGAATTCAGGCTTTCTCGGTATTCCTCTTATGAAACTCTGGGGAGGCATGAGCGCCATGAACATGATTGTCATCTATGATCAGATCCAGACAATATATATTTTTACTTTGGGTATTCTCATTATAACCGGGGGATTCAGCAGAAAATCCTTTATCAATATTATTCAATCCCCTATTTTATGGGCAGTTTTTCTCGGCTTCTCCTTCCGCTTTCTTGGGCTTCCTGTAGCTGAACCCCTGCTGAATACTGTAGAATTCGGGGGCAATGCGGCTCCTCCCCTGGCTGCTTTAGCCCTGGGAGTATCCTTGGGAGAGACTCGGATACACATCCAACGCAGCCTAGCTGCCGGTTTAGTTCTCAGAATCGTCGGCGGCTTCCTTTGCGGCCTCCTTGCATCCGAGATATTCGGTCTCGAGGGGTTAAGCCGAACCATTGTAATTTCTGCTTCAAGTCTTCCTAGTGCTGTCTTCACCTCCGTGCTCCCTATGAGGTATGGAGTACGGTCTGATTTTGCCGGAGCCATGGTTGTTGTATCAACGATTATCGGAATTATAAGTATCCCTATTACTTTTCGTCTTGCTGAACTTGTGTAGCGACGTAAAAGGATCGTGCATACATGAGAACTGATTCCCATTCATTTTCTGATAAACTCTGAACATGTCAATTAATGACTTATGAAAACTGTGTTAATAATCCGTAAACCTTAATAAAGGCATCTATTTTCACTTTGAAATCCTTTCTTTATGACAAAAATTTTATTATTATGTAGATAGAATATTTATTAAGAGAGGATATATGTATGAAAAAAATTAGCGTACTTTTAATCATTCTGCTAAGTTTTTCTTCAATGATATTTGGTGCCGACCAAACCGCAGCGATGCCCTTCGACAGCTTGAAACAAGCCCCTGCTACTGATTCTCCTACCGAAGAGCGAGCTTCAAATGGGGCAGCATCAGTATCAGATTTATTAGGAAAACTTGAAAAAAGTTATTTCAGCACACTATCTGAACTAGATATTGCTGAGATTATCAAAACTGGAACCGCTTTGGAAATTCGGCAGCTCCATAAGAGCGGTTTATCCCCGAATATGAGGATCAATACCGGAGAGTACAATAATGCTCCTTTACTTGTAATAGCTTCCGGTGAAGGCAAAAATCCCAAGATTGTAAGAACTTTGCTGTCTCTTGGAGCTGATATTCATGGAACGGATGGGAATGGGCAGACAGCCCTGCTTTATGCGGTCTCTCGCAGTGATTCGCTGAAAATCCTGGATATCCTTATTGACCACGAGGCTGATCCCTTTGCAGAAGATCATTCAGGAAATACAGTACTTGATCTTGCTGCAGGAAATCCCAATTTAGAGACAGCTGCATATGTTCTGCAGAAGGCCGAAAACATGGGAATCTCTTATGACCGTGAATATCTTGCAGCTGCTGCTGCCCGGTCAAACCCAAATCCTGAAGCAGTTCCCTTTTTTCTAAATAGAGAAGATACATTCGATGCTGATAATCATCTTGGGAATTCTTTATTCAGAGAAGCCGCAGCTTACAACGAATCACCCGATGTACTCCAAATGTTTCTGGATGCCGGTGCGGACATAGGATATATACCTAAAGGGGAGCAAGCCTCTCCGCTCATGCTTGCGGCAGAAAAAAATAGTAACGCGGAAATCATACGCTTTCTTATCAGTGCTGGAGCGGATCCTGAACGTAAGGATAAAGCGGGAAATACATTTCGAGCATATGCGGCTCAGAATGACAATATGAATTTTATTATTGATTTTATTGATGCCCTTTCCATGGAAAATATCCCTTTGAATATGGATGCCCTTCTGTTCAGTGCTGCAAGTTACAGCAACACACCTGAATCAGTTTTCACCTTGAAAGAGGCCGGTGCTGATGTTAATGCTGAAGATTCAAACCGAAGAACTCCTTTGATGAAAGCGGCTTGGTATAATCCTCACCCGGAAATGACGTCAGCACTAATTGAAGCTGGCGCGAGAGTCCATACACGTGACATAAATGGATATAATGCCATTATGGGGGCGGCCCGATATGCAGATAAGCCTGAAATTCTTTCTATTCTGATTGATGCAGGTGCAAATATAAACTCACTGGATATAAGCCGTAAAACTCCTTTGATGTTTGCTTCCCGATATAACAGCAACCCTGACATCATTTCAGTTCTCATTAAGGGCGGTGCAAAGGTAAATGACACCAGCTATTTCGGCAAGACAGCGTTAATGGAGTCTGCCCGCTACAATAAAAACCCGGAAATTATTCAAGCCCTCGCGGATGGCGGTGCCTACATGCACAGTAGAGATCATGAAGGGAATACAGCTGTAATGCTTGCTGCTTCCTATAGCAACAGTCCAAAAGTTGTTGAAAGGCTGCTTGATGTAGGTTCATCTTACAGGCTAAAAAATGATAATGATTATACTCCATTGATGCTCGCTGCGATCCATAATGAAAATCCCCAAATAGCCTCTGCCGTGGTACAAGCAGGTGCCCCAGTAAACGAAACAGATAAAAAAGGCAATACTCCGCTGCTTCTTGCGGCTATGCATAACGAATCTCCTGAAGTCATTACTGCGTTAACAGATTTGGGTGCTGATATAAAAATGCGTAACAGAAAAGGTGAAAACGCACTATTTTCAGCTTTTAAAAATCCGAATTCTTCAATCATAGAAACGCTCATAGAGCTTAGTGCTGATGTTCAAGCCCGCGATATCAACGGCAGGACTGCCCTGATGTATGCTGCGGAAAAAATTGATGATCAGAAATTGCTCAGGACACTAGTATCCGCTGGTTCTCCTGTCCAAGCCAGGGATAAGCATGACTATTCAGCCTTGATGTATGCTATTGAAAGCAATAGTAAAGAAATTATCTCGTTGCTTATTGATGCTGGGGCAGATGTGAATGCTCTTGACTCATCTCATGAATCTTCTTTACATCGAGCTATAAAACTGAACAGGGAAGCTGATATTATTGATATGCTGATAAATTACGGAGCAGATGTAAATCTAAGGGGTGCTCAGGATTTAACTCCCTTGATGTATGCTGCTAAATACAGCGAAAACCCAAAACTTATTACCCTGCTTGTTGAAGCGGGTGCTAATGGTAATGATGTTAATGCAGATGGGAAAACTGCCTTTGACTATGCTCAAAAAAATGATGCGCTCATTTATACTAAGCAATACTGGCTCTTGAATGATTTGCGCTACGGAAAATAACGAATTCCATTTTCTTTCTTATTCTTCTTGAGCCGTCCCCGATAGGACGGCTCTTTTTTACGATGAAAATTTACGAACCTATTCTGCTGTGTGCAGGGCCATATCTCCCGGCCGAATCCATCCTTTAGCACGCATAATTTCGCTGGTAAGCAATGCAATGATTGCGGGTAAAGCAAAATGCAGTATGATCACTTTCCAGAGGGAATCAATTCCCATGACTTCGATGGAAGCAAACTGGCCAACCAGTCCGCTAGTTCCCATTCCAGCTCCTATGCGGTTATTTTCCATTTTAAACCATACCGTTGAAACTGGTCCAAGTATTGCAGAAGCAGTTATTGCAGGAATCCAGATTCTCCAATTTTTTATTATATTCGGAATTTGAATCATTGATGTACCCAATCCCTGACTAATAAGACCGCCGAAACGGTTTTCCCGGAAGCTTGCACAGGCAAACCCAATCATCTGGGCAGCGCAGCCAACCGTGGCTGCACCGGCTGCCAGCCCATTAAGACCAAGGGAAATGGCTATAGCCGCACTGCTTATGGGAAGTGTAAGAATCATTCCCATAAAAACGGCAATGAGTATACCCATAGGAAAGGGATAGAGGGTTGTCAGATAGTTGATGAAAGCACCAATAGCAGCCATCATAGCTGCTACTGCAGGAGCCAGCAGGATACCGGTAATTCCTCCAATGATTATGGTACCGGCAGGAACAAGGATTATATCAATTTTGGTTTTTCCTTGAATAAGTTTTGAAAACTCGGCACCAATGAGAGCAGCTAAAAGTGCTCCGACAGGCTCTCCGATAGCTAATGCAGCGGAAGCGCCGCCGTCAGCCATCACCATAGTCCCTGCTCCCAGTGCACCGGTAATTACGGAAGCAAATACACCTAAGGGTGAAGCATGTACAGAATAGGCAACACCTGCTCCGATGGCAGGACCCATCATATATTGTGCAAACTGACCGAAATCCGCTAACAGATCCCAATTTGTATAAATTCCAACTTGCTTGAGGATGAGTCCGATTATCAGGGAACTGAAAAGCCCCTGCGCCATGCCATTCAAAACTCTAATACTATAGTCTTTAACTGCCGCCCCGCGTACGCCCATGCTCTTTTTCTCCTGTACGTTACTGCATTCCCCTTGCTAAAATTGCATTTCCTGTCTTAGAACTGTTTTTCCCGCTTTTCCTGCTTTTCAACTGATTCACATTCCAGCTTAATCACAATTCAATTTCAGGCCTCAAGCGGGCCCCTGCAGATAAAAAGTACTATAATTGGTATTCAGCTTCAGGAAACCTGAGGGTAGCAAAATAATCTTCCATAGTTTCTGCCCTTCTAATGCGTTGAACAGAACCGTCAGACTTTAAGAGCAGTTCAGCTGATCTCAGTTTTCCGTTGTAGTTGAATCCCATGGAATAGCCATGAGCTCCGGCATCATGAATAGCTATAAGATCACCCTCTGCAACTTCAGGAAGTTTTCTATCTATGGCGAATTTGTCATTGTTTTCACATAGTGATCCGGTGACGTCGTAGGTATGATCCAGAGGAGCCTCCTCCTTTCCTAATACGCTTATATGGTGATAAGCTCCATAAAGGGCCGGACGCATCAGGTTTGCCATGGATGAATCCAAACCAACGTAATCTTTATACTTTTTTGCCACGTGTCTGACCCTGCTGACTAAGTAACCGTAGGGCCCGGTTATCATACGGCCGCATTCAAATACAATTTTCAAAGGGTCCAGACCTGCGGGAACTATAAGTTCATCGTAAATTTCCTTCATACCCTTGGATACGGCATAGAGATCTACCGGTTCATCCTCCAGCTTATAGGGGATGCCGATGCCTCCGCCCATGTTGATAAAATCCAAGGTAATGTCGAGTTCCTTTTTGAGGCGAACTGCCAATTCAAAAAGCATCCTTGCAGTTTCTACAAAATACGTTCCATCAAGCTCATTGGAGGCCACCATGGTATGCAGGCCGAAGCGCTTTACCCCTTTCTCCTTCATAATTCGGTAGCCTTCCATAATTTGCTCAGATGTGAGCCCATATTTGGCTTCTGTAGGTTCACCGATGATAACATTACCTGTTCGGGCTTTCCCGGGATTATATCGAAAACAGATCAATTCAGGTATACCGGAACTCTGCTCAAGAGTTTTTATATGGCCGATATCATCAAGGTTGATAATTGCTCCAAGCTTTTTAGCCTTGATGAACTCCTCCTCCGGGGTATCGTTTGAGGTGAACATAATCTCTTCACCGGATAAACCGATGGCATCAGAAAGTACCAGTTCCGGTTCAGAACTGCAGTCAGCACCAAAACCCTCTTCCTTGAGGATGTTCATGATAACAGGATTGGGGCAGGCTTTCACGGCAAAGTAGTTCTTGAATTCGTGGATCCAGGAGAATGCATCATTCATAGTCCTGGCTTTATCCCTTATTGCCGCTTCATCATAGATATGAAACGGGGTCCCGTAGGTTTCCGCAATCTGCTCTATTTTTTCCTTTGTAAAGGGAAGACTCTTTTTACTCATTTTTTTAACCTTTTTTATCAATATTTATACTGAAGATTCAAAATTTATACTAAAGATTCAAATTATCTATACATAATATCTTCTTGTATTACAGTTTCAATTGTTTTTTAATACTTTCCACCGCTGCCTGAACATCTTCACGGTGCCCGAAGGCGCTGAGCCTGAAGAAACCTTCTCCGGCGGGTCCGAAACCGACACCTGGGGTGCCGATTACCCATGCTTCGTGGAGGAGTTTATCAAAAAATTCCCATGATGTGAGACCTCCCGGCGCTTTCAGCCAAAGATACGGAGCATTATCGCCTCCATATACTTTAAGACCAATACTCTGCAGACCTTCACGGATAATCCGGGCATTCTCCATGTAATACTCAATCAACTGTCTGCTCTCTTTGAGTCCCTCTTCAGAGAGAACCGCCATTCCGCCTCGCTGCACAATGTTTGAGGCTCCGTTAAAAAATGTTGTCTGCCGACGGAACCACATGGTGTTGATTTCTCCGGGTTTGCTATCCTCAACTGCCAGGTCTTTGGGAACAATTGACCAGCCGAGCCGTACTCCAGTGAAGCCGGCAAATTTTGAGAAACTATTTATTTCAATAGCACATTCCTTAGCACCGTCAATTTCGTATATTGATTTGGGAAGATCCGGATCTGAAATGTATTCTGAGTAGGATGCATCAAAAATGATGACTGCTTTGTGCTCCCGTGCGTAATCCACAAAGCTTTTCAACTGTTCTTTGGTCGCCACAGCGCCAGTCGGGTTGTTGGGGCTGCAGAGATAAATCATATCTACATGCTGTTCCGGCGGATCTGGAATAAAGCCATTCTCTTCACTGCAGGGCATGTAGACAAAGCCTTCATATTCTCCAATATCCTTATTAAAATATCCGGAACGCCCGGCGATGACATTGGTATCTACATAGACGGGATAGGCAGGATCTTGAAATGCCACTACGTTTTCATTACTGAAGATTGACTGAATATTACCGGAATCCGGTTTAGCCCCGTCGCTGACAAAAAATTCATCCATATCCAGGGAAACACCGCGTTTAGCATAAAAATTTGCCAATTTTTCCCGAAGAAGTTTTTCACCCTGCTCATCTCCATATCCTGTGTATGTTTCTGGGGATCCAAGACGTTCCACGCCTTCCTTAAGTCCCTCCAATACAGCGGGGGTCAGGGGTTCGGTGGTATTTCCAATCCCAAGCTTTCTTATTTCAGCTTCCGGGTGCTCTTTCTGAAATGCCCGCGTTCTCCTGCCAATTTCAGGAAAAAGGTAGCCTGCTGAAAGTTTTCGATAATTTGCATTAATTCTTGCCATACTCTATTACTCCGTTTTTACGTTTATCTAATTCTATTTAATTCTATATAATTCTATCTTTCTGCCATACTACTGTGAACTCAGTGATAATTCCGCATTGGCGGTCGGCACAAAGCTTAATGATTTACCAAGTTTTATGGCGGTTGTACAATCAGTAATTTTCAGCCAATTGTATGAGAGGGAAGATTTTTTTTCAACACCCCCGTAACAGGATCCTGCAACATAGATAACGGACCCGAAATTCGGATCCGTTACTATTTTCGTTACTATTGTCGTTACTATTTTCGTTACTGTATCTTCTGGTGCACTATTCTATTCGGATGTATTATTCGGATGTATTATTCGGATGTATTCTTTTCTTTTCAGTCTCTTCAGGAATATCTATTTTTTCCGTTTTTTTATCTCTAAACCATCAAGAGACTTAATGACAGCTTCTCTATTCTCATCTGTAGAGAGAGAACACATGGGCAATCTGAATTTTTCCTGACACCATCCGCTGTAAGCCATAGCAGTCTTTATGGGAATCGGATTGGTTTCAATAAAACAAGCTTTAAATAGAGGAGTCAACTTAGCCTCCATCTCTTTAGCTGTCTTCAGATCACCATCAAGAGCAGCATGAACCATGGTTCGCATATGTTCCGGTACTAGATTCGCCGCTACAGAAATGACACCGTCACCCCCGGCTTCAATGAGCTTTACTGTCATGTTATCATCACCGGAGAGAACAAGAAATTGATCGTTTCTTCCTGCAATAACTGACTTCATCTGGTCTAGATCTCCGGAAGCTTCTTTCACGGCAATAATATTTCTACAGTCGTTCATCAATCTGATCGCAGTTTCAGTTTCCATATTAACTGCAGTACGCCCTTTAATATTATAAAGAATGCAGGGAACGGAAACAGCATCGGCAATTGCCTTAAAATGATGATAGAGGCCTTTCTGCGTCGGCTTGTTGTAGTACGGATTTACCAGAAGAACTGCATCTGCTCCGGAT
This sequence comes from Spirochaetia bacterium, assembly GCA_021736505.1. Next base: position 8,486 of record JAIPFU010000006.1, on the reverse strand, counting down.
GCTTCTGCATGCTGCGAAAGTCTCACTGCTTCGCTGGTGGAATTACTCCCGGTACCGGCAATCACAGGAACCCTCCCCTCGGCAAATTTCACGGTTAGTTCAATAACGTGATCATGCTCCTGGTGTGAAAGCGTGGGGCTCTCACCGGTTGTCCCGCAGGGCACCAAACCGTCTACCCCTGCTTCAATCTGATGTTCAATAATCTGCTGAAGCGCCCAAACATCCACATCTCCGTTCTCAGTAAACGGGGTTATCAGGGCTGTATGTAATCCTCTGAATCTCTTTTCCATATTATTAACTCCTTCCTTCTATAATGGTTTCCATCATGTCATCTATACCATAGAATCCTTTTTTCCCAGCAATCCACTCTGCTGCAAGGACGGCTCCTTCGGCAAATCCATTTCTATTTCGAGCCGTATGTGTCAGCTCAATACTATCCACATCGCTATCAAATAACACTCGGTGGGTTCCCGGAACTGCGCCTACTCTTGTAGATGATACATGAAGCTCCGATTTTTCTATGGGGCGGTAAAGGGCATCTGTAACCAGAGCATCTTTCCGATCCAGCTCTTTAAGCAGTATATTGCCCAGCATATTTGCAGTACCCGAGGGACTGTCTGCTTTGAATTTATGGTGTATTTCATGAACCATGGCATCATAAGCATCAAAATTATTCATGATATTCCCGGCTTTTAGTATCATGTGGAAAAAGATATTTACCCCCAATGAGAAATTTCCTGACCAGATCATTCCCATCGAGCTCTCCCCCACTATATTTTTCACTTCATCCATAGTGTCATACCATCCGGTTGTTCCCATGACAACGTTAACTCCAAGATCACAGAATCGAACAATATGATCCACTGCTACATCGGGCACAGAGAAATCAATGACCGCATCCACAGAATCCTTAATATTTTCTTCTATACTTTTTGCAGTAACTACCTCATCCTCTAATACAGGATCAATTATAACGGGAACTTCATGTCCCCGATCCAGGGCTTTACTCCGTATAAGGTGCCCCATTCTTCCGTAACCGCAAATACCTATTCTCATACTCTGTCTCCATCTTTTTTAATAAACAACAATTTAGCATAATTATAACATTTTGTCTATATAATAACAATATGTTTTTATAATAACTTGTTTTTAAGATTACTGGAGAATCATGCTGATGACAAAGTTCACGATCTTTTGTCCTCAGGATTCAGTGAGCTTTTTTACCTTGAAAGACTGAATGTGATGAAGAATGAATTGTAGATGTGATGTGATTCTATGTGATTCTATGTGATGCAATGCGATGTGAAGCATGTCCTCATCAGGGGCTCTACAGATGCAGATCAATCTCCGGAAGCTCAGAGTCCAACCCAAAAAGTTCTTGTGCAAGAATATTTTCAGGAAGCATTCTCATACTTATGTTCTCTGGTTTAAGCTCTTGGATAGTAACACGAGCTGCATCATCAATCCAATAATTGTGCTGAATACTAATTTCTTCATAAATTGTCTGTATACCCTAAAAAATTATGATGTATCGTATTATGTTCTGATATAGCGCGTATCTTCAGCTAAATGCGTATCAAACATAGACCTGATCGTGGCTAGGGAAAAAGTGCCAATAATACTATCGGCATCGATAGTGTAAACGCCATTGGAGCCGCCATCATCGCCATCATTGCCATCATTGCCACCGCCGCCAGTAATACCAGTACGCTTCCCCGCTGCTGCAGGGATATTGGGGCTTTTTTTATGATCTCCCCTATCAGCTCTCACCCCTTTCCTCTCTTTTTCACCCTCTTTCCAGTCAGTGACTGCCAGAATTTCATGTCCAGTATCAAAAACCTTCTTTATGCCTTCTATTAAGGGGGAGTTTACATCAACAGAAGGAAGACCGCCGGCCTCTTCACGAGTAAAATTTGACTCTCCCAGGGGGGTATAGACAGATCCGACGGCTTCAACATTCAGGAATGAGGAAAAATTTCTGCTCCCGAAAAAGCTTTCCACAAATGGAGTTTTAGGATCGAATAACATCTTCTCTCGACTGTCTATCTGTTCTATAACACCCTGGTTCAATAAGGCAATACGAGTTCCCAGCCGCATGGCCTCTTCAATATCATGGGTAACAAAGATGATGGTCTTCTGCAGCACTTCATGAAGTTTCTTCATTTCAAGCTGAAGTGTTTTTCGGGTGATTTCATCCACTGCTCCGAAGGGTTCATCCATCAGCAGGATTTCCGGATCTGCAGCCAGGGCACGCGCAACTCCTACACGCTGCTGCTGTCCTCCACTGAGTTCTCGGGGATAACGGTCCAAGTAGGATCGGCTCAATCCCACCAGCTCAATAAGCTCTTCCGCACGGCGAAAACGGCCGTTTTTCTGACGTTTCATAATCCTCAAGACATAGCCGATATTTTCCCGAACCGTCATGTGGGGGAAAAGCCCCACCTGCTGAATAACGTAGCCAATACTGCGGCGGAGTTCGATGGGATCCCAGTCCTTCAGCTCTTTTCCATAAATTTGCACCGAACCGTCTTCGGGATATAGGAGTGCATTGATGATTTTGAGAAATGTGGTTTTCCCGCAGCCGGATGGTCCTATACAGGTTATAAATTCACCATGCTCTACAGAGACATCCAAGCCCCGGAGAACTGGGACCTCCGGTCCGTAGCTTTTATAAACTGATGAAAATTCGATTATTGCCATAATTACTCACTTGCAGCTTCTTTTTGCAGCTTCTTTTTGCAGCTTCTTTTTGAAGCTTCTTTTTACAGCTACTTTTTGAAGCTTCTTTTTGAAGCTCTCCTGTGTATCCCCTACAGTATTTTCTTGGATATAAGGAACTCCCTGGCTGTCGCTGCAGGATCTTCATTCTCTTTTTCCACCTTGTAGTTCAATTCAATCATCTCATTATCGGAAATTAATCCGTTCATGACGTTCAGTACAGCTTCCAGTTCCGGGTATTCCTCCAAGGTCTCACCCCGTATCAGGGTAGCAGCCTGGTAGGATGGGAAAAAGTACTTGTCGTCGTCCAGAACTTTCAGATCATACTCCTTGATGAGTCCGTCGGTGGAGAACGCATTTATAACATCCACCTGCCCTGAACCGATAGCTTCATACTTGAGACCGATATCAATTTCTTTGGTATCCTTGAAATTAAAGCCATATACATCAATGAGACCCGGCAAGCCGTCCTCCCGTTCATAAAAATCATACTCCCCGCCGAAAACAAGCTGGTCACTGACCTCAGCTAAATCTGAATACGTTTCCAGCTGATATTTCTCTGCAATATCAGGGTCAACGGCCATGGCGTAGGTATTATTAAAGCCGTAGCGATCCAGCCAGATGATATCGTATTCATCTGCATAGCCTTCCTTTACCTGGCGATACAGATCATCAGGATTTTTGACAAGCTCTTCTTTGAGGACAAACAGCCACCCTGTTCCGGTGTACTCGGGATAGATATCAATCTCCCCGGATTCCATCCCCGGCTGTATGTTTGCAGTCCCGCCACCGATGCCGAGCTGCTTCTCCACAGAGATATCTGTTCTGTCCTCTATAATCAGGGTAAGCATTTCAGCTAGGATATACTGCTCCGCATGGGGTTTCGATGCCACCACAACTTTTTTTTCACCTTCGCAGCCGGTGAGTGCCGTAATCATGAAAAGCACTGCAGCAATCACGATGAACACGCTGGCCGAAATCCGCCGCGTAGGCATCAGCCTGCACCTCTTTTCCGTTACAACCGAGCCCCATCTATCCTTTGTAAAATCCTTCATTCTCTACCCCCTTGCAGATTCGGTCCCCAGGACCTTTTTCCGTATAATCCTCTCTAATAATCCAAGAATCAGATCAATTACTATTGCCAGCAATGCCACGAGTATACTGCCGGCTACGGTCATTTCCGTAAAGTTTGTGGTAATTCCTCGCCAAATTGCTACCCCCAGCCCACCGGCGCCGATAAATGAAGCAATACCCCCTAAAGCAATGGTCATGACGACCATGGTGCGAAAACCGGCAATAATTACCGGTAGAGCCATGGGAAACTGCACATTCCAGAGCAGCTGCCAGTCCGTACTTCCCATTCCTACGGCTGCTTCCACAATAAGCGGATCAACCTCCACAATACCAACATAGGTATTTCGAATAATGGGTATGAGGCCGTAAGCGGTTAATGCTATGATTGCACTGGTGTTTCCTATTCCGGTAAACGAGACCAGAAAGCCGAACAGTGCGATGGTAGGAATGGTGTAAAGAAAATTCACCAGGGAGAGTACGATTTTTGCAGCCCTTCGGTATCGGGTAATAATAATACCCATTGTGAGACCGATACAGCTTATGATCAGAACCGCAATAAGGGTTAAATAGATATGCTCAACAAACAGCCGGGCAAAAAATGAGGATCTCGCGGCATACAGGGAGAACACATCCCTAAGAAACTGCATAAAAGCTTCCCTTTTCACTCAAACTATTCATAGTATATAGAAGAGAAAGAGATATTGCAAACGCAAACGGCGAGAACAGGAAAATTTATTAACACACAGGAATGACTAAGGAAGAAAGCTCTCAGCCAAAACTTCAAAGACCTCCTGCAGATCGTAGAGCAGCAGTTCCGCATACATATCAATGGGGGTGGACATATTATTGATGATGACTACGCGCCCGCCATTACGCAGCGTATACATCGGAAGGGAGGCCGCCGGCTGCACCAGTAATGTCGAGCCGAGCACTAGCAGCAGGTCCGCACGGGAAGCCGAATCGACGGCATCACTCAATGCTTTTTGCGGAAGACTCTCCCCGAAAAACGTAATTTCCGGCTTCAGCACCCCTCCGCATTCATCACAGTGAGGGACCGTATCCTTCCGAACCTTTGGGATAATCTCTTCAAAGGTGTATCGCTTACCGCAGGACATGCAGTGATGGTAAAACGGTGAACCGTGAATTTCCATAATTTTCCTGCTTCCCGCCCGTTCATGAAGCAGATCAATATTCTGGGTGATGACTCCGCCGTCGAGTTTGCCTGCCTGCTCCATCGCAGCAAGGACACGATGTACAATAGAGGGCTGCAGTCGGTCGAGACCGTAAATCAGCTCCTTCGTACCCTTGTAATAAATAGAAGGATCGCGTCTAAACCACTCCCCGTCAAATATCCTGTCGGCATCTTCATCATTGTAAAGGCCGTTCTTTCCACGAAAATCACGCACTCCGGATAAGGTGGAAACCCCGGCTCCCGTAAAAGCCGTTATTGATGAAGAGGACTCAATTAGATCAATTAATCTGCCGATTTTTGTTCCCAGCAGATTTTTTCTTGAACTATCTCCGTAGCCAGAGTAATTATTATGCTGTTCCTTATCCTGCTCATTATGAAGTTCATCATGAAGTTTATTATGAATTTTATTATCCTGGTAATTATGCTGGAAATTTTTTTTAGCCATATACACTATTTTCTTATTTAAAAGCATCTTGTCAACAGTTATCCTCCATATACTGGATATCCTTAAAGAATTATAATTTTGTGACAGAGAAGATTTTGTTCCAGGATTTTCTTGTTTATAAGCCGAAATACATATTAGAGAGGGGAATCTGACAGGTAAAAGATGATAAGCCGCCTTGACTGAAATCTTCTGTAGGTATATATTCCTAATTGGTAAAAATCTTGCATATCTTGCTTGAAGGAGGCCACTATGGCTCACAGAATTACAGATGCATGCATCGCTTGTGGTAGTTGTCTACCTGAGTGCCCTGTTGATGCAATTTCTGAAGGTGATATCTACGTGATAGATCCTGATTTGTGCACTGACTGCGGTGCTTGTGCAGAAGTATGCCCCACAGAAGCTATTGTAGCTGAATAAGCGAACATGCTTAGGGGATAGTAAATGAAAGACTGTCATCACCGCTTACTGCTTTCCACATAAGCAGGGGAATTCGGCATGACGGTCTTTTTTTCTGTTCTTTTTTGTTTTTTTCATCTCTTCTTGTAATTTTACTATTCTACTGATAATAACAGCTTGCAATAACGACAATTTTTAAAAAATTAAGCCGAATTATGTTAAATTTCTTGCCCAATAGGTATTTTCTTTTTATCTTGAGCCCACAACATTCCTTATAGGCAGTATAGTGCTGCCAATATTATAAGGTAACTACTTGGAGGGTTATTTGTATTACACAGACAAAAGAACCAAAGAAGAAAACATCTCAACGATCTAAGTTCAAAAGAAATCTATTGTATGCAGGGAGTATCATCTTGGTACTGTTTTTTCTCAGCGGAATGTCATGTGCTAATAACGTTGATGAAAACGCACAAGGCACAGAACCAAGATCTGAAGAAGCTGCGGCTCTAGAGCCGGTGGAGGAACCTGCAGCAGAGCCAGATACTTCAGATGAAATAGCAGAAAGTGATTCTGAAGGGAGTACGCAAATACCAGTTGATCCTCAGGACAGTGAAGTTGACGGTTTTGAACAAGCCAGGCCTGAACTTGAGAAACAGCTTGCTCAGCAGAAACAGAATGAAGTCCTTATGGAGCACGTAGGTGAACTTGAAGCTGCCGCGGATATCACAACTGACCTTGATAAAGCAGATTCCGGTGATCAGGATGCAGTAGTCGCTACTGTTAATGGGGAAGATATTCCCTATCGGGAACTTGCAGCTATGGAACAGCAGCAGCTCCAGAATCTTGTGATGCAGGGACTTGATCCTGAAGGTGAAGAAGCTGAAAACTATATTGCACAAATTCGCCCTCAGCTTCTGGGTAATTTGATAAACATTTCGTTATTGGAGCAAAAAGCCGAAGAAGAGGGTGTTTCAGCAACAGATGAACAGATTCAGCAGCAGGTGCAGATGTACATAGATCAGTTCGGTGGAGAAGAGGCTCTGAAACAGCAGCTTCATCAGGCTGGGATGACCATGGATGATTTGCAGAAAGATATTGCAAACCAGCTTCCTATCCAATTATATATGGAACAGTACGTCTCTTCTGTGCTTGATGAGAGTGATCTTGAATTCTCTGAAGATGAGTTACGGGAACTTTATGAACAGCAGAAAGCACAGCAGCAGCAGCTTGAACAAATGCAGCAGGAACAAGAGTAGAGCAGTAAGGTAAAATTTACAAAATCATTTAATTTTTCTGCTGACAAATTCTCAAAACTAGAAAACACCTTTTCACTTTTAGTGGAAGGGTGTTTTTGTTTTACCTTGAAGCAAAGCTGAAAAAGATATAATGTGTCAGCTATGTTCTCATTTCAGCAAGAAGTTTTAAGCGTTTCTGACATTACTGATCTCATAAAGCAGACTCTGGAGCAGTCCTTTTACGGTCTGACTGTGGAAGGAGAGATATCAAATTTCCGGCCGGCAAGCTCGGGACATTGGTATTTTACCCTCAAGGATGACAACTCTTCAATTTCCTGTGTCATGTTCAAATTTAAAACCTTCAAGGTTCCATTCAAGCCTCAAGACGGCATGCGTATCACGGTAAAAGGGAATATCTCCGTATATGCTAAACGTGGTAATTACCAAATTATCTGCGACAGTATCCAGCGCCTTGGCGAGGGCAATATACTGCAGATGCTTGAAGAAAGGAAACGCAGGCTTGCAGCGGAAGGATTATTCGATGAATCCAGAAAAAGGCCGCTTCCCATGCTTCCCTCCTGTATTGGTGTGATCACCTCACCTACCGGGGCTGCAATCCGCGACATTCTACAGGTTCTTGAACGGCGAAATGCAGGGGTGCGAGTACTTGTTTTTCCTGCAGCTGTTCAGGGGGACCGGGCTCCAAAGCAGCTGATTCAACAAATTCAGCGAGCAAATGCGCGAAAAGATATAGATACACTCATCATCGGCCGAGGTGGCGGTTCTCTGGAGGATCTTCTCCCCTTTTCGGATGAGGGTGTTGTTCGTGCGGCAGCTGCCTCAGCAATCCCGATAATCAGTGCAGTAGGACATGAAATTGACTGGGCTCTCACAGATTATGCTGCCGATAAACGAGCTCCAACTCCTTCCGCCGCTGCTGAACTTGTCAGTTCAGAACGTGAGGAGATTATTCACCGCATTCAGAATTTACGGGAACAGATTACCACTGAAATAAGCAGTCGTTTAGAAAAAACCCGGCTTCTCCTGAATGCATTTACCCCTGAGGCCTTTAAGGAGCGCTTCTCATATATTATAGCGCCGTATATTCAGGCATTGGATGATGAAACAGATGCACTGAAACAGCATATGAAGCAGCTGTTACAGAATAGAAGACATTCCCTAGCCCTGGCAGAACGGCAGCTGGAGGCACAGTCTCCAGAACATATCATGAAGCGCGGTTTCGCAGTGGTAAGCCGAAAGGAAACCGGAGATGTTATCACATCTGCAGAAACGTGTAAAAAACAGGACAAGATTACCGTACGCTTGGCTGAAGGTTCGCTGGCTGCGGAGGTAGAGGAGATAATCCATGAAAACATTTGAAGAAAAACTGAAGCGTCTCGAGGCCATCAACAATCAGATAAAGGGT
>JAIPFU010000079.1 GCA_021736505.1 Spirochaetia bacterium | reverse complement strand
AACAAAAGTCAGCCCAATAGCCATAATTGCCTTAACAGATATATTACTTAAGATGCTTTTGGCATTAGAGATTGTAAAAAAATTTTCTGTCGACAAACTGAATAAAAGAACAAGTAAAAGTAAAAGAATAAACAATGCTGGAATAATATTTCTTTGAAATCCCATCTTTTTAAATAAAAGAGTATACATCCTATCTTGTACTGCTTTTCTGTTAGAATTCATGCGATTTCCTTTTTAGTAATTTTTTTTTCTTTATATTCATATAATGCAACTACAACTAAGAGCAAAATTCCCTTAAATAGGTTTATTTGTACGGCTTTTACACCGACAATTGTTAGGCCTGTAAACAGGACACCAAGAATAAGAACACCTGCTAAGGTTCCATTGATTGACCCCTTCCCCCCGGTGAACAGTGTTCCGCCTAACAAAGCAGCAGTTATAGCCTCAAATTCTGACCCCATACCATGTTGCGGCATCCCTACTGCTGATTGACCAATTAGAATAATGCTGCTTACTGCTGCTGCACCTCCGCTGAGTGCAAATAAAAATAATTTTGTCTTTACAATAGGAATACCTGCAGTGAAAGCAGCTTTCTCATTCACCCCAATTGAAAATATTCTCCTGCCAATTTTAAATTTTTTAAGAACAAGATGTAGGATTACATAAATAATAAGCATAATCAAAAAAGCATTTGGAATAAAAGCTACAGTACCAAGCCCAATGAAAGAGGTCAGAGGTTCCATCATTAAGACTGAAACCCCTTTAGTAATAACATAGGCCATTCCTCTAGTTATCGCCATCATACCCAAGGTTACTATAATTGGATCAAGAGAAAATTTTGTAATTAAAAATCCATTGCAAAGTCCAATAGCTACCCCGCAAACAATTCCAAGTAAAATGATTAAATAACTGGGAAGCCCAGAGTTTGTTTCATAAAGAAAAGCCATAAGACTTGTCAGGAAGCCTATAATTCCTCCCACAGAAATATCAATTGAACCACTAATAAGGAGAAGAGTCATAGTACCAGCTAAAATACCATTGTAAGCAATATTTGTAAGCATTGAGGATATGTTATAGGGAGAAAAGAAATCTCTTGAGGAAATAGAAAAAACAAGAAGCATAAGAATAAGTATGCTGTAAAGAATGTATATCGTATCAAATTCCTTTTTCAAATGTATTTGCATCATACTTCCCCTCCTGCAGCAGCTGTTAAAAGTGAAGACTTATTCATTTCTCCTTTTGTTAAAGTTTTAATAATTTCACCTTTTTTCAGAACTTCTATTCTGTCACAAATTGATATCATTTCTGGAATATCACTTGAAGCAACTACTATACTGTATCCTTCTGAACAAAGGTCTTCGATTTTCTGGTAAATTTCAGCTTTAGCTCCAACATCAACTCCTCGGGTGGGTTCTATCATAAGTAAAATTTTTGAATCTCTTTCAAGCATTTTTGCCAATACAATTTTTTGCTGGTTCCCTCCCGACAAGGTTCCAACGATTGTTTCTTTTGAGCTTGTCTTAATATTTAATTCCTTAATCCAATGCTCAACTTTTTGATTCTCTAAAATTGAATCAATCATAATATGGTTTCCTAAATTGTCTATGTTACAAAGAGTAATATTCTCACGAACAGTTAAATCCAGGGCTAATCCTTCTTGTTTTCGGTCTAGCGGCATATATCCCATTGCTGAGTTTAATGAAAGGGCAGGTGTCCCAATTTTTATCTTTTTACCATTTTTATAGACTTTGCCACGAGTAATTTTTTCAAGTCCAAATAATGCGTGTATAATGTTAAATCTCCCGGAACCCAGCAAGCCAAAAAGACCGAGGACTTCACTCTCATGCACATCAAAAGAGATGTTTTTCAGAGAGCTTTCGGTTGAGAGATTCCTGACAGAGAGACAAACCTTATCGGCTAAATATTTCTTTTTGGGAGTAAACTTTTTCAGCTCTTTCCCTATCATCATGGAAATGAGTGCATCAGAATGAGTGTTTTTTGTTTCTTCGGTACCAATAAGATTTCCATCCCGAAGAACAGTAACTCTATCAGTAATGCTGAAAATCTCCTCCATTCGGTGGGATATATAAATAATTGCCACACCTTTTTTACGTAATGACTTGATAATTGAAAATAGTGATTCCGTATCCTTCATACCAAGTGCGGCGGTAGGCTCATCCATGACAAGAATGTATGTCTCCTTGTGAATAGCTTTGGCAATTTCAACAATCTGCTTCTCATGCACTGAAAGATCACTGACATACGTTTTAGGGTTAATCTCTACTCCCATACTTTTTAAACATTTCTCAGCTTCTTTGTGTGCCAGATCCCAATCTATACGCTTAAAAGGCCCTTTTACGGGCAAATCATTAACAAAAATATTTTCTGTCACGGTCATTGTTTCAAGACTAATCAACTCTTGGTAAATAACTCTAATTCCCTCTTTTTGTGAATCAGAAGGAGTTTTAAAATTGCAAGTTTTCCCATCAATGAGAATTGATCCAGAATCCATTTCATAATCACCTGCAAGAATTTTTATAAGAGTCGATTTTCCTGCACCATTTTCACCCAATAGGCCTAGAACTTCTCCTCTTTTCAGTGATATGGAGACACCATTCAGCGCTTTAACTCCTGGAAAAGTTTTCACAATCTGTTTCATTTCGAGAACGTAGTTTGATTTTCTCTCTTCAATGTTTCCTGTCATTTTAACAAATCCTTTGACATTCTATACTGAGTAATTTAGCAATTTTGTCAATTTTGTCAGCAACATGGCCTATTCCAATAGCACAGTGATGAGAAGGTCCGGCTTGAGCCCAATTATTTACAAACTCCCTAACTGGTAAAGTAAAACGATATCTACTATTTGTATTACCAATTTCAAGAACAGGACCGGGAACAGATTCTCCTTCCGCAACAAGCAATTTTGTATTACCATCTCCATCCTGCACAACAGCAAGTAAGGTAACTGCTCCATACTGAACACTCATTTGTATAGAAAGACCTTTCCCTGGTTTCCCATGGTAAACGGGTAGAGGAACAAGACCTACTCCTCCCTCAGCAATTTGGGGATGAGCTGGACCATCATGTCCCCAAAGAACAATGTCATCATCAAAATCTATGGCGTACAGTTCAGAAAAAGACCCGCCAGATCCTAAAGCATCAAGTATTTTCATTGCAACAGCATTCTTAATCTCACATTCTCCAGAAATAGGAACATGTTTCTTTGTTAAAAGAGTATTCCCAGCTATTACTGAAGTAACTATATTCTCATACTCTTTATTTTCACTTCCTTCATAATAGTAAGCCATAGCACCGAGTTGATTCTTACTGACCAAAGCATCAAGCGCACAGCTTGTTCTTGCTGCCCTTTCTAGTTCGAATTCATCACAATCAGATGATACATCAAACTCAGATTCAAACTCTTTTCTTTTATTACTTACATCTTCATCGGTTGTGTTATCACGATATTTTTTAAGTTCACACATCTCGAGAACTTCAAAATGGGTTCCAAAGGTACTTGATAATAATGTTATATCCGTATAGACATCAAGCATTCCACCATAGTAATGACCGAGGATACCAATACGGCAATCTCCAAGTTGTTTTCTTACCCTTACGGCCGAAACCCAGTTTTCGATTTGTTTTTTCACATACTCTTCTTTCAAATAGCCTGTAACAAGAAAAAAAGGGATTTTAGCTTTCTTGAATACTGATGAGATTTCTGGTACAGCACATGATTGACAATGTGCAAGCCATTCTCCAGTTTTTTTCCCTCTGTCGTTGAGCTTATTGAATGCTTTGTAGTCAATCTGTGATACTGGCTGTAAATTTAGTACAATCACAGGTACCCCTACTTTCTGCACTACCGGCAGAACAGTATGGGAAAGAGCATATGTTGAAATAAAAAGGAAAATAGCCTCTACATTCTCTTCCCGAAATTTATCTGCAGTTTTTCTAGCTTTTATTGGATCATCAACAAGGCCTGCATTCACAAGCTCTGCTGAGAAATTTACTAAGTATTCTTCAACAATATCCTGATAACCTACTAGACGATTATATAGTCCTTCAAACTGATCCCAGTAAGTGTTTAATCCAATTCCAAAAAGTCCTATCTTTATTTTTTCCATAATTATGCACATTCCTTTGTTCATTCTTTTTCGAAATATTTGTAAAACTTTTAATATGACCCATGTTTTTTGCATAGCTGGATAAAGGTTTCTACTCTTTCAGGGGATACATCGGACTGAAGAATATGTGCAGGTGCAATCATAAATCCACCGTTTTTACCAAGTATTTCAATTTTCTCTTTAATATCTGCCTCAAGTTCCTCATCAGTTCCATTGGGAATTAGGTACTGCTGATCTACAGCTCCCCAGAAACTCAATTTATCACCCCAGCCATCTTTGATTTCCTTAGGACCATGATGCGGAACTCCTGGCTGCACAGGATTAAACACCTGAAAACCAATTTCATGAAACTCATCAAGTAACTCGCTTACAGCCCCATCACAGTGTAAAATTAACGTTATATCCTTGTTTGCCTTCTTAAATGCATTGCACATTCTTTCATAATGGGGTTTCCAAATATTTCTAAAGTAGTCAACGCTGAAAAGTAATGAATTTTGACCTCCAAAATCATCACCTACCCAAATGGCATCCACTCCTTTATCAATTAGCTTTAATCCATGTTCAATATGAAAATCGGTACAACGAGTAATTAATTCCTGTAAATACTCATCACCTAGGGCCATATCAATCATTAGCTTTTCCATCCCTACCAACTGCTGCACAAGAGTAAGGATAGTTACTTCAATATCACCAATAATAAAATAATCATCCTTGTATTTTTTTACTATTGCCTCGGCATCATCAAATCTTCCTGGAAGTGATAAATCAGGGAAATCATAAGCGCTCACATCAGCTTTAGTCTTTACATCAGCTAATGGATATTCATCAACTTCTACGTAAATCGCCCCCTGATGCATCTTCATGTGATATTCATTATACCAAGTACCATCTTCATGTATTTCCGGCTGAAACCCTGAAGCTTCAGAAGCCCCAGTGATTATTACATCTGATCCCATTGCTGTACGAATTTCATTACCGCTAATTCGCCAGGTGACATCCTCAAAAATATTTTTTGTTATATTTACAGGTATATTTAATTTGTCCCCAAAATGATCCAGCAGCTGCTTACATAAATCGAACTGCACTGGCACTCTATCAGGCATTCCATTCATTAGCCCCCAAGCTTTCATTACTCGTTCTCTCGGTTTCATGTTAATTCTCCTCTTAATTTTTCAAATTGTAGTATTAATCCATATGAAAGACTTCTTTTAATGGTATACAGACTGGCGAGTTATCGGAATTTACCTCCATGATATCAGCCATGTAATCCCACCACTTTTGCACAATTGGATTTTCACCAAGAGTTTCTGCTCCTTTCCCATCCTTGGTTTTTTGAAATGCGAATAATTTCCCAGTAGATTCATCATGATAAATTGAATAATCATAAACCCCAGATGCAGACAATAACTGTTTTAGCTCATCCCAAATATCATCATGTCTTCGTTTGTATTCCTCTTCACAGTTCTTTTTTAACTGCATTAAAAATGCTGAACGCTGCATTTCTTACTCCTCTTCAATCCTATTAATGTAAAATTCTGCGGGATACATGATGCATCCCGCAGCTTCTTAATCTTTCTCAGTAAATTTTTATTCAGGATAGTATTCATCAATATTATCTTTTGTAATTACTTTATTATCGATATAAATGTTCTCAGGAACCGGTTCATCAAGCATGGCTGCAACAGCCGCCGGAACACAATATCTACCATAATTCTCAGGGAGAAAAGCTACACCAGCATCAGCCTGCTCCGAACGAATTAGTGTCTGACCCAACTCATCTACACCAAGGGTTACCAGAATAATATCGTCTTCTGACCAACGCCCAGAACCCTGTAAAGAGGCTATTCCTCCTGCAGCCATCTGATCGTTCAGCCCGGTAAATGCGATTTTTTCAGCTTTCGGATTAGCAGAAAGAACATCATCCATTGCCGTTTTAGCTTGATCTGATTGTCCAGCTCCACCATCTACTCTAAAAATCTTTTCTTTGACTTCACTACCAAAAATATCTACTAAAGCAGCGGCTGCTCCTTCACTTCTATCCATTAAGTTTTCACCGCCTACAGGATTTTGTAAGAGTACAATTAAGTCAGCTTGTTCTATACCACCCCATTGCTCTTTGATCTGGCGAGCGATCTCTTCTCCAGCCATATAAGAAACGTTCCAGTTGTCAATTCCCATGAATGGGGCTCCAGGGATAGGTACATCCACAGCGATTATGGGAATATCTGCTTTTGAGAATTTTTGGGATATTATCGAGTTAACTTTTGCATCAGCCTGAAATTCAATAAAAACATCAGGATTTTTTGAAAGCATAATATCTGCATTTTTTAAGCCAATAGAAGAATCATACTGATTATCCATTATAAAAACATTTTTCTCTGAAAATCCTGCTAATTCAGCCTGCCGTTCAATGCTCTCCTCAACAGAAATACAAAATGGGAGTGTCCCATAGATGTTAGCAAATCCAAGCTTCTTACCTTCCCCAGGAAGCCCTGGATACTCTTCAAGATTATCTGCAGCTACGCGAAAAGCTTCAAATACGGCATACTCTCCACCCTCTGCTTTAATTTCTTCAATAACTTTATTTTCTTTTTCTTCAACATCTGCAGTTCCATTCTGACCTTGTGCATGCAAAGAAACTACTGTGATGAGCATCAACACAAAAAGTAATACCCCTGTTTTCAAATTTTTACTAATTCTCATAATCATCCTCCATTTTTTTTTGTGATTTAATTATCACCCTAAAAACTCGATCTCAAAATGGACAAAACTCTGCATGTAATAGACAATATTGGGAACGTATGGATGAAAAAAATCCATAATGGACAAAAGAGTGCATTGCTCCTATAATAAGTCCATGCTAGAGAAACATTTCACAAAATATCTGACTTACAGCAACGAAGATGAAAAATGGCAAATATTTGCAACTGATGCTGGAAGCAATATTATTGGACCATATACTACGTATCCACCGTACAAAGAACATCACCCTAAACCGTTTAAGAGTGTTGCTACAGGAAGAATACTAAATGAGTTCCAAATAATTTATATCACCGCAGGTCATGGTACATTCATTTCAAACGAAACATCATATAAAGTTTTACCAGGGACAATAATGCTGCTTTTCCCTGGAATCAAACACGCTTATAAGCCAGATTATCCAGTTGGCTGGACAGAATACTGGATTGGTTTTCAAGGGAATTATTGTAAAAAACTTATGTCAGAGGGGATTTTATCAAATAAAAAACCTATCTATTATATAGGCTTCCATCATAATCTGCTTTTACTTTTTAAAAAAGTTATTGAAGAGGCCAAAAAGCAAGAACCCCTTTATCAATACAGAATTGGAGCAAATATCATTATGATTATTGCTGAATTTCTCAGTTATGCTAAGAAAGAAGTTCAGCTTAATCAGTCACAGGAAATTGTAGAAAAAGCTAAATATTACTTCAACTTGCATCTATACGAATTTACCGATATTGATTCAGTTGCTGAGAAAATTGGTATAAGTAAATCTTACTTGTGTGAGGTTTTCAAATCATATACAGGAATGACACCGTACCAATATTTTATTCATGAAAAAGTTAATAAAGCCAAAGAATTACTAGAAATAGGCGATCTAAGTATTAAAGAAGTAGCTTATAACCTGGGTTTTGAGGATCAATATTACTTTTCCCGTTTGTTTAAGAAAAAAACTGGTGTCCCGCCTTCTCAATGGGCAATATCTCTTTATCAAAATGATTAAATATCCAAACCTTCACAAAAAAAAGTAAATCTTATAACACAATATTTATTACCAGCTTTTCAAAAGCATTTCATAAGCACTCATACTTCCAGCGGATACCGCTTCAGGAAGAGGGCCAAGGTCCTGGAGGTCAGAGAAAGGATATGTTTGTCCGGGGAATCCATATGATGCTCCTTGTGCGAGAAATCATCCAGCCTGGAGCCGAACAAATTCAGCACGCCGAAGGAGGTCAGCCAGAGCATCGACGGCCACTCCCCC